>JANPOH010000054.1:0-5417 GCA_031427895.1 Betaproteobacteria bacterium
TGCGCCGCATGGCGCTCAATATCTTCCGGCTGGATAAATCCCGCAAGGGTGGAATCAAGACCCGGCGTCTGGTCGCATCAACCAGCGACTCTTACCGCGAGCAGTTACTTGGGTTGGTGGCTGTTTGATGCAATTGCCCTGCGCCTGCCCGCTATTTTTCGCGCAACCCTGTGCTAATCAATCCGCGCGGCGCGAGCGCACCGAACCAGTTGGCCGCTTCAATCCCATGCACGGTGTCGGCGAGCGGCGGCACATCGGGCAGCAGCGGCGAGCGCGCCTTGCTGGTGATGGCGACCACCTTCACCCGCCCGGACCGCGCGTGCGGCAGCCCGCCCACCACGCTGACAAACGCCATCCCGACTTCGCCCGCGATCACGGCGTTAAATGAATTGAAGTCCTTGTACGGCACATTGCACCAGTTGAATGCCCGTGGCTGACCTCAGCCATTCGGTGGAAAGGTGGTGCAACGAACCATTGCCCGGTGAGCCGTATGTCATCGGCGCCGAGCGCACCTTGGTAGCCGCGACCAGTTCAGCGACCGTGTTGATTTTTTGCAGCGGACTGACCGCCAGTAATCAGCGGACTCGATGCCGCTACGCTTACCGGCGCGAAATCCTCCAGCGGGCGATACGGCAACTGCTTGTGCAGACTCGGGTTGATGGTCAGCACGCCGGTATAACCCAGCAACAGCGTGTAGCCGTCCGCAGGCGCGCGCGCCACCAGTTCCGTCCCGACGATGCCGCCGGCGCCGCTGCGGTTATCCACGATAACCTGCTGGCCGAGCGCCTCCTGCAATTTCAGCGCAACAATACGGCCCACGATGTCCGCGCCGCCACCGGGCGGCTGCGGCACAACAAAGCGCATCGGTTTAGCGGGGTAGGTTTGCGCTATAACCACGGCGGCAGCGATCCAGCCGGCACAAACGAGGTTGATGAAGTCCTATTTCATCATTCGCTGGAGCATTTGGGCAGGGAAACTCGGGTTTTCTTCGGCATCATCCAAGAGCTGTACCGAGTGTGCAAAGCCGGAGCAAAGGTGCAAATTAATGTGCCGCACCCCAGGCACGACCATTTCATGGGTGATCCACCCCATGTCCGGGCCATCACACCACCACTGCTTGCCATGTTCAGCAAGAAAGAAAATGAGCGCTGGAAAAAATGGGGAGCGCTAATACTCCGTTGGCAATCTACTTGAACGTCGATTTTGAAATCCGCGGAGGTCATCAAGTAATCCGAACGAGACGAAGGCATATACGCAGCGCGGCTCATGCGATTCATGCGATTCATGCGATGTCGATGTATACGCAACCTGTTTCGGCGACCATTGACCACCTCCTCATCCGCACAATCAGCCAACCCTGGCCGTCGGTCGCTGGGCAAATCAATACGGCGTGCTTGGGCAAGCGTCCATTTGATCTAAAGCCACATCCCCAGGAATCTTGAGAAAGCGCAGCGGAGGGAATTCTCTGAATAGCGACGATACACAACAAGAGGGTGCCGGGCCATTCCCTCGGCTACAATGCGGAAAACCCCAGCGAAACAAAGGGAAAATGGGGTGGCTGACGGGACTCGAACCCGCGACAACTGGAATCACAATCCAGGACTCTACCAGCTGAGCTACAGCCACCATTGAAACCTGCACTCGCGCCACGATTGACTCATTTGGCGCGCCCGGCGGGACTCGAACCCACAACCCCCGGCTTAGAAGGCCGGTGCTCTATCCGGTTGAGCTACGGGCACTGCTATCTTTGCAGAGAAGCCGGGCACGGAAAGGGGCGTAATATACGCTCCGCAATACCCCCGGTCAATGTAAAATGCGGGCCGACGCGGTGCTGGGAGCGTGTTTAAGACGCTATCGGGGACACGCTTGCAGCCCTTATTTATTTCTGCTATTAAACCGTTTTTTAGAGTGCATTGAATGGCTTCCATGGCGACCGACCCGAACAAAGCAGCTCCCGCATACAAGCCCAAGGGGAAAGAGGCGTATATGAACCCCCGGCAGCTCGCGCATTTCCGGCAAATTCTGGACAGCCAGAAACGCGAACTAAGTCAGGACATCGACCGCACCGTGCATACGATGCAGGACGAAGCCACGATATTCGCCGATCCCAACGATCGCGCCACCCAGGAATCGGATATGTCGCTGGAGCTTCGCAACCGCGACCGCGAGCGCAAACTCATCAAGAAAATCAATGAAACCATCGCGCTAATCGCGGCAGGCGACTACGGCTACTGTGAAAAATGCGGCGTTGAAATCGGCTTGAAGCGGCTGGAGGCGCGCCCAACGGCGACGCTGTGCATCGACTGCAAGACGCTCGACGAGTTGCGCGAAAAACAAGTGGCGAAATAGCGCCATGTCGATGTAATCCGATGTAATCTCTCGACGCCAAATAAAAAAGGGCAACCCGATACGGGTTGCCCTTTTTTTTGACAAAAACGACCTGAATTTATTCCATTTCTATTTCAATAGTAAGCTAATGTTCCGTAATCACAAGGATGGTAGAACGACATAATTATTTATCCAAAGAAATGGAATTGGTATTACGCCGTCTGCCCGGCTTCCGCCGCCGCGGCCTTCATCGACAAACGCAGCCGGCCTTTCTCGTCGGCCTCCAGCACCTTGACCCTTACCGCCTGGCCTTCCTTCAGATGATCGGCCACGGCGTTCACACGCTCGTTGGCGATCTGCGAAATGTGCAACAAGCCGTCGCGGCCCGGCAGCACGCTGACGATCGCGCCGAAATCAAGCAGCTTCAGCACCGTGCCATCGTAAATCTTGCCGACTTCGACATCCGCGGTGATTTCTTCGATGCGCTTGCGCGCCGCTTCACCGCCTTCGGCCGACACGCAGGCGATCGTCACCGAGCCATCGTCCTGAATGTCGATGGTGGTACCGGTCTCCTCGGTCAGCGCGCGAATCACCGCGCCGCCCTTGCCGATCACGTCACGGATCTTGTCGGGCTTGATCTTGAACGTAATCATGCGCGGCGCCCACGCGGAGAGCGCCGTGCGCGGCGTGTCCAGCGCGCCGCGCATTTTATCCAGAATATGCAAGCGGCCCTCGCGCGCCTGCACCAGCGCGGCGTGCATGATCTCCTTGGTGATGCCGGTGATCTTGATGTCCATTTGCAGCGCGGTAATGCCCGTGGCAGTACCGGCCACTTTGAAATCCATGTCGCCCAGGTGATCTTCATCACCCAGAATGTCCGACAACACGGCAAAGCGGTTGCCCTCTTTAATCAGGCCCATCGCGATGCCCGCCACATGCTCCTTGAGCGGCACGCCCGCATCCATCAGCGCGAGACAGCCGCCGCACACCGACGCCATCGAGCTGGAACCGTTCGACTCGGTGATTTCCGAGACCAGGCGGATCGAATACGCGAACTCATCCGCCTTGGGCAGCACCGCCATCAAGGCCCGCTTGGCGAGCCGGCCATGGCCGATTTCGCGGCGCTTGGGCGTGCCCACGCGACCGGTTTCGCCGGTGGCATACGGAGGCATGTTGTAGTGAAGCATGAAACGGTCTTTGATTTCCCCCATCAACGCATCAATGCGCTGCTCGTCGCGCGCAGTGCCGAGAGTCGCCACCACCAGCGCCTGCGTTTCGCCGCGCGTGAATAGCGCGGAGCCATGGGTGCGCGGCAACACGCTGTTGCGAATCGTGATCGGACGCACCGTGCGCGTATCACGACCGTCGATACGCGGCTCGCCATTGAGAATTTGTCCGCGCACGATTTTCGATTCCAGCGCAAAACAGATTTCACCCACCACATTGGCGTCAGGGCCGCCTTCGCCGCCCACCCCCACTTCGGTATGCACACGCTTCCAGATATCGTCAATCGCGGCGGAGCGCGCCTGCTTTTCCTTCATTTGGAACGCGGCATTCAAATCTTTGTCCGCGATTGCCGTGATACGCGCGATCAGCGCGTCGTCCTTCGGCGCGGGCGCCCAATCCCACAGCGGCTTGCCGGCTTCTTCGACCATTTCGTGAATCACGTTAATCACGACCTGCATTTGCTCGTGGCCGTACATCACCGCGCCAAGCATGATGTCTTCGGACAACATCTGCGCCTCGGATTCCACCATCAGCACGGCTTGCTGCGTGCCGGCGACGACCAGATCAAGCTGCGAGGTTTTGAGTTCGGTCTGCGTGGGGTTCAGCACGTAACCGCCGTTGATGAAGCCCACGCGCGCGGCGGCAATCGGCCCCTGAAACGGCACGCCGGAAATCGCCATCGCCGCCGACGCGCCTATCATCGCCGGAATGTCGGCATCGATTTCGCTGTTGGACGACATCACCGTGGCAATGACCTGCACTTCGTTGTAGAAACCATCCGGGAACAGCGGACGCAGCGGACGGTCGATCAGGCGACAGGTCAGAATTTCTTTTTCCGACGGCCGGCCTTCACGGCGGAAAAATCCACCGGGAATTTTCCCCGCGGCGTAGGTTTTTTCCTGGTAATCCACCGTCAACGGGAAAAAATCCTGTCCTTCCTTGGCTTTGCGCTTTGCCACCACGGTGACCAGCACCACGGTTTCTTCGATCGTCACCAGCACCGCACCGCCTGATTGGCGCGCGATTTCTCCGGTCTCCAGCGTCAACTGATGACGCCCCCACATGATTGACTTTTTAACGTGACTCAATTCACTATCCTCAATGTTCAATTTTCAATAGACTGCCGCCGGGAATTCCGAACCCTGTCCACCATAACACCCTAACAAACAAAAAGACCGCTACACAGCGGTCTTCGGTTTTACTGCACCCTACTGCACCCTACTGCACCCATAACGAAGCACGAAGCTGCTACCCGGAGCCATATGCACGAAAAACACCCGACGCAAACGCGCGCGGATGGTTGTGCATGGGTTCCCGGCATGGCGGGTAATCTTGTAGGTGTTGATTACGGACTACTGACGAAACTTATTTGCGTAGTTATTTACGTAATCCCAACCGGTCAATCACGTTACGGTACTGACCCGTATTGCTGGTCTTCAAATAGTCCAGCAATTTGCGGCGCTTGCTCACCATGCGCAGCAAGCCGCGACGCGAGTGATGATCCTTGACGTGCGCTTTAAAATGCTCCGTCAGATCAACGATGCGCGCGGTCAACAGCGCGATCTGCACCTCAGGAGATCCGGTGTCGCCAGCTTTGCGTTGGTAATCGGCCACGACCTTGGCCTTTTGGGGGGTTGTTACCGCCATGTTATTTCTCCGCTCGAAAACCCGGTATTTTACCCGCTAACCGTGTGTTTTCTCAAGCATTACATCACTCATCGAGGCGCTTATTGCGGCATTCTGAGCCAGCATGCGGTGCGGCACCGTGCGTCCGCCTTCGCCCACCTCAACCAACCCCAGAAAACGCTGATTTGGCCCATAAATTCGTGCAAACCCGGTGATTTTTACCTGCTTAAGCCCCA
>JANPOH010000055.1:0-3188 GCA_031427895.1 Betaproteobacteria bacterium
ATGCCGACATCGTGGCCATCGACAGTGCAGCCGCCATGACGGTGCCGGGCGCACGGATGGTGCTGACCGGTGAGCACGCCGCCCGCGCTGGATTGAAACCCATTCCCGTGGCTCCACGACTGACCGATGCCGAAGGCCGTCCCCCGCGCACGCCGCCGTGGGAATGCCTGGCGCGCACGCGCGTGCGCCACGCCGGGCAGTGTGTGGCGCTGTGCGTCGCCGATACGCGCGCTGGTGCCGAGGCGATGGTCGAGGCCGTCGCCATCAGGTGGCGCGCGCACCCGATCGTCGTCGACGTGCGTCGCGCCATCGCGCCCGGCGCCCCCGAATTGTGGCCCGAAGCCCCGAGCAATATCGCGTTCCGCTGGGGCTTGGGCGACGCCGACGCCACCCGGTCCGCATTCGAGCGCGCGGCCCACATCGTCGAAGTCCGCGATCTCGTCAGCCAACGCGTCGTCGTCGTGCCGATGGAGCCGCGCGCCGCCGTCGCTGGCTATGATGCTGCGACCCAACGCTACACACTGCACGCCGGCAGCGGCGGCGCGGTACGGCTGAAAGCCGATCTTGCGAAAATGCTCGATGTGCCGGCGGAGAAAGTGCGCGTGCTGATGGACGACATCGGCGGCAATTTCGGCACGCGCGGCATGATTTCCCCGGTGTTCGGCCTGCTGCCGTGGGCGGCGCGCCGCGTGGGCCGCGCGGTGAAATGGACCTGTGATCGCAGCGAGGCCTTCGCCAGCGATTACCAGGCGCGCGATCTGGCGGTGAGCGCGGAACTGGCGCTTGATGCCGAAGGTAATTTCCTCGCCATGCGCGGCATGAACATCAGCAATCAGGGTTCGCATCCGACCAATTACGGACCGCTGAAAAAAGGCGTCGAGATCATGTCGAGCCTGTATCGCATACCCGCCGCGCATTTTGGCGCGCGCGGCGTGGTGAGCAACACCATGCTCACGCGCCCCTATCGCAGCGCGGGCCGCCCCGAGGTGATATATGTGATGGAGCGATTGATTGATATCGCCGCGCGCGATTTTGGTTTTGACCGCGCCGAATTGCGCCGCAAGAATCTGCTGAAATCGGCGGAGCTGCCGTACACCAATCCGTTCGGCATGATCTACGACAGCGGCGACTATCACGACGCAATGGAAAAAGCCCTCAAGCGTGGCGACTGGAATGGCTTTGCCGCACGCCGCGCCGAGGCGAAAAAACGCGGCAAGTGTCGCGGCATCGGCGTCGCCAATTACGTGGATACCGCCACCGGTATCCCACGTGAACGCGCGGAATTGACCGTTCACCCTGACGGCAAAGTGGATGTCGTGCTCGGCATTGTGTCCAACGGGCAAGGTCATGAAACCAGTTTTGCCCAGCTTATCAACGAATGGTTGGGCGTACCTATCGACAACGTGCGGCTGATCGTGGGCGACACGGACATCGTGCAAGTCGGCGGCGGCACGCATTCCGGGCGCGGCATGCGCATGGGCAGCGTGGTGATCTGGAATTCAGCGCAGCAGATTATCGCCAAGGGCAAGCGTATCGCGGCGCGTTTGCTGGAGTGTGATCCGAGTACCATTCAGTTTGAAAACGGCAACTTTAAGGCGGGCGGCGCCGCGCAAGCGGTCAGCCTCGCCGAAGCCGCCACTGCCGCACGGCAACTGAATGACTTGCCCGACGATCTGCGCGGCCCGCTGGCGGCTTTCTCCGACGTGACGGATCACACGCCGAGTTTTCCCTATGGCTGCCACGTGTGCGAAGTCGAGATTGACCCCGCCTTGGGCACGCTGGAGATCGTGCATTACTCGGCGGTGGATGACGTGGGCCGCGCGGTGAACCCGATGATTATTCACGGGCAGGTGCATGGCGGCATAGTGCAGGGCGTGGGGCAAGCGTTGCTGGAACAGATTCATTACGATGCCGCCAGCGGACAACTGCTCACCGGCTCGTTCATGGATTACGCCATGCCGCGGGCGGATAACTTTCCGTTTTTCGATACGGAAATTACCGAGGTGCCCAGCACCACGCATCCGCTCGGCATTCGACCGGCCGGCGAAGGCGGCACCACGCCCGCGCTCGGCGTGGCGATCAACGCAGTCGTCGATGCGCTGTCCGAATACGGGGTGAAACACATTGAAATGCCGGCGACGCCGGAGCGCATCTGGCGGGCGATTCGCGAGGCAGAAACGAATTCACCCGTGAGCAGGAACTCGTCATTCAAATCGGCGGATACGACATGAAATCATCCACTCTGTGTGCCGGACTTGTTGCTTCAGTGGCGATTGCGCTCATGTCACTGCCACTAGCGTTAGTCGCACAATCCTACCCCGCCAAACTCATCCGCATCATCGTGCCGTTCACCCCCGGCGGCGCCACCGATACCGCCGCGCGCATCATGGCGCAGGCGTTGGGCAACGATCACGGCTGGCGTTTTGTGGTGGAAAACCGGCCCGGCGCGAGTGGGCGCATCGGCACCGAAGCCGCGGCCCGGGCGCCCGCCGACGGCTACACGCTGCTGATGGGCAGCGTCGCGCCGAATGCGATTATCCCCAGCGCAGTGCCGAATCTGCCGTACGACGCGGTAAAAGACTTTGCGCCCATCACACTGCTTGCCACCTCGGATTACATCCTCGCGGTGCATCCTTCCCTGCCGGTGAAATCGGTGAAAGACCTGATTGCGCTCACGCGCAGCAAGCCGGGGGAGGTGAACTTCGCTTCGGTCGGCAATATCTCCGGCGCGCACATGGCGGGCGAGCTGTTCAAGCAACTCGCCAGGATCAATATCGTGCATGTGCCGTATAAGGGGCCGAGTGCGGGCGTGGTGGCGGTGTTGAGCGGCGATGTGTCGTTTCACTTTGCCAGCGGCCCCACCGTGCTGCCGCACGCCAAAGACGGCAAGGTGCGGTTGCTCGCGAGCTCCGGCGCGAAGCGCTCAAAGTTCACGCCGCATCTGCCCACCGTCAATGAAACCCTGCCCGGCCACGAGGCAACGCAGTGGTTTGCCATCATGGTTCCCGCCGGCACGGGCAAGGACATCATCGCAAGACTGCATCCCGCAATTGTCGCCATGGTGGGATCGCCCAAAGTGATCGAACAATTGGCCGCCGTGGGATCCGAGCCGGTCGGCAGCACGCCGGAGGAATTGACGGCATTCATCCGGGCTGAAGTCGCCAAATGGAGCAAGGTGATTAAGTCGG
>JANPOH010000056.1:0-8049 GCA_031427895.1 Betaproteobacteria bacterium
GGCGCGCAAACAATGCCATCAGTTCGCCCACAATCCCGCGCCGAAACGCCAGCACGCACACCACGAAAATCGCGCCCATGATGACCTGCACCCACGAGCCGACCTTATCGGCCAACTGATTTTGCAGCCCGATGACGACAAACGCGCCCACCACCGGGCCGAACACCGTGCCCAGGCCGCCCAGCAGTGTCATCAACACCACCTCGCCCGACATATGCCAGTAGGCGTCGGTGAGCGAGGCCAACAGGAACACCACTGTCTTGGTCGCGCCTGCGAGGCCGGCAAGCGCCGCCGACAACACGAACGCCAGCAGCTTGTATTTATTCACGTATCAATCGCCGAAGCCGACATAACCCGCGCGCGCAGCACGAACTTCTGTATCTTCCCGGTCGAGGTTTTCGGCAGCACGCCGAACACCACCTGCTTCGGCGTCTTGAAACGCGCCAGCCGCGAACGGCAATGCTCGATGATTTCCTGTTCGGTGGGCGTTGCGCCCTCCTTCAATTCCACAAACGCACACGGCACTTCGCCCCACTTGGCATCGGGCATGGCAACCACCGCCGCGGCCAGCACCGCCGCATGGCGATACAGCGCATCCTCGACTACAATCGACGATATATTTTCGCCGCCGGAGATAATGATGTCCTTGGAGCGATCCTTGATTTTCACGTAGCCGTCGGGCTGCATCACCGCCAGATCGCCGCTGTGAAACCAGCCGCCGGCGAAGGCGTCGTTGGTCGCTTTTTCGTTTTTGAGGTAGCCCTTCATCGTGATGTTGCCGCGAAACATGATCTCGCCCATGGTTTCGCCGTTGCGCGGCACCGGCTGCATCGTGGCCGGGTCCATCACCGTCATGCCCTGCTGCAAGTGGTAGGCCACGCCCTGCCGCCCATTCATTTCAGCGCGCTGCTCCACCGCCATCGCGTTCCAGTCCTCATGTTTGGCGCACACCGCCGCCGGGCCGTAGGTTTCGGTCAGGCCGTACACATGCGTGAGATTAAAACCCATTGTCTCCAGCCCTTCGATCATCGCCGCCGGCGGCGCCGCGCCGGCCACCAGGCAATTCACCGTGTGATCGATGCCCTGTTTCATCGCGGCAGGCGCATTGAGCAGCAGGTTATGCACGATCGGCGCGCCGCAATAATGCGTCACCTTGTGCGCGCGGATCAGATCAAAAATCGCCTGCGCCTCCACGCGCCGCAAGCAAATATTCGTGCCCGCGGCCGCCGCGATGGTCCACGGAAAACACCAGCCATTGCAATGAAACATCGGCAGCGTCCACAAATACACCGGGTGCGGCGCCATGCCCCAACTCAGCATATTGCTCACTGCATTCAGATACGCGCCGCGATGGTGATACACCACGCCTTTGGGATTGCCGGTGGTGCCGGAGGTGTAATTGAGCGAAATGGCGTTCCATTCATCGTCCGGTAAGCGCCACTCAAATTCCGCGTCACCGCCCGCGATAAATTTTTCGTACTCGATTTCACCCAGCAACTTGCCGCCCGCGAATGCCGCATCATCGACATCGATCACCAGCGGCTTGGTCTTCACGAGCGTCAGCGCTTTTTCAATCGTCGTGGAGAATTCACGGTCGGTGAGCAGCACTTTCGCCTCGCCGTGGTCAAGCATGAACGCAATCATTTCGGCATCGAGCCGTGTGTTTAGCGTGTTCAGCACCGCACCGCTCATCGGCACGCCGAAATGCGCCTCGTTCATCGCCGGGATATTCGGCAGCATCGCCGCCACGGTGTCGCCTTCGCCGATGCCGCGCTGTGTTAGTGCAGAGGCAAGCCGCCGGCTGCGCGCGTAGACCTCGGCCCATGGTAGTTGAAGTTCACCGTAAATCACCGCCGTGCGCTTGGGATACACGGCAGCAGTGCGCGCGAACAACGACAACGGCGACAGCGGCGTGTGATTCGCCGCGTTCCGGTCGAGTCCTGTGTTGTACGGATGATTTCGCGCCATGATGGAGTTCCTCCACGTTACTCCGGTGTGTTTCCACAGAGGCTTATTCTACTTTGCCACCACCGTGAGAGAATATAAAAATTCCTTTAAAAACAAAAACTTACATAACCCCTACATTATCACTTTAGCGCGCGTTTCCGCAAAAAAATCAAGAGCTTCCGCCGGCGTCGCGCATTTGCTTTTTGCGCTCAAGGGTAAACACCACCGCGCGCTCAAACCACAGGCGAAATTTTGGCGCTTCCGGGTGCTCGCTAAGATGCGTCAACTTGACCACGCCCGCCGGCGAAAAACCTTTGTCCTTGCGTCCGGGAATGACTGCGTATTCATCGCGCGTGAAGCGCGTGTCGAGCCAGGGCTCCGGCTTTTTATCCAGCACCGACAGCACGTCAGCAGCCAAAAACCACGCATCATCGCCATCAAAATACACGCGCAAATGCGTACGATTGTACTTGTAGGTTTTGCCCTCCCACTCGTGAAACGCATGCCAGTGAATCAGGCGCCCCAGCGCTGGAAACAGTTCGACGATGGGCTTCGCGAACGCCATTCCCCATACCGGCGCGGTCAGCGGATAGCCGATCAGCCCCAGCAGCATCACGCCCGTCCAGGTCACGCCGAGACAGATAACGAGGCGCAGCAAGAGGCTGCCGGGCGTCAACGAGGACATGATTACAGTTGCGCGAAAGCGCGCCCTTTATCGATAAAAATGTACTTGCGTTTAACGGTATCTTCGCTGACCGGCACGGATAACCGCTTTGATGCCGCATCCCACATGACAGGTTTTGCGCTATGCGGATCGTAAAAACGCGCCGCCGATTTTTCGACGAAAACCTGTGCGCCCGCCGCACTCACGTCCGCCGCCAGCATTTCGATACGCAACCCCACCAGGCGATTGAACGCATCCAGGTCGTGTATGCGCCGCACAAAACTATCGTAGGACGGCATGGCGATGTTCATCATCATTTTTCCTGCCGGGTTGTCGAAAAAATCCCCATACTCACTGAAACGAGGCACGGCGGGAACCTTGCGCCATGCATCCGGAAAATGGCTCGCCGGCGCAAGCGACGCGGCGCCCATCGCCGAGAAAATTTCATATAACGTATTGCGTGTCGCATTCTTCTTGTAGAACAGCGTCGAGCCGTAAACTTCCAGGTATGGAGAGTCATCAAGCCGGGCGCTTCTGACACGCATCGGATCCTGAATGCCCAGCACCAGCCACGCAAACTCAGTCTCGAACGCGCGATCCAATTTCAGCGCCGCGCGATCCAGCGGTTGCACCATTACCGCCAGTCGCGCCGCGTGCGGCTTGAGTTCGGCGGCCTTGTGTTGCAGCAAATCCGCCGCAAATGCGAGACCGCGCAGGTACAGTGATGTCGCAATCATCTTGCCCAGCAGGGTGTGCGAACCCTCCAGCATCAAGCGCCGCGCAGCCATCTCGCGCCCCAGCATCGTCAGCGCATCCTCGATACGGCCCGCATTCATTGTCAACGCGATCCGCGTCAGATACGCGCGTTGCCCGTCCAGCACGCCCCCATAGGGCGGCAACTGCATGCCGTTGCGCAACTCATAATCCATCACCTCTTCGTAGCGCGTGTAAGCCAGCAGTTTTTCGTAGCGCGCAAGGTCTTCGCGAAATGCATTCAATTGCGCGGTGAGCATGTCCCGCTTTTCACGCGCCTCCACGGTACACAAAACCTGCGTGGTATCGCACAAGCGGGGACGCGGCTCGCGTTCAATCAGCGGCCGATCTTCGTCGCGGTTTTCCCTGGCGGCGGCACGACGCTCGTCGAACCACGCCCTGGCATGGTGAATAGCATCGACTCCCTCCGGCGCGCTCATGCCCAGCGCGGCGTAGTGGCCATTTTCCGCCGCCGGCATACTGACCGTGCGAGGCGCGCCGTACGCCGCCGCCCTGGGATCAAGCGTGTCGTCGAATGCGTTCCAGCCTATCCACGCCGCCAGCGCCAGCATCACCAACACGATGACCGCGATGACCGCCCATTTCAGTGTTTTTTTCATGGAGCGTGTCTCACGAACGCCGTTAACCGTATTGTTGCTGATTATGAAAACGCATCGCGAAATTTCAACACAGCTTCTTCGATGCGATCCACCGCAAATACCGTCAATCCTGCTATCGCTTGCTTGGGCTTGTTGGCTTTGGGAATCAGCGCATGCGTGAACCCCAGCTTGGCCGCCTCGCGTAGCCGCTCTTGACCGCGCTGCACCGGGCGCACTTCTCCCGCCAACCCCACTTCGCCGAACACCACCAGCTTCGCCGGCAGTGGTTTACTTTTCAGCGACGACACCACTGCCATCATCACCGCCAGATCGGCGGCAGGCTCGGTGATGCGCACCCCGCCCACCGCGTTGATGAACACATCCTGATCGAAACACGCGATGCCGGAATGCCGGTGCAGCACCGCGAGCAGCAGCGCCAGGCGATTTTGCTCCAGCCCCACGGAAAGCCGCCGCGGATTGGGCGCATGCGCCTCGTCCACCAGCGCCTGGATTTCCACCAGAATCGGGCGCGTGCCTTCCTGCGTCACCATCACGCAAGAACCCGCGACCTCGCCGCTGTGTTGCGACAAAAACAGCGCGGACGGATTCGACACGCCCTTCAAGCCCTTTTCGCTCATCGCGAACACGCCGAGTTCGTTCACCGCGCCGTAGCGGTTTTTAAAGGCGCGTATCAGTCTGAAGCTCGAATGCGTATCGCCTTCGAAATACAGCACGGTATCGACCATGTGCTCCAGCACGCGCGGGCCGGCGAGCGCGCCCTCCTTCGTCACGTGGCCCACCAGAATAATCGTCGTCGCGCCCGACTTCGCCACGCGCGTCAATTGCGCCGCGCATTCTCGCACCTGCGCCACCGAACCCGGCGCGGAGGTTAGCGCCGATGAATACAAGGTCTGGATCGAATCGATCACCGCGACATCGGGCTTTTCATGCTGAATCGTCGCCTGAATTTTTTCCAGATTGATCTCGGCCAACACATGCACATGCTTCGGGTCTGCATCCAGCCGCCTGGCGCGCAGCGCGATCTGCTGCGCGGATTCCTCGCCGCTGACATACAGCACTTTGCGCGTGGCGCCCATCGCCGCCAGCGATTGCAGCAACAAGGTCGATTTGCCGATACCCGGATCGCCGCCGATCAGCACCACCCCGCCCGGCACCAGCCCGCCGCCCAGCACGCGGTCAAACTCCGACACGCCGGAAGGTATGCGCGCTTCCTCGCGCGCCTCCACTTCCGACAGCCGTTGCAGCTTGCCCGCCTCGGCGATCAGCCCGAAGCGGTTGCCGCCGGGCGCCACAGTCTCGTTGATGCTTTCGACGAGCGTGTTCCACTGCTGGCACGCCGGGCATTGCCCCTGCCACTTGGGCGATTGCCCGCCGCATTCGGTGCAGACGTAGATTGTTTTTGCTTTAGCCATGGTCTGCCATTATTTTCTCTCAGATAGATTTCAGCAACAGCGGCCAAACGATCTGCCACACCGCGCCGAACGTATGCGCCTGCGGCGTCAGCACCGCTGCGATACCGGCAAATATCCACATCACTGCCAGCACAATGCCAAACGGTATCCACGTCGCCTTTATCACACTGCCGATCCAGTCGGGATCGCTGACGGCCTTGGTTGATTTGACCAGCCCTCCCGCCAGCAAGGCACTGAACGCCGCGTCGATCAGAATCTCCGGCCCCAGGCTAATCACAAAAAACGCACCGCCTATCGCCAGCGCAATCAGCCCCAGTACAATAATGATAGCGAATGCGATCAGGCAGCCGCCTTCGTCACCACCACCGATATCGCCCACCACATCGCCGACCTTGCCGCCCATATCACCCAAAACATTGCTGCCGCTGCCGCCGCCGGTGTCCGGCATGCGAAGACTGTCCGCCACCAGTTGATTGGGCTGCGGCACGGCGCCGCCATCAAAGCTCCCGCTCGCGCCGCCACCGCCACTCTCTCCGCCGCCGCCAAATGTGCCGGAGCCGCCGCTCGGAGAACCACCCGTGGGAAATGGCAGGTCAGGAATATCCAGCGACCCATCCACACGATCCATCGCGCGCGAATTGTTTGTGTTGCGCGCAGCCCCCGCCCCCACATAAGCCAGCCATAGCCGCACGCCCAGCAAAAACGCGCCGTACGCCACCACGATGGCGATGGTGTAACGAAAAAACATCGAGTGCATCCCCAAGGCAAACAAGCCCTTGGTGGTCAGCAACCCCGCGCAAAAGCACCATAACAGCAGTATCGAGGTGTGAAAGCGCAGCGCGAAGCGGGAGTGCAGAGCGGCGGCAATACGGCCGCGCGGCACGTGTGCAATCTGGTTGAGCTTTTTCCTGGCGCGACGCAACGACACGCGCTCAGTCATGAGCCACCACCAACACTCTCGGCGCCAGCGCGCACAACAATTCATACCCCACCGTACCCGCCGCCGTGGCCACGTCATCCACGGGGTTACCCTCACCCCACAGCGTAACCGGCGTGCCCACCTGCGCCGAAGGCAGCGCGCTGATATCCACGCACAGCATATCCATCGACACGCGCCCCACGGTACTCGTCATCGCATCACCCACGCGCACCGGCGTGCCACTGGGTGCATGGCGCGGGTAGCCGTCGGCGTAACCGCAGGCGACCACGCCGATGCGCGTGTCGCGCCGGGCGGTGTACGCGCCGCCGTAACCGACGGTGTCGCCCGCTTTCAGGTGTTGCACGGCGATGATCTGCGACGCGAGTGTCATCACCGGCTTTACGCCTAGCTGCGCGGCGCTGATATCGGCGAAGGGTGTCGCGCCGTAGAGCATGATGCCCGGACGCACCCAATCCGCGTGGGTTTCCGGGTAGCGCACGATAGCCGCCGAGTTGGCGAGCGTACGCGGCAGTGTCACGCCTTGTGTGATTTTTTCAAATGCGGCCATTGCAGCCATTTGCCAGGCCACGCCGCGCGCGTCGTCGGCATTGGCGAAATGCGTCATCAGGGTGATCTCGCCTACCGATGCGTTGGCGCGCAGCGCCGCCAGCGCATCCGCGAACCCGGACGCGGTAAAACCCAGCCGGTTCATGCCGGTGTTGAGTTTGAGCAACACATTGAGGCGCGCATCCGGCGCGGCCTGGCGCAGCATCGCAATCTGTTCCGCGCAATGCACCACGGTATCGATACGGTGTTCAACCAGCGACGCCAGTTCGCGCGCGTCAAAAATGCCTTCGAGCAGAACGATGCGTTGTTGATAACCGGCCTCGCGCAGCGCAATCGCCGCATCGAGTTCGAGCAGCGCGAAACCGTCCACGCCCGCGTCCGCCAGCACGCGCGCCACGCGCATCACGCCATGGCCGTAGGCGTTGGCCTTCACCACCGCCAGCACGCGCGATTGCCCGGCGTGTTGACGCACCACGCCGAGGTTATGGCGCAGGGCGGATAAATCAATGACGGCTGTCAGAGGTCTAGGCACAATTTACTTTAAAAACATATAGTTACGATAAATTAATCGAGTTTAATCCCGGCATCTTTCACCACTTTGGCCCAGCGCACGGTCTCCGCCTGAATGTAGCCGGCGAATTGCGCCGGCGTATTGGTCGCCGCCACCAAGCCCATTTCCAGCAGCTTCTGGCGCACATCGGCCGGCGCCAGCGCCTTGACGATTTCGCTGTTGAGCCGCTCGATGATCGGCTGCGGCGTACCACCTGCGACAAAAATACCTGCCCAGTTGTTGACGGCAAATCCCGGCACGCCCGCTTCGGCGACGGTGGGCACGTCGGGCAGCAGCGTGAAGCGTTGCGCGCCGGCCACCGCCAGCGTGCGCACGCGGCCGGCGCGGATGTACGGCATGCCGGTGGCGAGCGTGGCAAATATCAACTGAATATTGCCGGCCATCAAATCCACCATTGCCAGCGGCCCGCCTTTGTACGGCACATGCGTCATGCGAATGCCCGCCATCACGCCGAGCATTTCTGCCGCGAGATGATCCCCCGCGCCCGCGCCGGAGGAGCCGTAATTCAATTCGCGTGGCCGCTGCTTTGCCAGCACGATTAACTCCTTCAGCGTCTTGGCGGGCAGGGTCGGATGCACCACCAAACCATTCGGCAC
>JANPOH010000057.1:0-4725 GCA_031427895.1 Betaproteobacteria bacterium
CCTCACGCCACACGTCTCAAGAAGGTAATACCGTTATGATGACTCTCTACTCGGGCACCACGTGCCCCTTCAGCCAACGTTGCCGCATCGTGCTCTACGAGAAAGGCATGGATTTCCAGATCGTTGACGTTGATCTGTTCAACAAGCCTGAAGACCTCGCGGTGATGAATCCGTACAACCAGGTGCCGGTGCTGGTCGAGCGTGATCTGATTTTGTACGAGTCGAACATCATCAACGAATACATCGACGACCGTTTTCCGCATCCGCAACTGATGCCGGCCGATCCGGTGATGCGCGCGCGCGCGCGGCTGTTCCTGTATCGTTTCGAGAACGAAATGTTCGGCCACGTGCATGCCATCGAGAAGGGCACGCAAAAGCAGGCTGAAAAAGGCCGCCAGGTGATCCGCGATGCACTGACGCAAATCGCGCCGGTGTTCGCCAAACAAAAATTCATGCTCGGCGACGAGTTCACCATGCTCGACGTGGCGATTGCGCCGCTGTTGTGGCGGCTGGACCACTACGACATTCAACTGCCCAAACAGGCCGCGCCGCTGATGAAGTACGCCGAGCGCCTGTTCAGCCGCCCGGCCTATATCGACGCGCTCACCGCGTCGGAAAAAGTGATGCGAAAATAAGGGCTGCGTGAGGCGTGAGGCGTGAGGCGTGAGGCGTGAGGCGCAACCTCTCCATCATCGCAGGGATTTCGTCTCACGCCTTACCGAAAATCCATGGCTGAACGTTCCACCAAACCCTACCTGATCCGTGCCATTCACGAGTGGTGCGCGGATAGCGGCTATACGCCCTATCTGTCGGTGCGGGTGGACGAGAATACCCGTGTGCCGATGGAGTTCGTGAAAGACGGCGAGATCGTGCTTAATCTGGCTTACGACGCCACCCACAAGCTCACCATCGGCAATGAGGTGATTCAATTCTCCGCGCGGTTCGGTGGCGTGTCGCGCGAGTGTTCGGTTCCCCTGTACGCGGTGGCCGGCATTTTTGCGCGCGAGAACGGGCAGGGGTTGTTCTTCGCGCCGGAAGCCGCCACCGATGCCGCCGAGGCGCCTCCCGCGCCGCCGGACACGCCTGAACCCACGCCCACGTCGCCGCGCCCGAAGTTGCAGATTGTGAAATAAGCGCGGAATAAAAACGATCTTCGGTAGCGCGCTGTATCTGGAACTCAAGCGAGGAGGTTGCCATGCTGGACTCGAACGTTTTCCGCTGTTGGTGCGTCACCCTGCTGATGTTGTTCCCGGCGATCAGCCCTGCGGCTGACGCGCCCTATCCCGCCAAGCCCATCCGCTTCATCCTCGGCTATCCACCGGGCGGCGCCAGTGACGCGGTGGCGCGGATGCTGGTGGGGCCGCTGACGGCGCGGCTCGGTCAGCAAATCATCATCGACAACCGTCCCGGCGCGGGCGGCAACATTGCCGGGGAAATCACCGCGCGCGCCGCGCCCGACGGCTACACTTGGTTTCTCGGCAACAACGGTATCCTCGCCACCAATCAGGCGCTGTATCCAAAGATGCCGTTCGACGCGCTGCGTGATTTCGCTGCCGTGGTGCTGATCGCCACGCAACCCAGCGTGCTGGTGACGCATCCGGCGCTGCCGGTGAAAAACGTCAAGGAGCTGGTCGCGCTCGCCAAGGCGCGTCCCGGCCAGTTGAACTACGCCTCGTCGGGCACCGGCACCGCCGGGCATCTCGCGGGTGAGTTGTTCAAAGGGCTGACCGGCGTGAGTTATCAGCACATCCCGTACAAAGGCGGCGGGCCGGCGGTGATTGATGTCCTCAGCGGCCAGGTGCAGTTCATGTTTGCCACGGCGGCATCCGTGATCCCGCACACGCGCACGGCGCGGTTGTGCGCGCTGGCGGTCACATCGGCACAGCGCTCGCCCTCCGTGCCGGAATTGCCGACCGTGGCTGAAGAGGGCATTGCGGGATTTGAAGCGCTGACGTGGCACGGGCTGGTGGTGCCCGCCGCGACGCCCGCGCCGGTGATCGCGCGTATCAATACCGAGATGAATGCCGCGTTGGCAAGTAGCGAATTAAAAGAGCGCCTTGCGACGCAGGGCGTCGAGGCGCGCGGCGGCAAGCCGGAAGAATTTGCCGCGTTCCTGCGCACTGAAATTCCCAAGTGGACTAAAGTCGTGCGGGATTCCGGCGCGAAGGTGGATTAAGCATGGGCCTTATTAAATAAATTCAATAAAAACAGATACTTATGAGCCTTATGCGCGGCATGATTCGGTTGCAATAGAATGCCTCCACTGCATCGGCTACAGAATAATAAAGCGCGTGTCCCGTGGCGTACGCCGCACGATGAATCTGGTTAAAACATTTACTACCAAAGGAGAACGATCATGATGTCGCCCGATGAGATAGCAAAGCTGATTCCGGCGGAGACCGCCAAATTCCGCTCGCCGATACCCACGCAGCCGGTGTCGAGCGACGAATTCACGCCCGGCCCGCAGTCCGCAAAGCAGCGCGAGTTTGAAGCGCGCGTCAAGAAAATCGGCAGCGAGCTGGCGAAGAAACAGGGCGTGACGCGCCGCACCTTTTTCCAGGGTGCCGCCGGCATGGCCGCCGCCTTCGTGGCGATGAACGACACCTTCGGTCCGTTTTACGACGTGAGCCGCGCCGAGGCCGCCACGCCGGAAATGGCCAACGAGCGTGCGAAGGCGCTCAAGGGCCAGTTCATCATGGACATGCATACGCACTACCTGCGCGACGACACGCGCATCCAGGGCTTCATCCGCCAGCGCGAGGCGGTGGGCAAGGCGGGCTGGAACCCGGCGCTCGCCGGCAAGCCGCAGACCATCGAGGACTTGAAGTTCGCCAATTACTTCAAAGAGATTTACATGGACAGCGACACCAAGGTGGCGCTGATTTCAGGCTCCGGTTCGGAAGACGCGCGCGACTGGTTCCTCACCAATGAAATGAAGGCGCAGACGCGCGCCGAAGTGAACAAGAAGGCCGGCGCCAAGCGCATGTTCTCGCACGCGATCGTGATGCCGGGCATGCCGGGCTGGATGGATAAAGTCGATAAGGATTACGAGACATTAAAGCCCGATGCGTTCAAGGGCTACACCGTCGGCGACAACACCAACAAGCATCTGGCCAAGCACCCGTGGCATCTCGACGACGAGAAGCTGATGTATCCGTTCTATGAAAAACTGGTGAAGTGGAGCAAGACCACGCCGAGCCTCGCCAATGTGTGCGTCCACAAGGGCCTGTATCCGCCCGCGACCGCGAAGGAGTTCCCGTATCTGATGAACTACGCGGACGTGCGCGACGTGGCCAAGGCCGCCAAGGATTGGCCGCAACTGAATTTCGTCATTTATCACTCCGGGTTCCGTTACGTCGGCGGCTCGTGGCCCGTGGGCTGGGAGCAGTTCGAGAAAACCGGCCGCATTGATTGGGTGACCGATCTGGCGGAAATCCCGTCCACCTACGGCGTGAAAAACGTCTATGGCGACCTGGGGCAGATTTTCGCCCAGAGCACCATCGCCGAGCCGCGCCTGTGCGCCGCAATGATGGGCCAGCTCATCAAGGGCCTCGGCGCCGACCACGTGGTGTGGGGCAGCGACGCGGTATGGACCGGCGCGCCGCAATGGCAGATCGAGGCGCTGCGCCGCTTGGAAATCCCCGAGGAAATGCAGAAAAAATACGGCTTCAAACCGATGGGCGCCGCTGATGGCCCGGTTAAAAAGGCCATTTTCGGCGAGAATTCTGCGCGTTTGTATAAGTTCACGCCGCAACAGCGCGCCGCGCTGGAAAACGACGTGGTCGCGGTGGCGAAGACCAACTACGAGCAGTTCGGCGAAGGCCGCACCAATCTGCGTTACGGTTACATGCAAAAACCGGCGGCGTAAAATCGTTGGTTGAATGTAAAATGGCGTCACCCCTTCGTATGGCGTGACGCCATTTTTTTATCTGATGATTCTGGATTTTAGGAGACCGCCATGACCCGCCGCTACGACGCCAAAAAATTCACCATCGCGCACCTGCGCGCCACCGCCGAGAAACTCAAGAACTGGGGCAAGTGGGGCCCGGACGATCAGGTGGGCACGCTCAATTACATCACGCCGCAAAACATCATCGACGCCTCACGCCTGGTGCGCAAAGGCCGCGTGTTTTCGCTGGCGCTTAACTTTGATCGCACCGGCCCGCAGAAAGGCCTGTGGGGCAATCGCTTCAACCCGATACACACCATGCTCGCCACCGGCACCGATGCCGTCGCCGGCAATCAGGACAAGGGTGGCCTGCGTTACGCCGACGATATGGTGTCGCTGCCGTTGCAATGCGGCACGCAGTGGGACGCGCTGGGCCACATTTTTTACGACGACAAGATGTGGAACGGCTACGACGCAAAATTGGTGGATACCAACGGCGCGCAGAAAAACGGCATCCATAAAACCCGCGACAAAATGGCCGGGCGTGGCGTACTGCTGGACATGGCGCGTCACCTGGGCAAGGACTATCTCGAAGACGGCGAAGCCATCACCAACGACGATCTCGACGCCTGCGCCAAAGCGCAGGGCGTTGAAATCAAACGCGGCGATTTCGTTATCGTGCGTACCGGGCAAATGGAAAACCGTTTAAAAACCGGTGAGTGGGGCGGCTATGCGGGCGGTGATGCGCCGGGTCTGGCGTTCGAGACGGCGGAGTGGATCCACAAAAAAGAAATCGCCGCCATCTGCACCGACACCTGGGGTTGCGAAGTGCGCCC
>JANPOH010000058.1:0-2795 GCA_031427895.1 Betaproteobacteria bacterium
CGTTGCTCGCACCCGACCGCGCGCGCCAACCCGCCGCGGCGCGTGCGCTGGTGTGTTGGCTGGCGATCAAGACGCCAGCGGCATCGCTCACGACGCTGGCGAACGCCTTCAATCGCGATATTTCCACACTCAGTCATGCCGTCTCCCGCCTCGATGCGCGTTCGCGCGCGGATTCCGTGGTTGCCGATATGCTTGACCGGCATCTTAAGGCAATTAGCCAAGCCTGACCCCGTTGCTTTTCCCATGTCGTCCCATCCAGTTGCACAAAGCGATACTCGCCATACGAGCCGGTGAAGTCGGCAATATCAACGCCATCGCCCCCATCAATCTCATCATCACCCTGTTCACCGGCCAGCCAATCGCTGTCCGCCCCGCCGCGCAGATCATCATCCTCCAGCCCGCCGTGCAGCACGTCTTGCCCCGCGCCGCCAAACAACAAGTCTTTGCCGCGATACACCGCGTATCACGTCGTTGCCTTGGCCGCCATCAAGCAGGTCGTCAAGCAGGTCGGTGCCGCCTTCACCAGACAGGGCGTCGTTGGCCGCGTCGCTTTAACTGCTCTTTCTTGATGACTTCCAGTGCGCTATGCTGCTTGTTCACTTTCAAGATTTCTCTTTTGTTAAGTCATCCATGAGAAGCTTACAGGATCAATGCGCCGCTGCCGGGCAATACTTGGCACAGGCTGCGCGCGGAGTTCTCTGGCAAGGATATTAGTGTGATTTTCAACCGCACGCTTTACATCGAAATGACTGACGATCATCTCGCCGGTGCAGGCGCCATCGGCGTTTGGACCAAGGCGGACAGCATCACGCTGTTCGATGATTTTACCTACGGCGTCGCGCGCTAGCCGTATTAATCGTGGTCACGTGACCTATCTCTGGAAGCTGCGCGCGTACTTCCGTCAGGTCGCGGGCCAGCTTGTTATCGGCTCGCTGGCCGGCATCGTCATGAACACGGCGGTGATTCTGCCGGCCATTCTGCTGGGTAATGCGATTGACAAGGCGTTGGCGCTGGAGCGCGGCACGGCGACACGTGACGACGTGACGCTCGCGGCGCTGCTGCTGATCGCGGGCACGCTGTTGACGGAGGGGCCGCGCGTGGTAAAGCGCTGGTGGCTGATCACCGCCAACGTGCGCATGCGCGCCAATCTGCGCGCCGATGCGCTGCGCGGGGCGCTGTCGCGGCCGCTTGCCGATCTGCACCAGACCTCCATTGGCGACAAGATGGCGCGCATCGTCGGCGACGTCGAGGTGCTCGGTGTCGGCCTTCGCGAGTTCACCATCGAGACCTGGGATACCGTTCTCTTCTCGCTTTCGTTCGTGGTTGCCATGTTGGTAATCGACGCGCAATTGACCCTCATGGCGTTGGCGCCGGCGCCGATTGCGATGTTTATCGCGCATGCTTCCGGCCGCTGGGTGGCGGCACGCACGACGTGCGCGCGGGAGGCGAACGCCGCGCTGACCGCGACTATTCAGGAGCTGCTGTCGGGCTTTCGCGTGCTGCGTTTCTTCGGCCGGGGAACCGCCGCGACAGGTGTGATCGAGACCTGCTCGCGGACATACGCTGAACGCAATTTGAGCGCGGCGCGCCTGCGCTTGGGTCTGCCGCCGCTCTACGGCACGCTGATGATGTCCGGCATCCTGATCGTGATCTGGCAGGGCGGCGAGCGCGTGGTCAGCGGCGCCATGAGTGTGGGCGCCTTCGTGGGATATCTGGCGCTATTCATTCGCTTTGCCGAGCGCGGCTTTCGTATTCCGCAGATGGTGAATTCCATTCAGAGCGGCGGGGCGGCTTACGCGCGCCTGGAATCCATGCTGGCGCCGGCACTTGGCGTTGAGGGCGAGCCTCGATTCGCATCGTTTAAACACGGCCACATCGCCGGCATCGGGCAAGTGCAAATTAACGATAGGCAAGATCGCCGCGGCGCACTCGGCGCCGTTCTGAGCAAGGTCACATTTATCTATCCCGGTGCGACACGGCCGGCGCTCGCCGATCTGTCGCTGGAGATCGAGCCGGGCAGTCTGGTGGCGGTGACCGGTGCGGTGGGGTCGGGCAAGAGCGCATTGGCGCGCGCGCTGCTTGGCGTTTATCCCATCGCGTCGGGCAAGGTGTCATTGTCTTCGGACGGCGTCATCGGTTACCTGCCGCAAGACGCGCATCTTTTCTCGGGCTCGGTGCGCGATAACGTGCTGATGGCGAGCGATGCCGGTGACGCGGCGTTTATTGCGCGGGCAGTGCGAATCGCGGCCCTCGATACCGACGTTGCGGGATTCCCACGCGGCATGGACACACCGATCGGCGAACTCGGCGTGCGCATTTCCGGCGGCCAGCAGCAGCGCCTGGGCCTCGCGCGGGCCATCGCGGCCCACGCGCCCCATACGCCCGGCCTGCTGGTATTGGACGATCCATTTTCCGCGGTCGATGTAGAGACGGAGACACGTATCGTCGCGGCGCTGCGCGAGGCCTTCTGCACGCAACAGCGCGCGCAACAACCGGCGAACCAGCGCGCAACCATCGTGCTGTGTTCGCAGCGCCTCGCCGCCTTTCCCCTTGCCGATCACGTCGTGGTGCTCGACCACGGCCGGATAGCGGAGCAGGGAACGCATGATGTGTTGAGGGCGCGCAATGGTTTGTACGCACGCATTTACCGGGCGCAGGTGCAAAGCGCATGTAGTACAGATGGCGGGTCGCCCGTAGCGAAGGACACGGCATGAGCGTCGCGGCCATGGGCGCAACCACGGCGCCTGGCGCCGCACGCACGCGCCTTGGGGGTCAGCTCGCCGGGCTGTTGCGCG
>JANPOH010000059.1:0-3213 GCA_031427895.1 Betaproteobacteria bacterium
CACCAGGTTCACCCCGGCTTGCAGCTTGAACAACTCCGCCGCCAGATGCAGCGAGGTGCCTACGCCGCTGGAGGCGTAATTCAAAGCGCCCGGCTTGGCTTTGGCCAGCGCGATGAAGTCCTTCAGCGTCGGCGCGGGCAAGTTGCCCGGCGTGACAATCACCATCGGCACCGCAGCCACACGTGCAATCGGCGCGAAATCTTTTACCGTGTCGTAGGCGAGTTTTTTGTAGAGGCTGGGACTGATGGTGATATTGGGCGCCACCAGCAGCAGCGTGTAGCCGTCGGGCGCGGCGCGCGCGGCCAGTTCGATGCCGAGATTGCCCGCCGCGCCGGGGCGGTTATCGATAATGACCTGCTGCCCCATCGATTGCGTGAGCTTCTGCCCGATCAGGCGCGCGATGAATTCGGTGGCGCCGCCCGGCGGAAACCCGACGATGAAGCGGATCGGTTTGCCGGGGTAGGCCTGTCCCGAGCTTGTCGAAGCGGTTTGTGCCGCCGCCGGCGCGGCCAACAGCGCCATACAACACACAACACAGTTACGAACATTCATCGACTCGACTCCCATCGTCCCTACTCCTCACGTCTCACGCCTTACGGCATAGGATACGGCGCCGCCTGTCCGGCAAAATGCGCCTCCAGATTCGCCAGCACTTTGCGCCCGCGCTCGACGCGCACCTCCATCGTGCTGGAACCGACATGCGGCGCCATCACCACGTTGTCCATTTCCAGCAGCGCCGCCGGCACTCGCGGCTCGTCCCAGTACACATCCAGCCCTGCGCCCGCAAGGCGTTTTTCCTGCAATGCCGAAATCAGCGCCGCTTCGTTCACCACCGGGCCGCGCGCCACATTGATTAAAAATCCTGCGCCGCCCTGCCCCAACGCATCAATCACGGCTACATCAACCAGATCGCGCGTTTGCGGCGTTAACGGGCAGCACACCACCAGCACATCCACTGCCTTCGCCATGTCGGTCAGATCGGCATAGTACGCATGCGGCGATTCTTTGCGGTTCGGGCCGAAATAGCAAACCGTCATGTCGAACGCCAGCGCGCGTTTGGCGACACCGCGCCCGATCGCGCCAAAGCCAATGATGCCGCAGCGTTTGCCGCGCACTTCATGGCCGGGACGCGCAAGGTTTTTTTCCCAGCGCCCCGCGCGGATAAAACGGTCGCCCGCCGCGATGCGCCGCATCACATCGAGCATCAGGCCCAGCGCCAGATCAGCCACGGATTCGGTGATGGCGTCGGGCGTGCGCGTACACACAATGCCGCGCGCGCGCGCCGCCGCCAGATCCAGCGTGTTACGCGGCGAGCCGAAGCAGGCGATGATTTCGAGCTTGGGCAAAGCTTGCATGGTGGCGTTGTCGCAACCGGCAAGGCCGCTGGTCACCACGCCGCGTATGCGCGGCGCGATTTCTTTCAGCAGCGCGTCACGATCCGGCGCCACCCACAGTTTATGCACCACGTAACGCTGCTCCAGCGCGGCCAGCGTGGGCGCATAAATCGGCAGGAGAACCAGTATTTCCGGTTTCATAAAGTCACATGATCCGAATGACGGCGCCGGCGCCTGACCATGACCCGGCACCGATGCCCCGCGAACCACCTTACTTCAGCCGCTTGAGGATCTTGAGCCGCTGCACGTTGTCGCCCGCCAGGTGTGTCCACACCATCGCATCGCGCACCAACTTGTCGGCGCGCGCGTTCATCATGCAGCCTTCGGCGCCATGCACCTGCATGTTCAGGCGCGTGACGCGCTGAATGATGTCGGTGGAGTAGTTCATCACAAAGCCGGCGTTGGCGGAATGTTCGCCCGCGTCGTGCTGCCATGCGGTACGCAGCACAAAAGAACGCAGCGCCTCGGTGAGCATGTGCATTTCGTGCAGGCGCAGCGCCACCAGTTGATGCTCCATCAGGTATTTGCCGGCGCGCTTTTGCGTGCGCGCATGGGCCATGCCCATCTCAACCGCGTCGTCGCACACGCCCAGCGCATTGGCGGCCAATTCGAGATCGCCGAAAATATCACCGCCGGTGGTGTCGCCCTTGCCCGCCTTCACCGAGCCGGTGCCCACCGCGCCGACGACGTTTTCCTGCGGCAGCCGCGCGTTTTCAAAAATCAGTTCCGCGTTTTGATAGAAACGCCAGCCGCGCTTGTTGAACACCTTGCCGATGCGAAAGCCCGGCGTGCCCTTGGGCACCATGAACAAAGTGCCGCCCTGCTTGATGTTCACATCCGGGTTGCTGCGCGCATCGACAAAAAACAGCGAACCCACGCTGCCATTGGCGATGAAACATTTTTCGCCGTTGAGCACCCACTCGTTGCCGTCTTTCACGGCCTTTAAACGATAGCCCGCTTTCGGATCGTCTTCCGGCGGCATGCGGTTGTCGGAACCGGAATTCGGCTCGGTGATGCCGCGGCCCATCACGTAACGGTGGTCGGCCAGAAACGGTTTCAGAAAGCGGTTTTTCTGATCGTCGCTGCAGGCCATCGACATCAGATGGCTCCATTTCCAGTTCTGGCTGAAAGCCTTGGACATGGCGCTGTCGCCCTTGGCCAGCTCCGCCATCACAATCGCCTGCGAGACGAAATCCGCGCCGGGGCCGCCCCACTCTTTAGACACCGCCAGCGTGCGAAAGCCTAACTTGGAACCGGCTTCGATGATGTTCCAATCCCACGGCTCAAAACCGCCTTCGATCTGATCGCGTGCAATCGATGCGGGGCGCAATACCTCGGCGGCAAATTTGCGCGCTTCGGCTTGCCAGTGGCGTTGCTCTTCGTTTAGTGAAAAATCCATTTGAATTCCTCTGTGCTTTATTTACATCCCCTCTCCCGCCTGCGGCGGACTCGGTACAGCACCCCCTTGAGGGATGGGGATTGGTTTGCTTACTTGATTTGCTTTACGCCGCTTTACGCTGAAACCCCGCGACCGATTCCGCGATTTGCAGCTTGGCCGCGCCATCGGTGTCTTCCGAATGCGCGATGATAAATCCGTCGTTCACATATTTTTGCAGCGGCATGTCGCGCATCACGCCCATCGCGCCGAAACATTCTGCGGCGAGCAGGGTGACTTCATGCACCGCTTCGGCGGAGGCCACGCGCGCGATCACATGCAGCGGCAACTCCGACACGCTGCGGTCGGCAATGGCTTCGGGGTGATCGAGCGCCCATGCGGCCTTCCACACCATATTGCGCGACAGTTCGAGCTTGATGGTGC
>JANPOH010000060.1:0-9625 GCA_031427895.1 Betaproteobacteria bacterium
GCGGCGATGCCGATGATGCGCACCTTGCCCGCCTGCACCAGCGGCATCACCGTCGCGGGTGTCGCCGCCATCACATCCACATGCCCGCCCGCCGCCGCGATCACGCCTTCGCTCGACGCATTGAACACCACGATTTTCAGCTTCTTGATATCGGCCTGCACCGAGCGCCCGACCAGCGCGGCGGTGATGTGAAACGCATTGCCGCGCGCGGCGGAGAGCGCGATGCTCACCGATTCCGGGTCTGCTTTTAACTTCGCGGCGAGATCACGCGCGGTTTTCAGCGGTGAATTCGCCGCCACCACGAATGCAATCGGCTCCGAAATCAGATTCACGATGGGCGTGAATTCAAAGTAGTTGAGCTTGATCTGACCCTGGATCGCGGCGGTCAGCGGCGTGGTGGTTTGCACCATCAGCTTGTGCGCGTCGCGATCGAACTGGCCGAGATAATTCATCGCAATGCCGTAATTGCCGCCGGGTTTGTTGCTGGTGTTGATCGCCTGATCCACCCATTTGTTCGACTGCAAAATCTGCTGCACCGTGCGCGCCGAGGCATCCACGCCGCTGCCGGGGCCGGTGGGCACGATCAGCTCGATCATCTTGTCGGGCTTCCAGTCGGCGGCGGTAGCCATGTGCATGCCGAAGACGACCAGCGCGGCTGCGCGTAGTAGCGCTCGAAATCGTGTTGCCAAGTAAAACTCTCCTATAACGGGAAACGAAGTTTACATGGTACGTGGGGCGTGACAGCCGCGTACCTGTTTGTCCACGTTATGGCGGGAACGACGGGGAGGTGGAGCGGCCTCGCCCTATAACAACGCCTTCACCGCTTTCATCCGCTGCACCGCATCCCCCGCGATATGCGTCCAGATGATTGCGTCGCGCACCAGTTTGTCCGCCCGCGCGCTTATCTCGCCCTTGGCCGCGCCGCGATGAATCGCGAGGTTCAGATAACACACGCGCTGCATCGAATCCGTCGAGAAATTCATCAGCAGCATATTGTGTTTGCGCGAGATGTCGGCGGTACAGTCGCTCTCGGCGGCCACGCGCATCACGAACGAGCGCAGCGCCTCGGTCTGCATGTGCATTTCAGAGAGAGATTTAACTGAAACAACTGGTGTTCGTTCAGCCGCTTGCCAGCCTGCCGGCGGGTGCGGCCATGCCGTGTCGCCATTTCAATAGCGGCGTCGCAGATGCCGAGCGCGTTGGCGGCGTACTCCAGATCACCGAATTTGCTGTTCTTACCAGCGTGCTTTTTGTGCACGCCACTCAGTGCGCCGTTTAACGTACCTAAGCGATTGCTGTCGGGCACGCGCACGTTCTCGAAAAACAGTTCCGCGTTCTGATAAAAGCGCCAACCGTGTTTGTTGAACACCTTGCCGACTTTCAGCCCCGGCGTGTCGTGCGGCACGGCGAAAATAGTCGTGCCTTCATGCACCGGCGCCTGCGGGTCGGTGCGGGTAAACGCAAAAATCAGCTTACCGATGTTGGCGTTGGCGATGTAACACTTGGAGCCGTTCAGCACCCAGGTGTCGCCGTCCAGTTGCGCGCGCAGTTGCAGGCCGGATTTTGGATCGTCTTCCGGCGGCAGGCGATTATCCGACCCCGCGTTAGGCTCGGTGATGCCGCCGCCGAGCACAAAGGTATCGTCGCCCACGAACGCATCGAAGAAACGTTTCTTCTGCTCGTCGTTGCCGTTGTCGTCGATCAGGTGGCTCCACTTCCAGCTTTGGCTGAAGGTCTTGGCGATGGCGGAGTCGGCCTTCGCCATTTCGGCGATCATCAGCGTCTGCGTGGTGAAGTCGATGCCGTGGCCACCGTATTCGACGGGCACGGCGGCGGTGCGGATGCCGAGCGCCGAGCCTTTTTTGATGATGCTCCAGTCGAAGGTCGCGGCGGGTTCGGCGATCTGGTCGCGCGCCAGCGACAGCGGGCGAATTTCTGTTTCGGCGAATTCGCGCGCTTTCAGTTGCCAGGCGCGTTGGGTGTCGGTAATTAGGTATTCCATAACGGTTTCAAATTCAAGGGCTTCACCGCAAAGGCGCAAAGGAATCGCAAAGAACCCCAAAATCGACTTCGATTTTCTTTGCGGTGAAGTGTTGAGGGTGTCATTAGCGTATCACGGGACGTTACCGCAGCCCGCGTGCTACGATTCAGGCCAGCATTGATTCACTGGAGAAAGCAAAAATGGTTCAGCTCGAATTCTACGATCCGTCCGGCGCGATTGAAATTACGCAGCCGCATGCACCACGCCTTGATGGCATCGCCGGCAAAAAAATCGGCTTCGTCACCAATGAACAATGGCAGGCGTTTCGCACGTTGCCGCTGCTTAAAGAGCTGTTTGAAAAAGATTTTCCTGGCGTGGAAATACTGCCCATCGACACGTTTCCGCAGGGCAATGCGCTGATCGGCGAGGAACAAACCGCGCGGCTGGTCAAGCAAAGCGGGGTCGATGCCGTCATTATCGGCAACGCGGCCTGAGGCTCCTGCGCCACTGCGTGCGGCCGTGCAGCCGCCAGAATCGAAGCGTTGGGCATCCCCACCGTCACCTTGACGCGGGCGGATTTCAAGGGCGTGATGACCAATGCGATTTCGGGATTGGGCTTGGCGCCCGATGCCGCGATGATTACGTTTCCGATCGACATGTTCCTGCCGGGCAGCGACATCAGCGCGCTCACCGCGCGCAAGAACGAATTTTATGAAGGACTCACGCGCTGGCGGTCGGTGTATGCCAAAGCCGCGCCGGGCGCGGCGCCGATGCTCAAGGTCGAAGGCGAAACGTTTGAGGACGCGCTGCAACGCGCGAACGATCTCGCCATCACCAACCTGTGGGGCGACGGCCTGCCGCTATGGCCCGCGACCAAATCACGCGTCGATCGCATCCTGCGCGGCACGCCGTTGCCGCGCGATCACGTCATCGGCAAGTTTCCGCCGCGCGGCGGCATCACCACGGTTGAAACCTGCGCGGTGTCGCTGGCGATGGCGGGCGGGCGTCCCGAATATCTGCCGGTGCTGATCGCGGCGGTCGAGGCGTTCCTGCATCCCGAAACCAACGCCGAACAGTTGCAGGCCGCCTCCGGCAGCGCGTTCCCCGTGGTGGTCGTCAACGGGCCAATCGCGAAACAAATCCGATTGAACTCCGGCTTCGGTTGCCTCGGCCCCGATCCGCAGCGTCCGGCGGGGGCTTCTATCGGGCGTGCGTTGCGTTTGATCCAGCAAAATGTCGGTGGCGCATTGCCGGGCATCGGCGCGATGGCAAACTACGGCGGCATGCGTAACGTCAACCTGGTGTTTGCCGAGGATGAAGACAATCTTCCCGACGCATGGCCCACGCATGGCACGGAGCGCCACGGCTTTGCGCGTGAAGCCAATTCGGTGTCGGTGTTTTTCTGCAATGGCGCGACCAACGCACGGCGGCGCGGCGCGAAAAAAGAAACCCCCGAAGAAGACGCCACGCAGGGCATGTATCGCCTGGCCGAATTCATGCGCGTGCCCAACTACACGAATCTGTCAGGCTATGAAAAAGGCACGCCGGGCGCGATCCTGATTCCGGGTGTCGTCGCCAACAACATGGCCAAACTCGGCTGGACCAAACCGAAGATGCGCGAGTTTTTTTACCAGCACTCGCGCATCCCGCAAGCCGAAATCAAACGCAACGGCGGCACGGCGTGGATCGAAATGGAGTCGAATCCGCTGACGCGGGCGAGCGCGAAACTCGATCCGTGGCCGATCACGCTGAAACCGGAGAACTTTATCGTGCTGGTGTGCGGCGGCGGGCATCCGACGAATAGCTTCTGGCTGCAAGGCTACAGCCCGCGCGTGATCGGCAAAGAAATTCGCGTGCCGGAAACCTTCGAGCAACTGCTGGTGGAGGCGGATCGTGATCTGGGGTGCGGCGACGAGGTTTGCCGGATTTAGCGGCGGTGAATAACGGAGACAGACATGGAAAAACCCACCGAATCCCAATGGAAATTTCACGGCGTGCGCGTGGTGAAAAGCAATGAGCTCGATACCAACACCGCGCAAACGCCGGGCATGAATCGCGCGGCGGCGATTACCCATGCAAAGATGGGCGCGGAGAAATTGTGGGCCGGCACCGTGGTGATCCACCCGAAAGCCAAAACCGGCGCGCATCATCACGGCCCCGTTGAAAGCGTGATCTATGTGGTCAGCGGCAAGGCGCGCATGCGCTGGGGCGACAAGCTCGAATTCATCGCCGAGGCCGGCCCCGGCGATTTTATTTACGTGCCGCCCTATGTGCCGCATCAGGAGATCAACGCCCATGACGACGAGCCGCTGTCCTGCGTGCTGGTGCGCAGCGGGCAGGAGCCGGTGGTGGTCAATCTCGATATCCCCGTGGTTGAAAAGCCGGAGGCCGTGCATTGGGTGGATAACATTCATCCCGCGCCGAAACCGTAATATTGTATAAGTATTTGTTTTTAAAGGGATTTATTTGGATTCATTGATGCGTGCCGTGATGCTCGTCATGGGTGTCTCCACTGCGGCAGCGGCGAGCGCCGCCGACTATCCCGCGCGTCCGGTGCGCGTGGTGGTGCCTTCAACCCCCGGCGGTGCGCTCGATATTTTGTCGCGCATGCTGGCGCAAAAACTGCCGGAACGCTGGAGCGGCCAGCCGCTGATCGTGGATAACCGCGCCGGTGCGGGCGGGCTTATCGGCAGCGAGATCGTCGCTAAATCCGAAGCCGACGGCTACACCTTGCTGGTGGTTGCACTGGGCTACGCGGCGAATCCGTTTCTCTACAAACTGCCGTACCGCACGCCGCAGGATTTCTCGCCGATCACCGTGCTGGCGGTGGCGCCCAATGTGCTGGTGGTTCATCCGTCCGTCGCCGCCAATGCCGCCAAAGACCTGATCGCGCTGGCGAAAGCCAAGCCCGGCACGCTGGTGTATGCGTCCTCGGGCGTGGGCACCAGCGGACATCTGGCGATGGAGCTTTTCAAGCGCATGGCCGGCGTGGACATGATCCACGTGCCGTTCAAGGGCGCGGGCGCATCGAACGCGGCGATAGTCGCGGGGCAGGTGCAGATTTTGAACACCGCGCTCGGCGCGGCGATGCCGTTTATCAAATCCGGCAAGTTAAAAGGCATCGCCACCACCGGCTTAAAACGCGCCGCGGCGGTGCCCGACATTCCCACCGCCAACGAATCCGGCCTGCCCGGCTATGTGGTGGACGGCTGGTTTGCCGCGCTCGCCCCGGCCAAAACGCCGCAGCGTATCGTCGATAAACTGCACGCTGACTTTGCCTGGGCGTATGCCCTGCCCGACATGGCGGCGCGTCTGGCGGCGCAAGGGTTCGAAGCGGGCAACCCCGCGCCGCGCGATACCGCAAAATTCATCGATGCCGAAATGGCAAAATGGGGCAAGGTGATTAAAGAAGGCGGCATCAAAGGCGAGTAGCGGGACTGTTCATTTCAATCAACCGGGAGAGCATCATGAACATAATCAGAGCAGGCATTTTCGCGGCGGCATTGACACTATCCATCGGCGGCGTGGCGGCGCAATCGTGGCACCCGCCCGCCGAGAGCGCGCGTTGCCCGTCCAAGTGGGGCGCGGGCGACGAGCGCGGCTCGGCCAATCACATGAAGCCCGCGTCGGTGTTGAACGCCACCAAAATGATCCGCACCGGCGAAGTGATCGAAATCGGCCACGTGTTGCGCCAAGGCATGCCGATACAGGCCACGCGCGGCTTTCATCTGCACACCAAACGCACCTTCATGAATCCGCAGTCGAACAACCGCGGCAGCAATGAAGAAGTCGTCACCACCGAACTCGGTCAGGTCGGCACGCAGTTCGACGGCTTTACCCATCAGACCCACGGCGACAGCCTGTACAACTGCTTCAAATCGAGCGAGCTTGCCTCGCGCACCGGCTTCACCAAAATGGGCATTGAAAAAGTCGGCATGCTAATGGCGCGCGGCGTGCTGATCGACGTGGCCGGATTGAAGGGCGTGGAAATCCTGCCCGATGCCTACGAAATCACCGTGCAGGATTTGCAAGCGGCACTGCAAAAGCAGAACGTCACGCTGCAAGCGGGCGACGCAATCCTCATCAACACCGGCTGGGGCAAGCTGTGGGGCAAGGAAAACGCGCGCTACATGGCGGGCAATCCGAGCATCGGCATCGCCGCCGCCGAGTGGCTGATCAAGCACGACCCGCTGTTGCTCGGTTCGGACAACGGCCCGGTGGAAGTCTCGCCCAATCCCGACAAAGCCATTTCGCTGCCGGTGCATCAGATCGCGCTGGTGGTGCATGGCGTGCATCTGCTCGAAAACCTCAAGCTTGATGAGCTGGCCGCGAAGGGCGTGCATCAATTCGCCTTCATCATGCAGCCGTTGAAAATGCAGGGCGGCACCGGCTCGACGGTGGCGCCGGTGGCGGTACGGTAGGGGACGCGCCATAGGTACCATATGTGCGCGCTACTGCACGCGGGCACCGATTTCACCGCGCGCGCATTGGGCGAACGCATCACCGAGGCGATGATCCGCCATTTCGTGAGCAACGGCCTGGAGCCGGCAACCTCCACGCTGGCGGAATTTCAGGCGCTGATCGCAGCGGACCTACAAGTGTGGCGCAAGCTGATTAAGGACGCGGGGATTAGTGTGGGTGCGTTGTCGTTGTAGGGGGGGGCGTCACTCAGCCGTAATCCCGGAAGACTTAATCACCTTCGCTACCCGCGCCATATCATCCTTGATAAACCGCGCGAACTCTTCCGACGCGGTAAAGGCCGCGGTAAATGGGGTCAGACACGATAAAAATATGATATCCTGCGAAACTCCAATCCAACCACACGCAAACTTCGCCCATGGCACGTCTACCGCGCTACATCATTCCCGGTCAGCCGCAGCATATTATCCAGCGCGGCAACAATCGCCAGGACATATTTGCCTCTGACGAAGACTATCAGTTTTTTCGCGATGCGTTGGTTGCCGCTTGCGTTAAACACGACTTGGCTATCCACGCCTACGTCTGGATGACGAACCACATTCATTTGCTGGCAACGCCCGGCGCGGCAGACAGCATCAGCAAGGTTTTTCAATCCGTGGGCCGCCGCTACGTGCAGTATTTCAACTTCAACAATAAACGCAGCGGCACGCTGTGGGAAGGGCGCTACCGGGCGACGGTGGTGGACAGCGAGCGTTACCTGCTGACCGTGATGCGCTATATCGAACTTAACCCGGTCCGCGCCGGGATGGTTGCGCACCCGCGTGATTATCCTTGGTCCAGTTACGCGCACAACGCAGGTGGCGACGCCGGAAAGAACGTGGATTGGCTGATGCCGCAGCGGGAATACCTGCGCCTGGGGCGTACGGTTCGGGAGCGGCAGGAAGCGTACCGGCAACTCTTCAAGGCTGCGGTGCCCAAGGATGATCTTAAAGCTATCCGCGACAGCACGCATAGGGGTTGGGCGCTGGGAAGTGAGCGCTTTATTAAAAAGATCGAGGCATTAAGCCAACGGCGCGCCGTTTCCAAGGGGGTGGGGCGTCCGAAGATGAAGGACGGTAATCGTGTCTGACCCCATAACCAATCGTCAATGGCGGCGCGAGAATGCTTAGAGGGAACACTCCCATAGGCAACAAATTTCCTGCTGCCCAGTCGATGACGATGATAGAAGCTGCTCAATGGTTTGAGAGAGAAATGCGGAATATTGGTAGTTTGATTCAGACGAAAACAGCGTCTGGCCACCCAGTCTCACTTAAGGATCAAATCAGGCAGGCCGACGAAATTTTGCGCACGTTGCAAGCAGGGGCCAAGGCGGCCATGTATAGCGGCAACAGCACGATATCAGCAATGAACAATGCGTTTGGACTGAGCCGCAATCCGCCAGGGCAATTGCATCAAAACCCTATATGAATGAAATGGTTATGAGAAAGGTCAAAGGCTTGTACTTTTTCGCAAAGCTGTGTAGTTTTCTGTCTTTTTGGAGTGGCGATGGAGACAGAAAAGCCCGTGAGTCTTGCCGAAGCGTTTTCGATCATAGTCGATCCACGCGTGGCTGGGCGCAACACGCACGATTTGGTGGAAATGCTGGTGGTGTCGGTGTGTGCGATGCTGTGCGGCGCTGACAATTTCGTGGAAATTCACGCATGGGCCGAAGAACGGCTGGATTGGTTGAGGCGTTTTATGAAACTGGAACATGGCATAGCCTCGCACGACACCATCGGCCGGGTCTTCGGGATGCTCGATGCGCGCGCGGTGGAGTCCAGTTTCCGGCGGTGGGTATCGGGGCTGATACCGGTGCTGGAACCGGGCACCGTGGTGGCGGTGGACGGCAAGACCAGTCGGCGTAGCGGGAGCGGCGCGTGTCGGCCGCTACACCTGGTCAGCGCGCTGGCCGCTGGTGTGGGCGTGGTGCTGGGGCAAGAAGCCACTGCGCAGAAATCCAACGAAATCACCGCCATACCGCTGTTGCTGCAAACGCTGGCGATCAAGGGCGCCATCGTCACCATAGATGCTGCGGGCACCCATGCGCCGATCGCTCAAGTGATCCGGGACAAGGAGGCTGACTACGTACTGGCGGTGAAGGATAACCAGCCCAATCTGGCCGAATCGATCCGCGATTTCTTCGCTACCGGGAAGATGAACCATTGGGCAAACGTGCGCCATGACTACTACGAGACGGTGGAGAAGGGTCACGGACGCATCGAAGTGCGGCGCTATTACGCCTTCGGCTACCTCGACAGCTTGTCCAATCCCGAACAGTGGCCCGGACTCAAGATGTTCGGGGTGGTGCAGTCCGAGCGCACGATCAAAGGTAAAACCGGCATGGACGAGCGGCTCTATATTGGCAGCATTTCCCCTGAAGCGCGCAAACTGGCACATGCGGTACGCAGCCACTGGGAGGTGGAGAACCGTTTGCACTGGTGCCTGGATGTGTGTCTGAACGACGATCAGGCACGGGCGAGGGTGAAGAACAGCGCCCAAAACCTTGCCACCGTGCGTCGCATGGTGCTCAATATCCTGCGTCTGGATAAGTCCCGCAAGGGCGGAATCAAGACTCGTCGCTTGGTCGCATCAACCAGCGATTCTTATCGTGAGCAATTACTTGGGATGGTGGCTATTTGATGCAATTGCCCTGCAACAGCCTGCAAGGCGTGCCGCGAGACACTTTGCTCAAGGTTCGCGATCTGTGGGGAGAGTTGCGCGCGCGGCTCATACCTGACGATCCAGCAAAAGTCGAGTCTTGCAGGACTTACGGAAGAAAATAGAACCCAGAAAACGGAAAAGGAGAATATGCCATATCCATGAATGACGATTCCTCGTTCTTATCGCTTGAACAAGTGCAACAGGTTATGCAGCGGTTGGCCGTTCGATGGGCCGCAAGTGGGCCACGTCAGAACCTGCCTTCCAATCGCGTGCTGCCCGGCGGCTAGGGGTCACGGGGTCAGGCTTGGCTAATTGCCTTAAGATGCCGGTCAAGCATATCGGCAACCACGGAATCCGCGCGCGAACGCGCATCGAGACGGGAGGCGGCATGACTGAGTGTGGAAATATCGCGATTGAAGGCGTTCGCCAGCGTCGTGAGCGATGCCGCTGGCGTCTTGATCGCCAGCCAACACACCAGCGCACGCGCCGCGGCGGGTTGGCGCGCGCGGTCGGGTGCGAGCAACG
>JANPOH010000061.1:0-1940 GCA_031427895.1 Betaproteobacteria bacterium
AGCGGCGGTCGCCTGCGCGTGGGCGACAAACTGAGCCTCGGTTCGTTTTCCGCGCCGCAGATACCCACCCGCGAAACACGCATCAAGGTGCGCTACCTCGGCTTGCCGGGCGACCCGGAAATCAATTTGCGCTTCCGCTAGGCTGCCCGGCCGCCAGTCCGTCAGTCCGCCCGGACGCCAGTCCGGTGGCGCGGAGGGCTATAATCCGCCGCATGTCCGTATCGTCATTCTGAAGGAATCTCCATGGCCCCCGACACCGCCCCGCAAACGATAACGCCGCAGCGCGTGGAAGCCGCGCCGCTGGTTATTAAACGCATCGACGCGATACCGATCGCGATTCCGCTGAAAAAGCCGGTCATCATGGCGGGTGTGCGGCTTGAGGTGTCGTATAACCTGCTGGTGCGCGCCGAAGCGGCCAACGGACTTGTCGGCTGGGGCGAAGCCTCGGTTGCGCCCACCATGACCGGCGACGTGCTGCCCGGCATGGTGGCGGCGGTGAATGAACATCTCGCGCCGTTGATGATCGGCAAGGATGCACTCAAACGGGCAGAGCTTGCACAGACCTGCGCGCACGCGCTGCATCACAACGGCGGGCCGAAGTGCGCGGTGGACGTGGCGATTGCGGATCTCGTGGGGCGGCATCTGAACGTGTCGATGTCGGATCTATACGGCGGCGCGTTGCGCGATTCGATCACCGCGATGTATCTGCTGGGCAATCCGAAAGTCGAAGACGATATCGCCGAGACGCACAAAAAAATAAAAGAAGGTTATAAGTTTTTCAAGCTCAAAGTGGGCATCAAGAATCCGTTCGACGAGGCTGATGCGGCGGTGACCATACGCCGCGCCATTGGGCGCGATGTCGTGCTGTGCGCCGATGCCAACATGGGCATGAGTTTTCGTGATGCGCGCATTTTTGTCGAGCGCGCGCGCGAAGCCGACCTGCTGTTTCTGGAACAGCCGCTGCGCGACGACGACTTCGACGGCATGGCTGCGCTGGCGCGCATTTCGTCCACGCCGCTGAACGGCGACGAATCACTCGGCAACGTCGCCACCATCATCCAGATGGCGCGCGCGGGTTCGATCCAGGGCGCGAATCTGAAAACCATCAAGCTGGGCGGCGTCAGTGCCACGGTGCATGCGATGTCGGTGTGCGCGGCGCTGGGGTTGAACATCAACCTCGCGTGCAAAGTGGCCGAGACCAGCGTGGGTGCGGCCACCATTATTCATCTGGGCTGCGTTGCGCCGAACGTGAATTGGGGCGTGAGTATCACCAATCATTATCTGGTGGATGACATTGTGAAGAATCCAATCGTCATCAGTAACGGCGCGATGTCGCGGCCCACGGGCGCGGGGCATGGTGTTGAAGTGGATGAAGCGCAGGTCGCGCGCTACCGAGCGAAGTAGATTGTAAGTATTTGTTTTTAAAGGAAATATTGTGATAGACCTCTACACCTGGCCAACCCCCAATGGCCGCAAGATACACATCATGCTCGAAGAAACCGGGCTGCCGTACACCGTGCATCCGGTCAACACGCGCTTGGGCGATCAGTTCAAGCCGGAGTTTTTGAAGATCAGCCCGAACAACAAAATCCCCGCGATAGTTGATCGCACCGGTCCCGGCGATAAACCGTTCGCGTTATTTGAATCCGGTGCGATCCTGATTTATCTCGCGGAAAAATCCGGCAAGTTTTTGCCGTACGAACCGGCGGCGAAATACACCACGCTGCAATGGCTGATGTTTCAGATGGGCGGCGTGGGCCCGATGTTCGGTCAGGCCGGACATTTTCGCTCCTACACCAAGGAGCCGCAGCCCTACGCGATCGAGCGTTACACCAACGAAGTCAACCGCCTGCACAAGGTGATGAACGAGCCAAGCTTGAAATCCCATGCACAGCATGCAACACCCAGAGGCCCACGCGATGACGGCACAGAGATGTGGC
>JANPOH010000062.1:0-21842 GCA_031427895.1 Betaproteobacteria bacterium
TCGCGGCCCCGAGGCCTATGCCGAGGTGCCGGTCGGCGTGACCGAAGAGCTACTGGAGGAGGCGCTGCAGGAATACGCTGATAGCGACGACATCGCTGCTGCCGTCGTAATGGAGGTCTCGCCCAAGCGCGTCAAAGCCTACCGGCGCGGCGGCGGCTGGATAGAGATCACCGACGTGGGGCTGAAATTCGTGACCGCGGCGCTGGGCGACAAAGCCGGCCCGAACCTGCGTATCCGCCGCGGCGCCATCATTCGCGTGCAGTTGGACGACAAGAAGCGCTGGTTCATCACGCAATTGCCGACGGTCGAAGCCACGCTGGTCGCGGCCGACCCGAAAGACGGCGCGATCCGCGCGCTGGTGGGCGGCTTCGATTTCAACCGCGCACAGTACAACCACGCCACACAAGCTATCCGCCAACCGGGATCCAGCTTCAAGCCGTTTATCTACTCCGCCGCACTGGAAAAGGGGTTTACGCCATCCACCATCATTAACGACGAGCCGTTGCAATTCACGGCCTCGCAAACCGGCGCGCAGGCGTGGGATCCGAAAAATTACGACGGCAAATTTGATGGCCCAATGCCCATGCGTGCCGCGCTCGTGCGCTCGAAAAACCTGGTGTCGATACGCATCCTGCAATCGATCGGCCCCAACTATGCACAGGATTACATCACTAAATTCGGCTTCGACGCCAAACTGCACCCGCCGTATCTGACCATGGCGCTGGGCGCCGGCAATGTCACGCCGATGCAAATGGTGGGCGGCTACGCGGTGTTTGCCAATGGCGGTTACCGGGTCAAGCCCTACTTCATCCAGCGCATTGAAGACGGACGCGGCACCGTATTGTTCCAGGCACAGCCCGCCCGCGCCGGAGAAAACGCCGAGCGCGTGATCGACGCGCGCAACGCCTACATCATGACCAGCATGATGCGCGACGTGGTGCGCGGCGGCACCGCGGCGGCGGCGATGCGCCTCGGGCGCGGCGATCTGGCCGGCAAAACCGGCACCACCAACGATTTTCTGGATGCGTGGTTTGGCGGCTATAGCTCCAGCCTTGTCGGCGTGGTGTGGGTGGGTTTTGACCAGCCGCAGACGCTCGGTCGCAACGAAACTGGCGGCGGCGTCGCACTGCCCATTTGGATCAACTACATGGGCGTGGTGCTCAAGGGCGTGCCTGAGCAGCCGCTGGATGTGCCACAGGGCGTGCAAACCGTCGGCGGCGAGGTCTACTTCCAGGAATTCGCGCCGCGCGGCGCGAGCGAACCCGCCACAGATGCACCCGCCGCCGCCCCGGCGCTGCCGGATTCCGCTCGCAACCAATTGTTTTAAAGGGACTTATGAAGCCCCGCGGACGGAGTGACGAGCGGCGGCGAATCGCCCACCTGGCCGCGCGCATCATGGTCGAAGACGGCATCGAAGACTACGCGCTGGCGAAGAAAAAAGCCGCGCGTCAGGCCGGCGTGGTTGACACCCGCCACCTGCCCGGCAACGATGAAATCGACGACGCGCTCAAAAGCTACCAGCAAACGTTTCACGCCGACGACCAGCGGAATCGTCTACAGGAACTGCGTGAAAAAGCCGTGCGCGCGATGGCCGAGCTTGCCGAATTCAATCCGCATCTGTGCGGCTCGGTGCTCTCCGGCAGCGCCGGCAAATACGCCGACATCAACCTTCAGCTTTTCACCGACGACGCCAAGGCGGTGGAGCTGTTTTTAATGGGGCGCGGCATCGACTACAAACCGGGGCAGACTGCGCTATACCGCAATGATGCGCGCATCACCGTGCCGCTATTGACTATGAACGACGAAGGCACCGACATCGCAATCGCCGTGCTGTCGCCGCGCGATGCGCGCGTGCCGCTGAAAACGTCGCTGGCGGGGAAGGCTATTGAGCGTGCGAAGCTGGCGGCGGTGGAGGAGTTGTTGGCGGGGATGTAATTTCGTCGTTTTTCATTTTGCGAAATGGGGCGACGCAACTCGCAGCATGTAATAGCCATAGGATTACCAAGATCCATAGTGGACCACCCATGGTGGCTAAGCAAAAAAGAATAAACCACCCCAAGTGTTGATTGACCTCCGGAGAAGAGATTGCGCCGATGAAGTAAATCAATAACGAGACCATAAGAATTAAGAGTGCGTTTAGGTGGTAAAGCAATTCTCTTCGAGGGGCGAAGCTCAAAAACCAGAACACGACAGCAAACGACGTACCCCAATAAAACCAGTTTCGCCCCATGTAGGAGACATCTACAAACGGGTGTTGAAAGGGCAAACACAAGTATCCAAGGAACGCCGCGATCGCTAGAGAATTGAAGATGGCAGTCGATACGTAGAAATCAGTCAATTCTCTCTGTTTCGGCGGTTCAAGGACTGGCATGTCTATAATCGTCCCTGTGGTTTATGTGGCTTCTTTCAACCACCGCGCCGCATCCACCGCGAAATAAGTCAGTATCCCATCCGCGCCTGCGCGACGAAACGCGAGCAGCGCTTCCATCACGCAGCGCCGCTCATCAAGCCAGCCGTTGATCGCAGCAGCTTTGAGCATCGCGTATTCGCCGCTGACCTGATACACATAGGTCGGTACGCGGAATTCATCTTTCACGCGGCGCACGATATCGAGGTACGGCATGCCGGGTTTGACCATCACCATATCAGCACCTTCTTCGAGATCGAGCGCGACTTCGCGCAGCGCTTCATCGCTGTTGGCCGGATCCATCTGATAGGTGTATTTGTTGCTGCCGCCGAGGGTTTTGCTGGAGCCCACGGCGTCGCGAAACGGGCCGTAAAAGCCCGACGCATATTTCGCGGCATACGACAAAATGCGCGTGTGGATAAAACCTTTGCCATCCAGCGCCGCGCGTATCGCGCCGATGCGCCCATCCATCATATCGGAAGGCGCGACGATATCCACGCCCGCGCCCGCGCACACCAGCGCCTGTTTTTGCAGCACGCCGACGGTTTTGTCATTGAGCACATAACCGCTGCTGTCGAGCACGCCATCATGGCCGTGCGTGGTGTAGGGGTCGAGCGCGGCGTCGGTGATGACACCGAGTTCCGGCAGATGTTTTTTCAGCGCCGCCACCGCGCGCGGGACCAGCCCATTCGGGTTGACGGCTTCGCGGCCATCGGCGGTTTTTAAGCCGGGCTCCACTGCGGGAAACAACGCCATTGCCGGGATGCCGAGTTTCACGCATTCCTCGGCGCGCACTAACAATTTGTCGATGGTATAGCGCTCGACGCCGGGCATGGAATCGATTTTCTGCGTGCGGTTTTTTCCCTCGATGATGAACACCGGATAAATCAGGTTGTCCGCGGTTAAACGGTGCTCGCGCATCAGCCGCCGCGAAAAATCGTCATGGCGCATGCGGCGCATGCGCCGCTGGGGAAAGGCGCCTAAGCCGGATTTTGAGGAGTTACTCATAAGATGATGATTACAGAGAGAAAATAATTTGAAACTGCGATTGGGAACTCCGGGCGATTATAAGCGTCTTAACCACAGACGACGTTTTTCGTCTCCCGCTTCACCTCCCTGAGCGGGCGCCTTATGTCGGTTCGTCCAACGGATTGAGTCCGCTAAGGCATTTTCACCCCCGGTTTACTCCCCTTTACCGGGGGTTTTTTCTGTACGCTACCTGTACGTTATTCCTTGATTGCCGCTGCGCTGGCGCGCGGCGTTTCCAGCCATTTCGCCACCAGCGCATTCGCTTCCGCCACGCCACGATTTGCCGTGGCTGAAAAAAGTTGCGCCGTGCAATTGGCGGCGCCCGCATGGCGCTGTGCCAGCTCGCCCTGCACTTTCCGCAGGATCGCCATGGATTCGCTTTGCGTCAGCTTGTCCACCTTGGTCAGCAGCACGTGGATCGGTCGCCCGGTGGGCGAAAACCACGCGATCAGTTGTGCGTCCAGCGGTTTGATGCCATGGCGGGAGTCGACTAAAACAATCAATCCAAACAAAGACTTGCGATGGGTAAGGTAAGCGCTTATTAACTCACCCCAGTAGGCGCGCTCGGTCTTGGAAACCTTGGCATAACCGTAACCGGGTAAATCCACCCAGCGCTGGTTTTTGCCGGCGCTGAAAAAGTTAATGGTCTGGGTGCGCCCCGGCGTCTTACTGACAAACGCCAGCTTGTGTTTACTGGCCAGCGCATTGATGGCGCTGGATTTCCCGGCGTTGGAACGTCCGGCGAAGGCCACCTCGCGACCGGTATCCGGCCACATTTCCTCCATGCGATGCGCGGAAGCGAGAAACTCGATGGGGGTATGGATCATGGGAAAGGCAGCCAGGTCTTTGAAAATGCGCCCGAATCTGGCGCGAAAATGGTCGTGTACTATACAATACGGCGCTGGTAATTCCCCTGCGTATCGTATGCATCGTCTGCCTTTCCCGGAGCACCCATGAAATTCCGCCTGTTTCTGGCGACGCTCGCCTGCGTCGCTTTTGCGCCCACGTTGTTTGCACAATCGGTAGTCAAGGGCGATGCGGCCAAAGGTCAGGAAATTGCCGGAAAAGTCTGCGCCGCCTGTCATGGTCCGGACGGTAACAGCCCATTGTCCGTCAATCCCAGTCTTGCCGGGCAACACGCGGAATATATTTATAAGCAGCTTGGCAACTTCAAATCCAAAGACAGCAAACCCGCCGAGCGCAACAACGCGGTGATGGCCGGCATGGCCGCGCCGCTGTCAGACGACGACATGAAAAACCTCGCGGCGTATTATTCCAGTCAAACCCCGCGCCCGCGCGCCGCGCGGGATGCGGGGCTGGTCAAACAGGGGCAGTTGATCTATCGCGGCGGCATCGCGGCCAAAGGCCTGGCGGCGTGCGCCTCGTGCCATTCGCCCAACGGGGCGGGCATGCCCGCGCAATTTCCGCGCGTCGCCGGGCAGCATGCCGAATACACTGCCGCGCAACTCAAGGCGTTCCGAGGTGGCGAGCGCAAAAACGACCTCAACGGCATGATGCGTATCGTCGCCGCCAAGCTGTCGGACCGCGAGATCGCCGCCGTGGCGGAATATATCGCAGGCCTGCGTTGATTGTAACTATTTGTTTTTAAACATATAATTATAGATCGGCAAATGCCTTGTCCGCCGCTGCCACGGTTTTTTCGATGTCGGCTGCGCTGTGCGCCGACGACACAAACCCCGCCTCATAAGCGGACGGCGCGAGATACACGCCTTGCGCCAGCATGGCGTGAAAAAAGGCGTTGAAGCGTTCTTTGTCGCACTGCATGACCTCGGCGTAGGTCTGTGGCGGCCCGCTGTGACCATCACGAAAATACAGGCCGAACATGCCGCCCACATGCTGCGCTGAAAACGCGACGTGCCGCGCCGCCGCGGCTTCGTTCAGCCCTTTGCACAGCGCGTGCGCGGTGGCGCCCAGCTTGTCGTAAAAGCCTGTAGCCTGCACCAGCGCCAGCGTCGCCAGCCCCGCCGCCACCGCCACCGGATTGCCGGACAGTGTGCCCGCCTGATACACCGGCCCCAGCGGCGCCACGCACTGCATGATGTCGCGGCGTCCGCCGAAGGCGCCTACCGGCATGCCGCCGCCGATCACCTTGCCGAGCGTGGTCATGTCGGGTTTGATGCCGTAGAGCGCTTGCGCGCCGCCAAGCGCCACGCGAAAGCCCGTCATCACTTCGTCGAAAATCAGCACCGCGCCGTGGCGCGTACACAGCTCGCGCAGCAAGGGCAGAAAGCCAGGCCTGGGCGCGATCAGATTGGCGTTGCCGATCACCGGTTCGACGATTACCGCGGCAATTTCGTCGCCCTCGCGTGCAAAAGCGGCGTTCAATCCATCCGCGTCGTTGAAATCGAGCACCAGCGTATGCGCCGCGGTTTCGGCCGGCACGCCCGCGGATGACGGCTGGCCGAACGTCAGCGCGCCCGACCCCGCTTTTACCAGCAGCGAATCGGCGTGGCCGTGATAACAACCCTCGAACTTCACGATTTTCGAGCGCCCGGTAAACCCGCGCGCCACCCGAATCGCACTCATCGTTGCCTCGGTGCCCGAACTGACCAGACGCACCTGTTCCATCGACGGCACCAGCTTGATCAGCAGGCTGGCCATGTCGAGCTCTGCTTCGGTGGGCGCGCCAAACGACAAGCCGCGCTCGGCGGCCTGCTGCACGGCCTTTACCACGTCGGGGTGCGCGTGGCCGGCGATCAACGGTCCCCACGAGCCAACGTAATCAAGATATACCTTGCCGTCGGCATCCCAAATCTGCGCGCCGCGCCCGCGCTGGATAAACAGCGGCGTGCCGCCCACCGAGCGAAAGGCGCGCACCGGTGAATTGACGCCGCCGGGGACGATCAGTTGCGAATGATTAAACAGCTTTTGGCTTTGTTTCATGGCGGGCTTTTAATTTGAACTCGCGGACGTTTCAAACAGCGCATTAAATTGTTGCGCGGCTCGCGCGACATCGGGCGCACCGAAGAGCGCGGAAATCACCGCCACGCTATCCGCGCCGGCGGCAATCAGCAGCGGCGCATTGCCCGGCGTAATGCCGCCGATGGCGACCACCGGCACATCGAATTTTCGTTTCGCCTCGGTCAGCAGCGCGGGCGTTGAGCGCGGCGCGCCGGGTTTGACCGTAGAGACAAAAAAACTGCCGAACGCGATGTGATCGGCGCCTTGGGCAAGCGCGCGTTCGGCGTTGTCGAGGCGCGAGTAACACGATGCGCCCAGCCACTTGCCCGGCCCCAGCCGCGCGCGTGCCGCCGCCAGCGAGCCGTCTTCAGCGCCCAGATGCAGGCCATCGGCATCCACCGCGAGGGCCAGCTCGAGATCGTCGTTGATAATCAGCGCCGCGCCGAATTCGTGGCACAGCGCGCACAGCGCGAGCGCCTGTTCGCGGCGCGGCACGGCGTCGGCCGCTTTATTGCGGTACTGCAATACGCGCATGCCGCCGGACAGTGCGCCGCGCACCAAGGCCAGCAAGCGCGCGCTGTCCGCTTCATCCGGGGTTACCCCATACAGGCCGCGCAAGCGTTTCATACCGGGTCTTTGCCGCCGCCGGCGGCCGGGTCATCCGGGTTGTCTTCGCGCGCCCAGAACAGACGGTCCGGGATGTGCTGGCCCATCCCTGCGCGAAATCCGGCCTTGAGCGTCTGCCAGGTGTATTCCTGCGCGTCCTTGACTGCCTCGGTCATCGGCAGCCCGTTGGCGATGGTCGCCGCGATGGCCGACGCCAGCGTGCAGCCGGAGCCGTGATAACTGCCCGGCAGCCGCGGCCACGATTCGCTGCCGACGATGCCCGCTTCGCCATAGAGGGTGTTCACCACCTGCAGCGTGTTCTCGTGCGTGCCGGTGATGAGCACGTATTCACAGCCCGATGCGATCAGGCGCCGCGCGCACTCTTCGAGATCGGGGTCGTCCTTGTCATTGTGATCGTGCAGCGCCAGTCGTCGCGCTTCGAGGCTGTTGGGGGTGATGATGGTGGTTTGCGGAATCAACAATTCGCGCATCGCGGCAACGATGTCTTCGTTCGCCAATTCATCGCCGCGCCCCGACGCAAATACCGGATCGAGGATCAGCGGAATGTCCGGATAGTCCGACACCACCTCGGCGATCGCAGTGACCGCATCCACGCTGCCGATGACGCCGATTTTGAACGCCGCCACCGGCATGTCTTCGAGCACGCAGCGCGCCTGATCGGCGATCCAGTCGGCGTCGATCGGGAAAATGTCATCCACGCCCATCGTATCCTGCACCGTGATCGCGGTAATCACCGATAGCGGATGGCAGCCCATGCTGGCGAGCGTGAGGATGTCCGCCTGCATGCCCGCGCCGCCGGTGGGATCGGTGGCGGAAAAAACCAGGACAATAGGCGGGGCTTCAGGCATGAAAAAGTCGGGAAAAGTTTAGAAAAGGCGCGCGCGATACAACAGAGCAAAACGCGCACCGGATCGATTAAAATCACCGGTGCCGTGCAATTTTAGCGCAATTCCTTATTTGACCCGCTACGCAACATTACACACTCATCGCCGATCATGACCACCGACGCTCCGAAGAACGCAACTGAGTTTAAATCCTGGATGTGCCTCATCTGCGGCTGGATTTACAGCGAAGAAGCCGGCAGTCCCGACGAAGGCATCGCCCCCGGCACCCAATGGGAAGACGTGCCGATGAACTGGACGTGCCCCGAATGCGGCGCGCGCAAAGACGATTTCGAGATGGTGCAGGTTTAAGCGGAATTTAGCGAAAATATTACACAGGAGCGCTTCCATGAGAATGCTGCACACCATGATCCGCGTCGGCGATCTGCAACGCTCGATCGATTTTTACACGCAGGTGCTCGGCATGAAGCTGTTGCGCCAATCCGAATATCCGTCGGGGCGTTTCACCAACACCTTCGTCGGCTACGACGACGAATCGAAAACCTCGGTGCTCGAACTCACCTGCAACTGGGACACGAAATCCTACGACTTGGGCAACGGCTACGGCCATGTCGCGATCGAAGTCGATGACGCTTACAAAACTTGCGAAGAAGTCAAAAAACGCGGCGGCAAAGTCACGCGCGAACCGGGGCCGATGAAACACGGCGCCACCGTGATCGCGTTTGTCGAAGACCCGGATGGTTACAAGATCGAGTTCGTGCAGCGCAAGGGCGCTTAAAAACTTTTTTGCCACGGATATCACGGATGAACACAGATTAAATTCGCGAGGTTTTAATCTGTGTCCATCCGTGATATCCGTGGCAAAGATTTTTGTTTTAATGCAACCCAATTCGCCATCCGCACAAAATCACTGACGGAAATCGTCTCCGCGCGCGCGTTGGCGTCAATACCGAGCGCCTCGAAGTCCGCCGGTTCTAAAACATTACGCAGCGTATTGCGCAGGGTTTTGCGCCGCTGCGAAAACGCGGTGGTGACGATGCGCGCGAACAGGGCTTCATCGGTTGCCGCCAGTTCCGGCTGGGCGCGCGGCAGCATGCGGATCACGGCAGACTGCACCTTGGGCTGCGGGAAAAACGCCTCCGGGCCGACGTCCAGCACTTTTTCCATTTCAAAGCGGTATTGCAGCGCCACCGACAGGCGGCCGTAGGCCGAGGTGTCGGGCGCGGCGACCATGCGCTCGACCACTTCTTTTTGCAGCATGGCATGGATGTCGCGCACGCAATCGATTTGCCCCGTGAGATGAAACAGCAGCGGCGTGGAAATGTTGTAGGGCAGGTTGCCGACGACCCGAAGGTTCGTGCCCAGCGAGGTAAAATCAAATTTCAGCGCATCGCCTTCGTGGATTACGACGTTGCCGCCGTCGTACTTTTCGCGCAAGGTTTTGACGATATCGCGGTCGAGCTCAATCACATGCAACTGCTTGAGCGCCTTTGCCAGCGGCTGCGTCAGTGCGCCGAGGCCGGGGCCGATTTCCACCATCAAGTCATCGGGACGGGGCCCGATGGCATGCAGAATATCGTCAATAACCTCTTGTTTTTGAAGGAAATTTTGCCCGAAGCGTTTGCGGGGTTGATGGCGCATCCGAGGCCTAGGCGCGACGGCGGGCGTGGGCGAGTTCAAGCGCGAGCTGGACCGCTTCGATCAGGCTGCCGGCATCCGCTTTGCCTTGGCCCGCGATGTCGAGCGCGGTGCCGTGATCGACCGAGGTGCGGATGATCGGCAAGCCCAGCGTGACATTGACGCCCGCGCCGAAGCTGGCGTACTTGAGCACCGGCAAACCCTGGTCGTGGTACATTGCCAGCACCGCGTCAAAGTGTTTCAGCCGCTCCGGGTTAAACAAGGTGTCGGCGGGCAGCGGATCGGAGAGGTTCATGCCCTCGCCGCGCAGCGCGTGAATGACCGGCGCGATGACGTCGATTTCCTCGCGTCCGAGATGGCCGGACTCGCCCGCGTGCGGGTTCAACCCGGCCACCGCGATGCGCGGCGCGGCAATGCCGAAGTGTTGTTGCAGATCGCGATGCAGCACGCGCAGTGTCTGCGTCAACCCCGCGCGGGTAATGTGCGCCGCTACCGCGTGCAACGCAAGGTGCGTGGTGGCGAGCGCCACGCGCATACCGCCGCCCACCAGCATCATCACGACGTGCGGCGTGTGCGTGCGCTCGGCCAGAAATTCGGTGTGCCCGGTAAACGCGATGCCGGCATCGTTGATGACGCCCTTATGCACCGGCGCGGTCACCATGGCGTCGAACAATCCATCGGTGCAGCCGTCGGCGGCCACGCCCAGCGTACGCAGCACATAGCGGCTGTTTTCGACATTCAGGGTTCCCGCCACGGACGCAACCGCGAGCGGCACATGCAGCACGCTGGCGCTGGCGGCGAGTGCAGTGCAGCCGCCGCTGAAATCCGGCCACGTCTGCCGGGTGCGTTCGCGCAGCAGCGCGCGGTCGGCAATTACGACGATGCGCGCGGGCAGCGCCGCGTGCTTCAACGCGGCGCAGATTTCAGGGCCGACGCCGGCCGGCTCTCCGGCAGTGACGGCGATGGTGGGCAGCATCGGGTGACGGGGGTAGCGGCGGAGGCGTTAGCGTTCGTCGAGACGAATTTCGACGAACGCGCGGTCACGCAACTGGCGCACCCACTCTTCAAATGCTTCTTCGCTTTTGCGTTCGCGCAGCGCCTGGCGCGCGGTGAGGCGGCGGCGTTCCTTGGTCATGTCGGAACTGCGCCGCTCGACCACCTGAATCAGGTGCCAGCCGAAGGACGAGCGCACCGGCTCGCTGATTTCGCCGGGTTTTAATGCATTCATCGCGCGCTCGAATTCGGGCACGGTGTCGCCGGGGGATATCCAGCCCAGATCGCCGCCCTTGGCGGCGCTGGTGTCTTCGGAGTTGGCGCGCGCGAGCTGCGCGAAATCGGCTTTGTTGTCGAGCCGCTCTTTAAGATTACGCAGGCGGGTGCGTGCTTCGTTATCGGAGACCAGTTCGCTGGCCTTGATCAGGATATGGCGCGTGTTGGTCTGCTGCACCATCGCCGGGCCCTGGCCGCCGCGCCGATCATCGAGCTTGAGTATATGAAAACCGTTCGGGCTGCGCAGCACGCCGCTTAACTCGCCGGCCTTCATGTTTCGCAGCGCGTCGAAAAACAGCGTCGGCAGCCGCTCGCCGTCGCGCCATCCCATATTGCCGCCTTGCAGCGCGTCGGGCGACTCGGAAAAAGTGGCCGCGATCTGGCGGAAGTCGGAGCCGGACTTCAGTTGCGCCAGCGCCTGCTCGGCGCGCTCCAGCCGCGCCTGTATCTGATCGGGACGCGCATTCTCCGGCACGCGCACGAGGATGTGCGACACATTGAATTCGTCCGCCCCCGCCGCCTGTTGCTGCGGGTTCGCCAGCATATTGTCGATTTCGCTCTCGGTGATGACGATTTTATCGTCCACCTCGCGCTCGCGCAGCCGCGCCATCATGATCTGGCTGCGGATGTCTTCGCGAAATCTGGCGAACGGCACGCCGTCTTTTTCGACGGCGGCGCGCAACTGCGCCGGCGGAATCTTGTTGTCCTCGGCGATGCGGCCCAGCGCGCGATCTAGCTCCGCATCGTCCACCCGCAGACCGTTTTCCTTGGCAAATTGAATTTGCGCGCGATCAATAATCATGCGATCGAGCAATTGCCGCTCGAACACCGGCCGCGGCGGCGGCGGCACGCCGCGGCGGCGCAACTCCTCTTCCGCGATCTTGAGGCGCCCATTCAAATCGATGCGGGTGATGACCTCATCGTTGACCACCGCAATGATGCGGTCCAGCGTCACGACGGTGCGCGGTTTGGGTTGCGCCCAGCCCGCGCCAGGCAGCAGCAGCGCTGTCAGCAGCCCCAGTTGCGCGGCGGCAAAAAAAGTCTTTAAATACATATGGTTATGTTGTCCAACAGGTTTTTGAATACCGCCGGCCGGTTCGCGGCCTAGCGGTCCGGCACAAAATATTCGTTGGGGCGGGATTGTCGCGGATCGTGGCGCGTATAGCCACCGATATTGCGCTTGAGTATATCCAGCGGGTTCGACCCGACGCGCGTCACGCCGTTCAATTCCAGCTCCATGAAAATGGCGCTGGTGCTGGCGTTGGTGGCGGTGGACAAGCGATGCCCGACAACGCGAAAGGCCCAGCAGCCGCCGTCGTATTCGACGCCCGCGACGGCTTCGAGCAGGCGCTTGTCTTGCGCCGAATAGTTCCAGCGCCCGACGGCATTCCAGCGGGGGGCGATCGGCCATTGCCCGGACACGTCGAATTGCCGGAACGAATTCACGGTATGGCGGTAGGCAAGATTCAATACCTTGCCTTGCTCCGGCTGATAACGCGCGGCGACGTTCATGCGCTGGGTTTCCGCGGTGTCGGTGTTGAATTGCCAGCCGATATCCGCTGTCCAGTACGGCGCGATGTTGCCGCTTAACGCGGCCAGCAGGTCTGAACGCGAACTCTGGTTGTTACGAACGGGCACGCTCGGCACGCTCACTTGCTGCGGGCGGAAGTAATAGCGCTGCGCGATGCCGGCGCGCAGCACCTCCACGCCGGTGTCCGGGTTAATCAGCCGCGAACTCACGCCGAGCGTGATCTGGTTGGCATCATTGATGCGGTCGTGGCCGCTGAACTGGTTTTCCGAGTAGATCGTGGCGAAATTGATATCCTGCACGCCGCTTTCGAAATTAGGGATCAGACTCTGGTCGCGATAAGGGATGTGGACATAGTAGAGTCTGGGCTCCAGCGTTTGCGTGTACGCTTTACCAAACAAATTGGCGCTGCGTTCGAAATTCAATCCACTGTCGGCCGTAAACGTAGGCAACACGCGCGTCCGGTCGGGCAGCGCGGTGGTGTTTTGATCCAGGAAGTAGCGCGTTGCATGAACGCCGATTTTTGGTGTTATATAGCCATGCGGCGCGGTAAACGGGAACGACAGGCTGGGGTAGGCCACCGTGCGTTTTCCGGTCACCAGCGTCGGGTGGCTGAAATCGACATAGCTGCCGTAGAAGTCGAAATCGCCGCGCAGCACATCCTGATTTTGCGCGGTAAACGCCAGTTGCGGTCGCCGGCCATAGGGCGCGGTTAGCGGCACCAAGGGGTCGGATTGCAGCGTTTGCCAGCCTTGCGCCATCGCGGAGAACGTGTACGTGCCGCCATTGCCCCACGCGCCGCCGCGTGACAGCGCCGCCTGCCGTGACAGAAACGTCTGCGAAGTCAGCGCAATCTGTGTCGACAGATCGGAGAAGTACTTGCCATCCGAAACCCGGTTCAAGTCCAGTGCCCCGTTCCAGCCGCTGGCAAAGGCATGCGCATGATTGAGTTTCACCAGATGCCGGTTGATGCCGGTGACGTTGTCATTCGGCAGATACTCGAATTGCAGGTCGCCTTTGTATGAAGGCTCCAGATAACGCAGCTCCGAGCGCAACTGCACGCCACGCCGCGCCATCACCCGCGGCGCGAGCGTCATGTCGCGGTTGGGCGCCATGTTCCAGTAATACGGCAGGGTCAGTTCAAAGCCGCCGGTGCTGGAGTTGCCGTAATGGGGCGTGAGAAATCCCGACTTGCGCTCCTGATGCAGCGTGAACGACAGATAGGGCGTGTAAAGAATGGTGCTGCCGAGCAGCTCAACCCGCGCGTCACGCGCGGTGCCCACGTTATTATTTTTGTCGATCAACATCTCGCGCGCGCGGAACAACCAGGAATCGTCGCCCGCTTCGCACGTGGTGTAGCTGGCCTGATGCGCGCGGAGCAGGCCCGGCCCTTCAAACACCACCCGGTCGGCGCTGCCGCGCGCGTCGAATGCAGGCCCCGCGGCGCGTGCCGTAGTCGAAACCGAGCCGTGCCCGCCCGGCGCCGCGCCGGTTTCTTTGGGGCTTAACGAAAAGCGCGCGCTTTCCATCAATCCGCGATCGGTATCGAGGTTGTAACGCAGACGCGCGCCCTCCGTGATCTGCACGCCCTGCTCGATACGTACATTGCCAATCGCGGTGAGTTCGTTGTCGCGCCGGTCGTGGCGCATCCAGTCCGCTGAAACCGACTGCCCGCGACCGCGAAACCGCGCGCTGCCCTGCACTTCGGTTTCGCGGTCGCTGTGGCCTTGCATGCGATCGCCCTCCAGGTACATCGGCGTGTCGTCCTTGTTCGTCGACGGCAGTTCGATCAGCGAAGGCTGCGGGCGCAATTGCAGGCCCTGCTGCGCCACGGCGAACGCCGGCAGCGCGCACAGCAGCGCCAACGCAACACGGGATTTACGCGGACAAACGATCATGGGGAGGTGTTACTGACGTTAATGATGTTGCGAAGCGAGGTGCTAAAATCGCATAAATCCCGACTTTAGGCAATGCAAGCTTTGACCGAAAAAGATCACCGGCTGGCGGACCTGCACGCATGGCTTGCAGGTAACTACTTCAAAGCAAAAGAATTTTCCCTCGCACCCGCTTCGGCGGATGCGAGTTTTCGGCGTTATTTTCGTGTCACGTCCAACGCTGAAACCTGGATCGCCATGGACGCGCCGCCGCCGCAAGAGGATTGCCGGCCTTTTGTCAAAGTCGCCGCGCTGATGCGCGCGGCCGGTTTGAACGTGCCGCACGTGATGGCGCAGGATCTCGCGCGCGGCTATTTGCTGTTGAGCGACCTTGGCGCCACCACCTATTTGAACGGGTTTACCGCGGATAATCCCGACGTGCTGTTCCGCGGCGCCATCGATGCGCTGATAACGTGGCAATGCGCCAGCCGCCCGCAAGCGCTGCCGCCCTACGACGCCGCCTTGCTCCAGCGCGAGATCGATCTTTTCCCGGAGTGGTATGTCGGCAAACATCTGCAAACCGCCTTTAGCGCCGCGCAACAGCAGGTATTTGCCGCCGCCGCCCGGCGGTTGATCGATGCCGCGCTGGCGCAGCCCAAGGTGTATGTGCATCGCGACTACATGCCGCGCAACCTCATGCTCCCGGCGCCCGGATCGCTTAACCCCGGCGTGCTGGATTTTCAGGACGCGGTGTACGGCCCCATCACTTACGACGTAGCCTCGCTGATTCGCGACGCCTTCGTGAGCTGGCCTGAAGCGCGCGAGTTGGATTGGGTCGTCCGCTATTGGGAGCGCGCCCGTGCCGCGGGCCTGCCGGTCAACGCGGATTTTGGCGCTTTCTGGCGCGACGTCGAATGGATGGGCTTGCAGCGCCACTTAAAGGTGCTGGGCATCTTCGCGCGCATCAACTACCGCGACGGCAAACCGCATTATCTGGCCGACACCCCGCGCTTTATCGCCTACGCGCGCCGCGTGTGCGCGCGTTACCGCGAGCTGGGGCCGCTGGCGAACCTGCTGGATGAACTCGAAGGCCGCGCGCACGGCATCGGTTATACGTTTTGAGACCAAACCCCTTCACCGCAGAGGCGCAGAGGCGCGGAGGTTACGCAGAGAAAACCAACGCCTTGATTTTCCTCTGCGGTGAAGCCGTTGGGGTTGCAACGTGAAAGCGATGATCCTCGCCGCAGGCCGCGGCGAACGCATGCGGCCGCTCACCGACGCGACACCGAAGCCCTTGCTGTCCGTGGGCGGCAAGCCATTGATTGCATGGGTGATCGAGCGCTTGAAACGCGCGAAGGTGGTTGATCTGGTGGTGAATGTGTCGCATCTGGCGGCGCAAATTGAAAGCGCGCTGGGCGACGGTGCGGCGCTCGGCGTGCGTATCACCTACTCCTTTGAGCGCGAGGCGCTCGAAACCGCCGGCGGCATCGCGTGGGCGCTGCCGTTGCTGGACGACCAGCCGTTTCTGGTGGTCAACAGCGATGTCTACAGCGACTATGACTTCACGGCCTTGCAAGCGTGCGCGCAAACCCTCACCGCGCATCAGCCCGCGCATCTGGTGCTGGTAGACAACCCTGATCACCACCCGCAAGGCGACTTCGGGTTGCGCGACGGCCGGGTCACCGTTGAGGGCGAACGCTACACGTTCAGCGGCATCGGCGCCTATCACCCCGCGTTGTTCGCTGGCATCCCGCGCGGCGGCAAGGCGCGCCTCGCCGCGCAACTGATGCTGCCGATGGCCGAAGGCTGCGTAACCGGCGAACATTTCCACGGCGAGTGGAACGACGTGGGCGCGCCGCAGCGGTTGGCGGAACTGGATGCGCGACTGACGGCTCGTCCACCGGCGCTATAATCATCGCACCATGAACGCAGCCCCTTACAGTCGCCGCCGCGCGCAGTTGGCGCAACGCATCGGCAACGGCGTGGCCATTGTGCCTACCGCGCCGGAACGCGCGCGCAATCGCGACGCGCACTATCCCTTTCGCTTCGACAGCTATTTTTATCACCTCACCGGGTTTGCCGAACCGGAGGCCGTGATGGTGATTGTCGCCGGAGACAAGCCGCGTAACCTGTTGTTTTGTCGGGAAAAAAACGAAGAGCGCGAAATCTGGGATGGCTTTCGCCATGGCCCGGTGGCGGCTAGGGAAACGTTCGCGTTTGATGAAACGCACACCATCGATCAGCTCGACAAAGTGATGCCCGATTTGCTCGCCGATCAGCCGGTGGTCTACGCGCATCTGGGCGGTGACGGCGCGTGGGACGCCCGCGTGCTGGGCTGGGTGAACGAGGTGCGTGGGCGCGCGCGCACCGGCGTGGCCGCGCCGCGCGACATCGTCGACGTGCATACGTTGCTCGACGAAATGCGTCTCATCAAGGATGCCGATGAGCTGGCGATCATGCGCCGCGCCGCCGACATATCCACCGGCGCGCACGTGCGCGCGATGCGCGCCGCGCGCGCGGGCGGCACCGAATATCAAATCGAAGCGGAGTTGCTGCATGAATTCCGCCGTCACGGCGCGCAGTCGCCCGCGTACACCTCCATTGTCGCGTCGGGCGCCAACGCTTGTGTTTTGCATTACGTCAGCAACGACGCCACCCTGAAAGACGGCGATCTGCTGCTGATCGACGCCGGCTGCGAACTCGACGGCTACGCCTCCGACATCACACGCACCTTCCCGGTAAACGGCCGTTTCAGCGGGCCGCAAAAAGCGGTGTATGAGCTGGTGCTGGCGGCGCAGGCCGCCGCGATCGCCGAAGTGAAAGCCGACAACACCTGGAACGCACCGCACGATGCCGCCGTGAAGGTGCTGGCGCAGGGCTTCATCGATTTGAAATTGCTCGCCGGCAGTTTGCAGGAAGTGCTGGAAAAAGAAACCTACCGCCAGTTTTACATGCACCGCACCGGCCACTGGCTGGGGCTGGATGTGCATGACGCGGGCGACTACAAGCGCAACCGGCAATGGCGCGCGTTGCAACCCGGCATGGTGCTGACAGTCGAACCCGGTTGTTATATCCGTCCGGGTGCAGGCGTGCCCGCGGCGTTCGCCCACATCGGCGTGCGGATTGAAGACGACGTGGTGGTGACGAATTCCGGCTGCGAAATTCTCACCCACGCCGCGCCCAAGAGCGTGGCCGACATTGAAGCATTGATGGCGGCACGCTAACCGCCATGGACGCCGATACCGACATTGCCATCGTCGGCGGCGGCCCGGTCGGCGCCGCGCTGGCGCTGGCGTTGCGTGATAGCGGTTTACGCCTTACCGTGCTCGAAGCGCGCGCCGCGAGCGGTGGCGACGCCCTTAATTCGGGTAATCCGCGCCCGATCGCGCTGTCGCACGGCAGCCGTTTGTTGCTGGAGCGCCTGGGCGTGTGGGTCGGGGCATGGTCGGGCGCATCGTCAACCGGGCGTGCAACGCCGATCAACCACATTCATGTTTCGCAGCGCGGCGGTTTCGGTCGCGTGGCCATCAGCGCGGCGGATGTTGATGTGCCGCATCTGGGGTATGTATCTGATTATAATGATCTTTTTTCGGCAATAAGCCGCGCGGCGCAAAGCGCGGGCTGCGATTACCGCGACCGTGCGCGGGCCACGGCGCTCACGCGCGACGGCGGCAATCTGCGCCTCGACATCACGCGCGCGGGCGTAGCGGCGGCAATCACGGCGCGGCTGGTGGTGATTGCCGACGGCGGCGAGATTGCCGGCCTCGCGCCGCCCACCATAATCGATTACGCACAGCACGCACTGACCGCGCGCGTCAGCGCCACGCGCCCGCATAACCATGTTGCGTACGAACGTTTTACGCCAGACGGCCCGCTGGCGTTGCTGCCCTACGGCAGCGAACTGTCGCTGGTGTGGACGTTAAAGCCCGCGCACGCCGAAGCGCTTCAGGTCGCCGCGCCGCCCATTTTTCTCGCGGCATTGCGCGCTGCTTTCGGCGCACGGCTGGGGGAATTCACCGCGGTGACGCAGCGCAATTGTTACCCGCTGACCTTGCGCCGCGGCACGAACACCAGCATGCCCGGCGTGATCGCCATCGGCAACGCGGCACAGACCTTGCATCCGGTGGCGGGGCAGGGCTTCAATCTCGGCTTGCGCGATGCGTGGGAGCTGGCGCAAATCTTGCGAGCTATCGCACCGCAAGCGCTAACTAACCCAGAGGCTAACGCGGCCCTGCGCGGTTATCGCGCGGCCCGCCGCATCGACCGCGGCGCCGCCATCGCCGCGACGCATGGTTTGGTGCGCTTGTTTTCAAATGATTTTTTTCCCGCCAGCGTGGCGCGAGGCGCGGGTATGACCTTGCTCGGCTGCTTTGCGCCAGCGAGAAATTTTGTTGCGCGGCGCATGATCTTCGGCGCGCGCGGCTGATGCGCGCCGCCGCCGCTACACACATTACGCACTTCGCGCAATCCACTAGCGTGATTTGTCAACGTGTTGTGCGAACACATTGCGATAAGTGACTGACGGCATAACGAGTTTCCGAGCTTGCAAATTTCGCCCTGTCGCTAGTACGCCAACGAAGTTCACGTTGCGTAAAAAATAATCAATTTTCCCTTTGCACGTCCTGCGCGGCGGATTAGAATCGTGCCCTTCCCGCATCAGCTTGTTTAAAAAATAAACCACTCGCACGCGCATGCAAATCGGCAAACACATTTTGAAGAACCAGCTCGTGGTCGCGCCGATGGCCGGCGTGACCGACCGGCCGTTTCGCCAACAGTGCAAGCAAATGGGCGCGGGCCTGGCGGTGTCCGAAATGGTGGCGAGCAACTCGCTGCTGTGGGGTTCCGAAAAAACCCGCCGCCGCGCCGATCACGAAGGCGAAGTCGATCCGATCTCCGTGCAGATCGCGGGCGCCGATCCGCAAATGCTCGCCGATGCCGCGCGTTTTAACGCCGACAACGGCGCGCAGATCATCGACATCAACATGGGCTGCCCGGCAAAAAAAGTGTGCAACGTGATGGCCGGTTCCGCGCTGTTGAAAGACGAGCCGCTGGTCAGCCGCATCCTCGAAGCCGTGGTGCGCGCGGTGGATATACCGGTAACGCTGAAAATCCGCACCGGCTGGGACCAGGGCAGCCGGAACGCCGTGACGGTGGCAAAAATCGCCGAGAAATCCGGCATTCAGGCCCTGGCGATCCACGGCCGCACCCGCGCGTGCGGCTTTTCCGGCGAGGCCGAATACGACACCATCGCCGAAGTGAAATCCGCGATCGGCATACCGGTGATGGCCAACGGCGACATCGGCACGCCGGAGCAAGTAAAACACGTGCTTGAATACACCAAAGCCGACGCGGTGATGATCGGTCGCGCCGCACAGGGCCGTCCGTGGATGTTTCGCGAGATCACGCATTATCTCGACACCGGCTTGCACCTGCCGCCGCCCGAAGTGCGCGAGATTCACCAAGTGCTGGTGGCGCACCTGCATGATCTTTATGGTTTTTACGGCGAGCAACGCGGGGTTCGCGTCGCGCGCAAGCATATCTCGTGGTACAGCAAGGGGCTGGCCGGGTCCGCCGCTTTTCGCCACGCCATGAACCAGCTCGAAACCTGCCAGGAGCAACTGGCGGCAGTCAACGAATTTTTCGACGAACTGGCTGATCGCAGTCAACGCCTGATCTACAGTGAGGAAGTCGCGGCATGATGAACTATTTGAACGATGGCGATATGGCCCGCACTGTTCGCAGGGCCATCGACGGGTATTTCAAGGATCTGGATGGTGAAAAAGCCAGCGGCGTTTACGACATGGTGATTAACTGTATCGAAAAACCGCTGCTGGAATCGGTGTTAACCCGCGTGCGCGGCAATCAAACCCACGCCGCGCAGATGCTGGGGCTGAATCGCAACACGCTGCGTAAAAAGATGAAGGCGCACGGCATCAAGTTTTGACTGCGCGAGGCGTGCGACATTGAACGTGAATCCGCGATGAATCCCATCAAGCAGGCGCTACTGAGCGTCTCCGACAAAACCGGCGTGGTTGAATTCGCGCGCGGCTTGGCCGCGCTGGGCGTATCGCTGCTCTCCACCGGCGGCACCGCGAAGCTGCTCGCCGATGCGGGTCTCGACGTCACCGAGGTCGCCGATTACACCGGCTTTGCCGAAATGCTCGATGGGCGCGTGAAAACGCTGCATCCGAAAATTCACGGCGGCTTGCTGGCGCGGCGCGAAGACCCCGCGCACGTGCGCGCGATCCAAGCCGCGGGTATACCGCCGATTGATTTGCTGGTGGTCAATCTGTATCCGTTCGAGCGCACGGTGGCCCAGGCGGACTGCACGCTGGAAAACGCGATTGAAAACATCGACATCGGCGGCCCGGCGATGGTGCGCTCGGCGGCGAAAAACTGGCGCGGCGTGGGCGTGGTGACCGATGCCGCGCAATACACGGGCGTGCTGGATGAAATCAAGCACGGCGGCGCGTTGTCGGACGAAACGCGCTTTTCGCTGGCCGTGGCGGCGTTCAACCGCATCGCCAATTACGATGCCGCGATCAGCGATTACTTGTCGTCGCTGTCGTCTTTCGCGGCGCACGGCAAGCGCAGCGAATTCCCCGCGCAGTCGAACGGCCGCTTCGTCAAGCTGCAGGATTTGCGCTACGGCGAGAACCCGCATCAACACGCGGCGCTCTATCGCGACTTGTATCCCGCACCCGGTTCGCTGGTGACGGCGAAACAGTTGCAGGGCAAGGCGCTCTCCTACAACAACCTCGCCGACGCCGACGCCGCGTGGGAATGCGTCAAATCGTTCGACGACCCGGCGTGCGTTATCGTCAAGCACGCCAATCCGTGCGGCGTGGCGATAGGCTATGATTGCGCGGATGCTTACGCGAAAGCGCTGGCGACCGATCCGACCTCGGCGTTCGGCGGCATTGTTGCGTTCAACCGGCCCCTGGATGCAGCCGCCATGCAGGCGGTGAGCAAACTGTTTGTCGAGGTGTTGATCGCTCCGGCATATGCGGCGGATGCGCTCAAGGGGATCGCGGCCAAGCCTAATGTGCGGGTGTTGGAAATTCCGCTCGAAGGTGTAAAGCGCGACGCGGCGGCGGCGTGGGATCAGGGCCGCAACGCGCACGACGTGAAGCGCATCGGCTCCGGCCTGCTGATTCAATCCGCCGATAACAAAACCGTGACGGCGGCGGACATAAAAGTGGTTACAAAAGTAAAACCCACGCCGCAACAACTGTCCGACCTGCTGTTCGCCTGGCGCGTCGCCAAGTATGTGAAATCGAACGCGATAGTGTTCTGCGGCAACGGCCAAACCCTCGGCGTCGGCGCGGGGCAAATGAGCCGCATCGATTCCGCGCGCATTGCGTCGATCAAGGCCGCCAACGCCAAACGCTCGCTCGCGGGGTCGGTCGTCGCCTCCGATGCATTCTTTCCGTTTCGCGATGGCGTGGATGTGGTGGCCGAGGCGGGTGCGACCGCCATCATTCAACCCGGCGGTAGCGTGCGCGACGAAGAAGTCGTCGCGGCGGCGGATGAACACGGCATCGCCATGGCCTACACCGGCGTGCGGCATTTCCGTCATTAACGTGAGGGGTGAGGCGTGGGGCGGGAGGCGTGAAAAACAACCCATCGCCGGAAACGGGCGTTTCGGCCCACACCCCACCCCCCACCCGACAACCATTTACCCCCCCCCCCCACAAAATAAAAAA
>JANPOH010000063.1:0-4257 GCA_031427895.1 Betaproteobacteria bacterium
GTCCTGATCTCGTCGAAGCGGGTTGTGCGAGTGCGGCGACCGGGACAGTGGCGGCACATAACGACAGAACCAGAAGTAATCCTTGGCGCTTCACGAGTCCGGGCTTTCAATATGGCGTGCAACTTCGCCTCCACAAACGGCACATTTGCCGTGAAGTACCAGATCGCCGCCTTTTACCGCGCCGGTTACTTCGACTATCGACACGCCGGTTCTGCAATTTCCGCAGTAGACATTGGAGAGGGTTTTCTTCTTTATTTCCAACGGGATGGCGTTCCAAATTTTGGATGCCTTCGCGGATAGGCGAGGTAGTTGGATTACTGTCATTGGGATAGTCGGTGAGATAAACGCTTAACGTTCAAGCTCAGCGGCGCCGCTTTTTGGCGTCCGCTGGAGCGCCTTGTTCGGCACTCTTGATTTCGTCATCCAAGAGATTGATCTGATTGATGATGCTGACCAGCTTCTGCCCATTCTGGGTTAACGAGTACTCTGTTCTGGGCGGCACTTCCGCATAAACATGCTTGGCTAGCAAACCATAAGTGGTCAGTTTGCGTAGCCGCTCGGACAGAACTTTGGTTGATATGCCTTGTACGTGACGTTCCAATGCGCCCGGACGTGAAACGCCGACAGCGACGGCTCGCAACACCGACACTGACCACTTGCAACCAATCACATCTTCGAGTTGCGAATAGGCTGACTTGGCTGATGGTGGCATTTTTTTATTCCCTCTGTATTCAACAAATTACACCAAAATGTTACCGGGGCACCGAGAAGTGCCTTCTATTCAGAGACTGGCGTTGTTCCTACTATGTACGCGTGTCAGTAGTACTAACGAACCTAGGAGAACAGTGATGAAAACCAAAGCCATTTTCTACCACGCTGGCTGTCCCGTATGCGTTGCCGCCGAACAGAACGTAGCCAATGCACTTGACCCTGCGAAATACGACGTTGAGGTCGTCCATCTCGGCAACGACAAATCGCGTCTGAAAGAAGCAGAAGCGGCTGGTGTCAAGTCCGTGCCTGCCCTTGTCATGGATGGAGCAGCATTCCATATCAATTTCGGTGCGGGCATCGAGGTATTGAAATAACCACCCCATCACGCTGCTTGTAGCGCCAAGGGCGTTTGCCTCCAAGCAGACGCCCTTTTTGTTGTCGAACGAGTTTTATTCAACACCGTTAACAATAGCGTGAAAAGCGACACCTTCCGCAAGCGTAGCTGCGGATTCATCAAAGCGCAATCCGGGATGACGCTCCCCGGAATACGCTACGCTACTTCCGGGCTACGGGTCCTCAATATCTTCACCCGATCCATAGAAAGACGAGTTGGAGAAGGATTCCACCGAGAAAGAAAAGCAAAAGCGTGTTCCACCTTGCCTTTGCCGGTATCACATGGCCCTTGATTTGCCATAGTCCTCCGATTACGATGAGAAGGCCGAAGACCATGAAATAGCCAACTAGAATAAAACTCCCTACGAGGGACGCTTCTTCGCCATCGGGCGCTTTCACTATTCGCATAGAGTCCGGCATGAGAAACGCCGAAAATGGAGCGCCCAGCAGCAACGCGAGCATTGCGCTCATAACCACGACGACGAACAGGCCGCCCACGAGCGCGACGACGCCGTCGAGTCGCAATCTGGCCGGGGTGGGATTAAGGATCGGATTTTCCTTGGGGCGATAGTGCTCGAATACGCGCACGCCTTCGGCGCGCGCGGAGGCGGGCACCGGTACGCGCAGGGTAAGTTCCACCGAGCTGCTTTTGCCGCGGGGATAGGACTTCGGAAATTCGATGCACTCGGGATCGACCGGCGCGTTGAGCCAGTTGATCTCACGACCGTGACGGGCCAGACCCGCGATGCTGTGATATGAGCCATCGACGATGATGCTGCCGCGACCCACGATGACATCCACGCCCTGCGGTGGTGTTTGTTCCCGGATGTGCATGTCGTTTTGCAGCCATGCGTGCTCGGCGGCGCGAATTTTGTCGAACGCGCGGAAGCGGTCCCAATCGGCGGCGCTGACGTGCCAGCGGGTGACCAGACCCTTGCCCGACTTCAGGCGTGCATAACCGATGGCCGAGAAGAGCGCCACCAAAAAAATGGGGAGGCTGACCAATGTCATGATGGCGCCGATTACGAAGGGAGTCATAACAGCATCTGTTGCAGGAACTGTTCTATCGACATGGCTGCCGAGCGAATAGAGAACCAGTCCGACTCCCAGCACGAAAAAACCGAACGGCCACAACGTATTGCTGACGGGATTACGCATGGAAGCCTTTGAAGTAGCCTAAAAACTACCGACGCTTCGAATTACACTTGCTTTCAGCAAGTGTAATTCGGGGTTCCGCTCCCCGGAATACGCTACGCTACTTCCGGGCTACGGGTCCTCAATATCTTCACCCGATCCATAGATAGACGAGTTGGAGAAGGATTCCACCGAGAAAGAAAAGCAAAAGCATGGCCACCATTACCTTTGCCAGGATCGCATGGCGCTTGCGGAAAATAATCAGCCATAGTCCCGCGATTGAACCGACAAGGCCAAAGAACATGACAAAACCAAGAGCAACAATAATCCCTGCGACGGACACTGTTTCGTTATCGGGTGATTTCTCTATGCGCATGGAGTCCGGCATGAGAAACGCTGGAAATGGAGCGCCCAGCGTCAACGCGAGCAATGCGCCGATAACCACGACGACGAACAGGCTGAGTACGAGCACGATGATGCCGTCGCGTCGCAAACCGGCCGGGGTGGGGTTAAGGATCGGATTTTCCTTGGGTTGATAGTGCTCGAATACGCGCACGCCTTCGGCGCGCGCGGAGGCGGGCACCGGTACGCGCAAGGTAGTGTCCACCGAGCCGCTTCTCGTGTGAAAGGACTTGGGAAATTCGATGCATTCGGGATCGACCGGCGCGTTGAGCCAGTTGATCTCACGACCGTGACGGTCCAGACCCGCGATGCTGTGATATGAGCCATCGACGATGATGTCGCCGCGACCCACGATGACATCCACGCCCCGAGGTGGTGTTTGTGTTCGGATGTGTATGTCGTTTCGCAGCCATGATGGGTCCTCGGCGGCACGAATCTTGTCAAAAGCGCGGAAGCGGTCCCAATCGGCGGCGCTGACGTGCCAGCGGGTGACCAGACCCTTGCCCGACTTCAGGCGTGCATAACCGATGGCCGAGAAGAGCGCCCACAAAAAAATGGGGAGGCTGACCAATGTCATGACGGCGCCGATTACGAAGGGAGTCATAACAGCATCTGTTGCAGGAACTGTTCTATCGACATAGCTGCCAAGCGAATAGAGAACCAGCCCGGCTCCCAGCACGAAAAAACCGAACGACCACAACGCTTTGCTGACGGGATTACGCATGGAAGCCTTTGAAGTAGCCTAAAAACTACCGACGCTTCAGACTGCACTTGCTTTCAGCAAGTGTAATCCGGGGTTCCGCTCCCCGGAATACGCTACGCTACTTCCGGGCTACAAATTCTGTTTCGCATGCCGCAGCTTTCTCCGCCCCTCGCGTCATCCCCGGCATAAAGCAAATCAAAATATTGGCGATCACCACCAGCCCGGCGAGAAAATAAAACGCGGTGTAGATGCTGTAATGGTCGGCGATGTAGCCGAACATGAACGGTGCGAATGCCGCGCCCAGACCCTGCATCGAGAAGTTGATGCCGATGCCGGTGGCGGCCAGATGCGGCGGGGTTTGTTCGAGCGTCCAGGCCTGAAACACCGCGCGCGTGGCGTATAAAAAGAAGCCTAGCAGCGCCACGATCAATATGAACACCGGCGTTTTGCCCGCGAACACGATGCCGAGGATCACCAGCGCGGTGCCTGCCATGCTGGCGATCACTACTTTTTTGCGGCCGATGATGTCGGAGACATGCCCGCCGATGGGGCCGGCGATGAAGCCGGTGGCTTGCAGCAGCGTCATCGCCATGCCTACCGCCCACGGCGAATAACCGAGTTCGTAGGCCAGGTACACCGGCAAAAACGTCAGCAGCCCGGTTTGTGTCGCCACGCGAAACATGCCGCTGGTTGCAATCAGCATCAGGCCGCGGTGGCGCAGCAGGCCGGCGACCTCGCGCAAGTACGCGGTCGCGCCGCCGCGCGGCTTGGCGCCGGCGGCTTTGCCGCGGTTGGATTCCATGGTGAACGCGCCAAGCACCACCAGTATCAACACCGCCATCACCGCGCCGGGGATCACATTGACGATCAGCGCGCTGCGCCAGCTCATATACGTGAGCAGCACGCCGATGCAC
>JANPOH010000064.1:0-21798 GCA_031427895.1 Betaproteobacteria bacterium
GGAGAAGGGAGATATTAGGCGCTGATGCGCCCGGTTTGAATCGGCACCACGGTATGTGCCGCGATATGTTTGGAAATGTGATCGGCGATAAAGCGCGCGGTGATCGGCGTGCCGTCGTAGTGCAGTAGCGAGATCAGGCGCTTGGGATCGATCTGACCTTCGTTGACCAGCATCGATTTCAGTTGCGCGTCGCGGTTTTGCTCGATCACGAACACGCCCGGATGCGCGGCGATGAAATCATTTATTTCATCGGCGAACGGAAAGCCGCGCACGCGGAGCGTATTCACGTGTATGCCCTGCTCGGCCAGCACATCAAACGCTTCCTGCATCGCCGGGCTGGTGGAGCCGTAGTAGATCGCGCCGTAACGCGCGGTCTCTTTTGCCTGACGCACCACCGGTTGCGGCACCAGCTTTTTGGCGGTGTCGAATTTACGCAGCAGGCGCGTGACGTTTTCGATGTAATCGGGGCCGGCCTCGCTGTAGCGCGCGTAACGGTCTTTGGTGGTGCCGCGCGTGAAGTAGGCGCCGTGTTGCGGATGCGTGCCGGGGTAGGTGCGATACGGAATGCCGTCGCCGTCCACGTCGTTGTAGCGACCGAAATCCGCGCCTGCTTCGAGCGCGTCATGGGTCATGACCTTGCCGCGGTCGTAAGCCTTGGTATCGTCCCATTCCATCGGTTCGCACAGGCGTGTGTTCATGCCGATATCGAGATCGGTCATCACGAACACTGGGGTTTGCAGCCGCTCGGCCAGGTCAAACGCCTGCGCCGTCATGTCAAAACACTCTTTCGGGTCTTCGGGGAACAGCAGCACATGCTTGGTATCGCCGTGAGACGCATAGGCGCAGGAGAGCACATCGGATTGCTGCGTGCGCGTGGGCATGCCGGTCGAGGGGCCGCCGCGCTGCACGTTAATCAGCACCACCGGGATTTCAGCGAAATAGGCGAGGCCGATGAATTCGGTCATCAGCGAAATGCCGGGGCCGGAGGTGGTGGTGAACGAACGCGAGCCGTTCCAGCCCGCGCCGATGGCGATGCCCACCGACGCCAACTCGTCTTCGCCCTGAATGATGGCGTAACGCGCCTTGCCGGTTTCCGGCTCCTTGCGCATTTTCTGGCAATAGCTGATGAAGGATTCGGCGACCGAGGACGAAGGCGTGATCGGATACCACGCGCACACCGTGGCGCCGCCGTAGACCGCGCCCAATGCCGCCGCGCTGTTGCCGTCGATAAAAATTTTGTCGCCGACGTTGTCTGCGCGTTTTACCTTGATGCCCAGCGGGCACGGCAGATGTTCGAGCGCGTAATCGCGGCCGAGTTGCAGCGCCTTGAAGTTCGATTGCAGCAGCGCCTCTTTGCCTTTGTATTGCTCGGTGAAGAGTTTTTCGATTTCGGCAGGGTCGATGTCGAGCAAAGCCGACAGCGCGCCGACGTAAATAATGTTCTTGAACAACTGGCGCTGGCGCGGATCGGAATACGTGGCGTTACAGACTTCCGTGAGCGGCATGCCGATCACGTTGATGTCGTCGCGGAACTTCGATTTTGGCATCGGCTTGGAGTTGTCGTAGAACAAATAGCCGCCGACGTCGATTTCCTTGATGTCGTTGTCCCACGTCTGCGGATTCATCGCCACCATCATGTCCACGCCGCCGCGCCGGCCCTGATAGCCGGATTCGTTGACGCGCACTTCGTACCAGGTGGGCAGGCCCTGAATGTTCGACGGGAAAATATTGCGCGGGCTGACCGGCACGCCCATGCGCAAAATCGCGCGCGCGAAAAGTTCATTCGCCGATGCCGAGCCGGAGCCGTTGACGTTGGCGAATTTAACGACGAAGTCGTTGGTGGCTGTGATTTGTTTCATGTAAGTATTTGATTTAATTCAATATTTTATGCGGCTTGTTTCTGCGGCGTTTTCTTGTGGCAGGCGGGGCCGGCATACGTCATCTCGATCAGGTACTTCTGCATGTCCCACGCGCCGGTCGGGCAGCGCTCGGCGCACAGGCCGCAGTGCAGGCATACGTCTTCGTCCTTGGCCATGATGCGCCCGGTCATCTTGAGGGTTTCGGAGATGTAGAGGTCTTGCGTCTTGGCGTGCAGCGATGGCGCGCTTAACGTCGTACGCAGTTCGGCCTCGTCGGCGTTGGGGGTGAAGGTGATGCAATCCATCGGGCAGATATCGACACAGGCATCGCACTCGATGCAGAGCTTCTCGGAGAACACGGTTTGCACGTCGCAGTTCAGGCAGCGCTGCGCTTCGGCAAAGCCCGACTTCGCATCAAAGCCGAGTTCGACTTCGACTTTAATATCCTTCAAGGTGATTTTTTTATCTTTCCAGGGCACCTTGTTGCGGAGCTGGTCGGAGATATCGTTGTCGTAGCTCCACTCGTGGATACCCATTTTCTGCGAGATCAGATTGGTCATCGGATCGGGGCGATCCTTGAGGTCGCTGCCCTGGCAGAATTTGTCGATAGACACCGCGGCGTCGTGCCCGTGCGCCACCGCCCAGATAATGTTTTTGGGGCCGAAGGCGGCGTCGCCGCCGAAAAATACTTTCGGATTCGTCGATTGCATGGTGACTTGATCGACCACCGGCATGCCCCACTTGTCCCAGTCGAGGCCAATGTCGCGCTCGATCCACGGGAAAGCGTTTTCCTGGCCGATGGCCACCAGCACGTCGTCGCATTCCACCAGAATTTCCGGCTCGCCGGTGGGCGCCAGATTGCGTTTACCCTTGGCGTCGTACTCGGCCCTCACTTTGTCGAAGGTCATGCCGGTCAACTTGCCGTTGTGGTGGACGAACGCCTTGGGCACCATGAAATTCATGATGGGTATGCCTTCTTCCACCGCGTCTTCTTTTTCCCACGGCGAGGCTTTCATTTCCTCGTAGCCGGAGCGCACGATCACTTTGACTTCCTCGCCGCCCAGACGCTTGCTGGAACGGCAGCAATCCATCGCGGTGTTGCCGCCGCCGAGCACAATGACACGTTTTCCGATTTGGGTGGTGTGGCCGAACGACACGCTGTTTAACCAATCGATGCCGATGTGAATGTTGGCCGCGGCCTCTGTGCGTCCCGGCGCGTCGAGATCGCGCCCGCGCGGCGCGCCGGTGCCGACGAATACCGCGTCGTAGTTTTCGGCGAGCACCGCTTTCAGCGAATCAATCTTTTTGCCGGATTTTAATTCGATGTTGCCGATATCGAGGATGTAGCCGACTTCTTCGTCGATCACTTCTTCAGGCAAACGAAAGCGCGGCACTTGCGTGCGCATGAAGCCGCCGCCTTTTTGGTCGGCTTCGTAAATGGTGACTTGATAACCCAGGGGCGCCAAATCGCGCGCCACCGTCAGCGATGCGGGGCCGGCGCCGATGCACGCGATGCGCTTGCCGTTTTTGTTCGCGGGCGCCTTGGGCATGCGCTTGGATACGCCGTCTTTGGTCTTGTTGTCGGCGGCCACGCGCTTTAAGCGGCAAATCGCCACCGGCTCGGCTTTGGGTTCACCGTGCTCACCGTGTTCGTTGGGCGCAGCGGGCTTGCGTAATGCTATGTTACCTTCTTCCACGCGGCCGCGGCGGCACGCGGGTTCGCACGGGCGGTCGCAGGTGCGGCCGAGAATGCCGGGGAACACATTGGACTTCCAGTTGACCATGTAGGCATCGTCGTACTTGCCTGCGGCGATCATGCGGATGTATTCGGGAACGGGCGTATGCGCGGGGCAGGCATACTGGCAATCGACAACTTTGTGGAAGTAATCGGGATGGGAAATATCGGTGGCTTTCAATCAGTGCTCCGGGGTGTGAAAGTGCTGCAATAACTATTTGTTTTTATTGAATTTATAATTGTTCCACCCGATGGATGGGGCGGTAAAGTGGCAGTAATATTACGCCTTTGCAACGCCCCTGAAAAGGGCAACAAAAACAACGATTAAAACCATGTTTCTTGCGCGCGCCGCAAGCGCGCTACACTTTGTGCAACAACAACGGAGGCTTCATGAAAACTTCATGCATACTGTTTCAAACACCCGTGGTACTGGCCATTGCCGCAACCGTCGCGCCGGCAATGGCACAGGGTTTCCCTTCGCAGCAGCTAGAATTCGTCGCGCACACCGCGGCGGGCGGCGGCACCGATCAGTTCGCGCGGCTGATGTCGGAGATACTGACGCGCGAGAAACTGGTGACGCAGGCGCCGCAAATTTCGAATCGCGTGGGCGGCGGCGGCGCGATCGCCTACAACTACATCAAGGGCAAGCGCGGCGATCCGCACGTGATTTTGGCGGTGGCGACGGGCACCTTCATTTCGGCGTTGACGCGTCCGGACTTCGGTTTAACGCTCGCCGACTTTACGCCGCTCGCGTTTTTTGCCATGGATCCGCAGGTGGTCGCGGTCACGGGCGACAGCAAGTTCAACAACGTGAAGGATTTGATCGAGGCCGCCAAGCGCGAACCGAACACACTGGTGACCGCGATTACGTCGCCCACTGGATCGGGACGCTTGTTTCAGTATATGCTCGAAAAAGAAACAGGCGCCAAATTCAAATACGTGTCGTTCAAGAGCGGCGCCGAGGCTGGCACGGCGGTGGCGGGCGGGCACATTCAGATCACAACCGAGAATCTGAGCGAAGTATCCGCCCATCTCGAATCGAAGCGCATCCGTGTGATCGCCGTCACCGGCGAGCGGCGCATGGCTGCGCTGCCTGCCGTGCCGACATTGAAGGAAACCGGCATTCCTATCGTGGTGGGCACTGGCCGCGGTTTCGCCATGCCGGCCGGCGTGCCGAAAGAATCCGCGGCGGCGGCAGAGGGCATACTCAAGCGCGCGTTTAACTCAAAACTCTGGAAGGAATACTCGACCAACAACAACTTCGAGGATACTTACCTTGACGGCGCGCAGTTCGGCAAATACATCGAATCGCGCCGTGAGGAGTTTCGCGGGTTTCTTGTGCACGTGGGATTGGTCAAAAACTAAGCCATCAGGTTACTCAGGTATTACCTATGCATAAAAATTTATTCTGCTGGAGCCTGCGTTGCTTGGGCGCTGTCGCTATCGCTGCCGGCGGTGCAGCGAGCGCGTTTGCACAATCGCAATCGTTTCCCTCGCGCCCGATGGAATTTGTGGTGCATACCTCACCCGGCGGCGGTACCGACATACTTGCGCGCGTGGTGGCTGACATCCTCACGCGCAACAAGTGGATCACCCAGCCGATCAATGTGGCCAACCGGCCCGGCGGTGGCGGCGTGATTGCCTATACGCATGTCAAGAGCAAACGCGGCGACCCGCATACGGTGATGGCGGTGGCGAGTCTTACCATGCTCACCGTAGGGTTGCGGCCCGATCTGCAACTGGGGCCGGAGCATTTCACGCCGATTGCGTTTCTGGCGCAGGACCCGCAAGCGCTGATGGTGTCTGTTGATGCGCCGTACAAGACGTTTAAGGAATTCCTCGATGCCGCACGACGCGATCCCGGCACGGTGACCGCCAGTATCACCTCCCCGGGCGGATCGGCTCAACTGCTGGTATGGCTGATCGAGCGTGAAACCGGCGTGAAATTCAGAACCGTATCGTTCAAAAGCGGCTCCGAGGCGATCATGCAGGTGATGGGCGGGCACACGCATTTTTCCACCGAGAACATCAGCGAAGCCGTGTCGGCAGTCGAATCCAAAAAGCTGCGCGTGCTCGCGGTCAGCGCGGCCCAGCGTATGTCCGTGGTGCCCGACGTGCCGACGCTAAAAGAACTCGGCTACAACATTCACCTCGGCACCGGGCGCGGCTTTGCGATGCCGGCGGGCGTGCCGAAAGAGGCGGCCGCGCATCTGGAAACGCAACTCGATAAAGTCTACAAAAGCCCGGAGTGGAAAGATCACACCGCCAAATATTTTTGGGAAAACCTGTGGATGGGCAGCGCGGACTACGCCAGGCACCTCGCCATGCGGCGTGTGCAGCAACTGGAGTTCATGCAGTCGATCGGGCTGGCGCCGAAACCGTGAGTGAGCGGCAGGGCAAGCCTAATCGATCTTGCGCGCCAGTATCGCTTCCACTTGTGCGGAAAAATCCTGGTAGCGGATCGGTTTGTCCAGGTAGTCGTCGAAGCCTTCGGCGAGCAGGCGCTCACGTTCGCCGCGGATGGCGTACGCCGTGAGCGCCGCCACCTTGATGCCCGCCGTGCGCGGATCCGCGCGCAAGCGTTTAAGCGCCTCGACGCCATCCATGCCGGGCATGGCGATGTCCATGAGTATGAGTTCCGGTGCTTGGGCCAGCGCGATTTCAATCGCCTGCGCGCCGTCCACCGCGCTCAGTGTCTCGTGCCCGGCTTTGGCGAGCATGGTGGTGGCGAGCTTGAGACAGGTGGGTTCGTTGTCTACCACAAGAATTCGTGCCATGGTGTTGGTCCCTGAGTTTACGGTTTACTTAAAGAGCGCGGGCGTGCCCGCGGGCGGCTGCAAGTCGTGCGCGAGCAGTGTCATTGCCACCATGATGCAGTAACCGGCAAGCCCGGCCAACTCCACCACGCCGCGTTTGCCGAAGGCGTCCAGCGCGCGCTGATGGGTCGCGCCGGAGATGCCGTGGTTGGTGACCAGTTCGGTGACGTAATCGTGAAGCGCGGCTTCGTCGGCTTGCATGGTGTCAGGGTGGCGGGATCAACGGGTGGCAGGCGGCTCATGGCAGGGTCTCCGGGTGAGTGGGAAAAAGCGGTTCAGCGTTTGGCGATGACGCCGGCGGCGCGTAAATCAGCGATGGCGCCGGGCGCAAGTCCCAGAAAATCGCGCAGCACTTCTTCGGTGTGCTCGCCGAGCGATGGCGATGGCGAACGAATCGTCGCCGGCGTCTCGGACAATTTTGCCACCGGGCCGACGATGCTGGTCTTGCCGACCTTCGGGTGTTCGATGGCGACCATCGAGCCGCGCGCCTTCACCTGCGGATGCTCGACGACCTGCGCGATATTGTTCAGCGCGCCGAATGGAATGCCCGCGCCGAGCAGAATATTTTCCCACTCGTCGAAGGTGCGTGTCATGAAAATCGCTTGCAGCGCGGGGATCAGCGTGGCGCGATTTTTCATGCGCGCGCGATTGTTGGCGTAGCGCGGGTCATCCGTCAGCGCCGGGTGGCCGATCGCCGGGCAGAAGGTTTTCCATAATTTTTCACTGCCCACCGCCAGCGCGAAATCCTTGGTAAGGGTGCGAAAGGTCTGGTACGGCGTTAACGCGGTGTAGGCCGTGCCCATCGGCGCGGGCACGTTGCCGTCGGCCAGATAGCTGCCGATCATCGAATGCAGCAGCGACATCTGGCCTTCCATCATCGATACATCCACTTGCTGCCCGCGGCCGGTTTTTTCTTTCACGCGCAGCGCCGCGAGGATGCCGAACGCGGCGTTGTGCCCCGCCGTGAGGTCCGCGATGGACACGCCGCAGCGCACGCCGCGCCCGTCCGGCTCGCCGGTGACGCTAATCATGCCGCTCTCTGCCTGCAAAATCAGATCCACCGCCGGGCGGTCGCGATACGGCCCGCTCTGGACGAAGCCGGAGATCGAGCTATAGATGATGCCGGGGTTGCGCGCGCGCGCTTTATCGTAATCGAGCCCGAGTTTTGCGAGCGTGCCGACGCGAAAATTTTCGATCACGATATCGCAGCGCTCCACCAGATCGAAAAACAGTTCCTTGCCGCGCGGGTGCTTCAGATCAATCTCGATGCCCTTTTTGTTGCGGTGCAGGCTCACAAAGTAAGCGGTCTCGCCGCCGGGCAACGGCGTGCCCCAGGTGCGCGCGATGTCGCCGGCGCCGAAGGCTTCGAGCTTGATGACCTCGGCGCCGTAATCGGCCAGCATGGTCGAGCAAAAGGGGCCGGCGAGCGCGTGCGTCAGGTCGAGGACTTTGACGCCTTCCAGGGGCAGTTTCATGGGTGGTATCGGATGGTGAAAGAGAGGGGGTTGTTTAAACGGCGCTGGTTTTTTCGCGGAGCCAGCGGTCGAGCAGGGCATCAAAATCGGGAAGCGCGAAGGGTTTTGCGAGGTAATCGTCCATGCCCGACGCGAGGCATTCTTCGCGGTAACCGGCAAAGGCGTGCGCGGTCAGCGCGACGATGGGCGTATGCCGCGTGCCGCGCGCGCGTTCCATCGCGCGTATGCAGCGCGTGGCCTCGAACCCGTCCATCACCGGCATCTGGCAATCCATCAAGACCATATCGAAGGGGCGTTCGCCGTACGCCGTCACCGCCTGCGCGCCGTCCCCGGCATGCACCACCTTGCATCCTCGCTTGCCGAGCAAAACCTGTGCGATGCGGGCGTTGACCGCATCGTCTTCCACCAGCAACAGGGTCTTGCCGGCATGGGGTTGTGCGCTGCGCGCTGTTTCGGCGGCGGACGGTTGTGCCGCGCGCGGCAGCGGCAGCGCAAGCCAGAACACCGAACCCTTGCCGAGTTCGCTGTCCACGCCGATTTGACCGCCCATCAGGTGTACCAGCCGCCGGGCGATGGTCAGTCCCAGGCCGGTGCCGCCGAAGCGCCGGGGCAATGAATCATCGGCCTGCGCGAAAGCGTCGAAAATAGGCTCGCGTTTGCTCGCGGGCACGCCGACGCCGCTGTCGTGTACTTCAAAGCGCAGGTTCGACTCGTCAGGCGCGCTCACGCGCAGTTCGATTTCGCCCTGCTCGGTGAATTTCACGGCGTTATTCAGCAATACCGCGAGCACCTGTTTCAGTTTGGCCGGGTCGCCGGTGACAAAAGACGGCAAATCGGGCGCCAAGGTGCAGATCGGGCGCAGGCCCTTGCTGGCTGCGCGCCCCGCAAAGCGCTCATGCGTCTCGCGCGCGAGCGCCGCCGGATCAAAAACCGTTTTCGCCAGACGAATCTCGCCGGCTTCGATGTTGGAGAAGTCGATAATGCCGCTCACCACGTCGAGCAGTAAATTGCCTGAACGCTGTATGGTTTCGACGTATTCGCGCCCCTGGTCACTCAGCGGTTCATGCTCGAGTATTCGCGCCGTGCCGATGATGCCGTTCACGGGCGTGCGAATTTCGTGGCTCACGTTGGCGAGAAACCGCGTTTTCGCGCGGTTCGATGCCTCGGCGGCGATTTTCGCGGCGAGCAGCGCGCTTTCCGTGTGTTTGCGCGCGGTAATGTCGTGGATAAACAGCAGCAACGAGCGCCGGTTGTCCACGGTCATTTCGCTGGCCGACACTTCGGCTGGAAATTCCCGCCCATCGGCGTGCCGGAAAATCATTTCCGTTTCACGCCATGTGGCGCGGGTCTGCGTCGCGATTGAATTGAAATACCGTTTTAACTCGGTGGTGCCGGCGCTGGCGGTGGATTCCGCCAATAAATGCATCAGGGAGAAGCCGATAAGCTGATCCGGTTCACGGCCGAACAGGGCGGTGACGGCGGGGTTTGCGTACTGAATGCGGCCATCGCGATCGGTGATGCATACCGCGTCGGCGGCGGTTTCCCACAGGGTGCGATAAAGCGCCTCGCTGCGGCGCAGGCGTGAGCGCATACCGCTGACGTAGCCGCCGAGGAAGGTGAACCCGGACAGGGCGCCACCCAGCACCAGCCACTGAAATATTTCCAGCCGTGCGTCCACGATGGCGGCATGGCGTTCCAGCAACAGCCATACCATCGCGCCGTACGCGAGCCAGGTGATGATCGCCAGCCGCCACAACGGGCCGATGGTCAGGCGGAACACCGAGAACATGAAGCCCAGCAGCACCCACAGCAGCGTGACGCCGCGCGCCGGGCCGGCGTGATAGGCGATGTAGAGCATGCAGACCATCGCGGCCAGAATTTGCCACTCGGTCAGGCTGGGGTCGGACGATTTGAGATTCAGTCCCGATTTGAACGTCGCGAACAACAGCGCGTTGATCGCCGCCGCAATGAGCACGAACCCGATGAACACCTCGTTTTCCCACACGTCCATCCACGCACCGACGCCGATCAGCAGTGCGCCGATGCCATAGATGACGCTGGCGATCAGAAAGCGCTTCAGGCGCAGTGCTTGCTGGATATCGGCAGGCAAGGGGCCGGTGGCAAGGGGCATGGACATGCGGGCGGCTACGTCGGCGAGGACGGCGGCTCGTTGCACGGGCCGAGCCAGTGCGCCAGCAGCGCGTCGAACTCCGGCGCTTTAATCGGCTTGGTGATGTAGTCGTCCATGCCGGCCGCCAAACACTCTTCGCGGTAGCCGGTGAAGGCATGCGCGGTGAATGCCGAGATCGGCGTGCGCCGCCCGCCGCGGGCTTGTTCGAGCGCGCGGATGTTGCGCGTTGCCTCGAGGCCGTCCATCACCGGCATCTGGCAATCCATCAGCACCAGGTCAAACGGGGCAGCTTCTGTCGTGGCGCTGGTAAATGCCGCCACGCCCTTCTCGCCATCGGCGGCGCGGGTAACGGCAATGCCGCGATTGGTCAGCATGAGCGATGCGATCCGGGCGTTCACGTCATCATCTTCGACCAGCAGCACTTTCTTGCCGGGGTGTTGCGGCGGCGCAGTCTTGGTCGTGTTGGCGGGCGCTTCCGCGGCAGCGGGGCAGGGGCAGGGTAACCCAGAATTGCGTGCCTAAACCGGGCGTGCTTTCAAACCCGCAGTCGCCTTTCATGAGCACGACCAATCCGCGCACGATCGTCAGACCCAAGCCCGAGCCGCCGTGGCGCCGCGTGAGCGAGCCGTCGCCCTGCGTGAAGGCGTCGAAGATGCGCGCCTGTTGCTCGGGCGCGATACCGGCGCCGGTGTCGCGCACCTCGAAGCGCACGCCATCCGCGCCTTCGCGGCGGGCGCGGATATCAATGCCGCCGTGTGCAGTGAATTTCAATGCGTTGGACAGCAGGTTGGTCAGCACCTGGCGCAGCCGTGCCGAGTCGCCTGTCACATAGCGCGGCAGGTCCGGCGCGAGATCGACCGCCAGATGCAGGGATTTTCCACGCGCTTGCGTCTCGTACAGCGTCGCAACATCGTTCACGGTCTGCGCCAGATCGAATCGCTTGTGTTCGATCTCGATCTGGCCGGATTCGATGCGTGAAAAATCGAGCACGTCGTTCAGCACGCCCAGCAGAGCCTGCCCCGAACGGTGGATGATTCCCACCGACTCTCGCTGTTGCGGATTGAGCGAATCCTGCAACAGCATTTCCGCCATGCCGAGCATGCCGTTCATCGGCGTGCGTATTTCGTGGCTCATGTTGGCGAGAAACTGCGACTTGGCGCGGCTGGACGCTTCGGCGGCGATGCGCGCGGCGATCAGCTCGGCTTGCGCCTGTTTGCGCGCGGTAATGTCGCGAATGAACACCAAATAGGCGCGGTGATTTTCCACCTGCATTTCGGCCGCCGAGACCTCCGCCGGGAATTCGTGGCCCTGGGCATGCACGAAGCGCGTTTCAAGCAAGTCCCAGTCGCCATCAGGCTTCCGGCATGTCTCGAGGAATTGTCGCAACGTGTCGCCGCGGCCCTCGCGTGCGCCGGGTGACAGCAGTGGCAGTATCTCCATGCCGGTCAACGCATCGGGGGTGCGGCCGAAAATGGCGGTCACCGCCGGGTTCGCGTAATCGATGCGCCCGTCGGCGTTGACGATGATAACGGCGTCGTTGGCGGTTTCCCACATAGTGCGATAGAACGCCTCGCTGCGGCGCATGCGCGAGCGCATGGCGCTCACATAGCCGCCCATGAAGGTAAACCACGCCAGCACGCCGCCCACCACCAACCACTGGAATATTTCCAGCGCGGGATCGAAACCGCGCACATTGCGCGCATGGGCAAGGTAGAGCGTCGCGCCGAGCGCCACCCAGGTCACGCCGGCCAGCCGCCACAGTTGCACCGTTTTCAGGCGGAATACGCCAAAGGTGAAAATCAACTGCACCCAAAGTAATACAACGCCGCGCGCCGGCCCGGCGTGATAGGCGAGGAACAGCAGCACGCCTATCGCGGCAAGTATCTGAATTTCCGTAAGGCTGGGATCGGAAAATTTTTGATTCAGGCCGCACACAAAAACGCCATAGAGCACGGCGTTGAGCACGATGGAAATGACGACAAAGGTGATCCCCATCTCCGCGTCAAGAAACCCCAGCGCCACGCCGATCCCGGTCAGCACTGCAGCAAGCGCGTACGAAGCGGCCGCGATCAGAAAGCGCTTGATGCGGAGCGCCTGCCGGTCTTTCTCGGTGAACGCCGCGCGAACCACGGTGGGGTTAATGGGCGAGGACACGGTGAGAGGCGATTACTTTTTTGGAAAGTACAGATCGGTAATCGAACCTTCGGCGATTTCGGCGGCAAACGCCACCGTCTCCGACAGCGTGGGATGCGGATGGATGGTGAGGCACAAATCTTTCGCGTCCGCGCCCATCTCCAGCGCCAGCACCGCTTCGGCGATCAACTCGCCTGCATTCACGCCGACGATGGCCGCGCCCAGCACGCGGCGCGTGGTCTTGTCGAGCAGCAGCTTGGTCATGCCGTCGTCGCGCCCGGTGGACAGCGCGCGACCGCTGGCGGCCCACGGGAACACGGCTTTCTCAACCGCGATGCCCTGCGCCTTGGCCTGCGTTTCGGTGAGGCCCATCCAGGCGATTTCAGGATCGGTGTAAGCCACCGACGGAATCGTGCGCGCGTCGAAAAACGCCTTGTGTCCGGCGATGACCTCGGCGGCGATTTTTGCTTCGTGCGTGGCCTTGTGCGCGAGCATGGGTTCGCCGCAGATATCGCCGATGGCGTGGATGTGCGGCACGTTGGTTCGCATTTGATTATCGACCGGAATAAAACCGCGTTCGTTCACACTGACACCGGCGGCTTCGGCCTTGATGTCGCGTCCGTTGGGGCGGCGGCCCACCGCCATCAGTACTGCGTCGAAGGTGTCGGTGCTTTGTGTGCCGCCCGCATCACCACTGGCGAAAGTGACTTTAAGCCCTTCCTTCAACGCCTCTATTTTGTAAACCTTTGTTTTTAAAAGGATTTTTTCATAACGCTTACTGATGCGTTTTTGCAGCACCCGCACGATGTCCTGATCGGCGCCAGGGATCAGCGCGTCCATCAACTCCACCACGGTGATTTTGCTGCCGAGCGCGTCGTAAACGGTCGCCATTTCAAGGCCGATGATGCCGCCGCCGACCACCAGCAGGCGCTGCGGGATTTGTGCGAGTTCCAGCGCGCCGGTGGAATCGATGATGCGCTTGTCTTCGTACGGAAAGCCGGGGATGCGCGCCACCGACGAGCCGGCGGCGATGATGCAGTGATCGAACGCGATGGTCTTCACGCCGTCGGCGGTTTCAACCTTGAGGGTGTTGGGCGAGGCAAACTCGCCGCGCCCGGTGACAACCTGTACCTTGCGTTGCTTCGCCAGCCCGGACAAACCCTTGGTGAGCTTGCCGACCACGCCGGACTTCCACGCGCGCAGTTTGTCGAGATCAATCGCGGGTTTGCCGAAGGTGATGCCGGTGTGCGCGGCGTCGTCCGCTTCGGTAATCACTTTTGCCACATGCAGCAACGCCTTGGACGGAATGCAGCCGACGTTCAGACACACGCCGCCGAGCGTGGGATAACGTTCGACCAGCACCACTTTTTTGCCGAGGTCAGCCGCACGGAAAGCAGCGGTATAGCCGCCGGGGCCAGCGCCGAGTACGAGGACTTCGGTGTGCATATCCGCTTTTTGTGCGTGAGGCGTGAGGGGTTGCTGGTGAGGCGTGAGGGGTGAGGCGTGAGGCGTGGGTGCGGCCACGGGCGCGGGCTTGGCCGCGCTCGGTTCCGCTACTTCCAACATCAAAATCAATGACCCTTCCGACAGCTTGTCGCCGAGTTTGACCTTGAGCTCCTTCACCACGCCCGCGACCGGCGCGGGCACATCCAGCGTGGCTTTGTCGGATTCGAGCGTGACCAGCGAATCTTCCGGTTTCACCACATCGCCGGGCTTCACCAGCACTTCGATGACGGGAATGTTCTTGAAGTCGCCGATGGCGGGGACTTTGACTTCGATCAGCTTCGGCATTAAAAATCCAATAAAAACAAATAGTTACATAATATTAGGATGTGGAAACGGACCTCGCGGCTCACAAATAACCTTCTTGTTCGCCCTTTTCACCATGCACTTTCATCCAGATGGCGAGTTCTTGTAATGCGGGAGGCAGGATGCGATCAGTCAGTTGTTCGAGAACAACTTTATCATGGCCGGACAAAGGTAAGCGTGCCTCCAGTTGCTGTAGTTCCTGAACATTCATTTTCCACGGTACCCATGCAAGGCCGCAGGTCTGCCACAAGTCGCCAGCTTCTAAAGCGATGTTCATGCCAGCAGGGTCGGGGTCGCACGCGATTCTCGCCGCCGCAGGTTTATATTTGAGGAGCCGTCCCACCGCTGTTTTCCACCAGCCTGGCGCAAATCCTGGCAACCAGATTACGCCATCGGTGTTGCCATGTTCGCGCGCGGCGCGCTCGAAGCTGGTGCGGTTTTCGACCAGCCGCCAGCAGCCAATGTCGCCGTCCGCCGCATCAAGTTGACGGAGTGTCTCTGGTGAAAGACCGATCATGTCGGGTGCAGCGGACAGATCGATACTTTTGCCGCCGAAGTGGAGAACGAGCGGTGCGCGCAACCACAGCGCGGGTGTGTGCCGCTCGATGCCAAGCGCTTCAAAATCCGTAAGGTTCTCAAGCCATTTCCATTCCGCGCCGCTAACGGCTTTGGTGGCACCGCGAGCAAACAATGCAAAGTCACGGCGCGTACCAAAACGGTTGTCGGCGATCCATGTGTCAAGTTTGCGCAGCAGCGCGCAGCGCTCCAGCCCGCGTGCCGGTGGATAATCCGCAAGCTCGGCCCACAGTGGCATCAGCCGCGCCTCCTGCGGCGGCGCGGCGATTTCGTCCACGAGCTGTGTGCGCAATGCATCGGTATCAGGCAAGCCGAGTGCTTTGCGCAGGGCGGCGCGTTCGATAAAAGTGACCTGCTGAACTTTCCATTGGCCGCGCTCGCGCGATTCATTCGTTTCGACCAGACCCGCGCGCAGCAAGGCATCAATCAACTCATGCGCTACGCCAAAACCGGCGTTGCCGGCGCGCTCGATCAAGGTGTTCCAGCGGCGTTTGGCGGCGCCGTCCAGCCACAGCAATAGCAAATTGCGCCACGGCGCGGGCCAGGCGGCGATGACTTGCGCATTCACGGCCATGGCGCGCCGCAAGCGCTTGCCGCGCAACGTAGTCTTCGCACCCACATCGAGGGCGTGCGCGCATACGCCATCGGTGTCGGGCGCCGACCACGCCTCAGGTGATGCTGGTGGTGCTGTCATCTCGGCGCAACATTGCCAGCGGCGGTGCCCAGCGTTCACCGGGGCGTTTTTTCTGCGTGACCAAAGTTAATTGCACTGGGCTGAACACATTGATGTTATGCGTGCTCGGCGTGGTGATCAGGTATTGCGCCTGTGTCGCGCGCAGAAACGCCGCCACGCGGTCGATGTTCATCACGTCCAGATGCGCGAATGGCTCGTCGATGAAAACAAAGCCGCCGGGACGCTCGGCTTCCATGGTCAGCGCGATCAGTAATATCAACGACTTCATCACCTGTTGCCCGCCGGAGGCCTCGCCGTCGTTCATGCCGATCATGCCTTTCTGGTCGAAGTTGAACCTGACCATCAAACCCGCTTGCGCCAGCGCCACATCCTCGTTGGTGAGGTGCGGCATTTCATAATCGACTTCGATGCCCGCTTTCAACCCCAACTCGCGCAGATGTTTGCCGTAGGTGCGCACCGTGGCGCGCAGCACATTGAGGTATTCGCCGCGCGTGGCTTCGGTGATTTTCTTGGCGCGTTCGCATTGGTTGCGGCTAGTGTCCACGCGTTCGCGCTTGGCCTGCACGTCCTCGGCCAACTTGTCGCGGCGTGCGATCACGGTTTCGTCCGTTTCCCATTGATTCTGCTGGAGCTTTCGCTGAATTTCGTTAATGCGCAAGTTCACGGCTTGCAGAGATTGTTGTTCGGCGAGCAGGTTTTCCAGCGCCTGCTCGTCACGCCACGCCGCAGGCATTCCCGTGCGCAAATGCACTTCGCGCTCATTGCGTTTTTGTTGGTCGTCGGCCAGCGTATGAATCTGCCCTTGTGTCGCTGACAACGCGCTACGCGCTTGTTGGAGCGCACTTTCGATTTGACGCAGCTCGGCGCCCAGGCGGCCTTGTTCTCCGCGCAATCGGCCTTCTTCCTCCGTAGCGGCTCTTTGCGCTGCCGCCGCTTGTTGCTCGGCGGCTTGTTCGGTAATCAGTCGCGTTTCGGCAGCGGCGAATTCCTCGGCGCGGCTGGCCAACAGGGCGGCGGCGTTGACACCAGAGACCAGCGCCTGATCGCGGCTGACGTTGGCGAGCAGGTTTTTTTCTTCGGTTGCCAGTTGGTCTAGCTCAATGCGCAACGCTGCACAGTCTGTTTCCAGCACTTTTAATTGCGTGCGCCGTGCCGCTTCGCCAAAACGAAAATCCCGCTCCTCTACGCTGCTGTCCCTTGCCCCACGACGTTCGCGGTGATAGCCGGCACGTGTAATCCAGTCTTGTCGCGCATCGAGCTTGGCGCCGGCGGTGGCATCTTCGACACGTTGCACACGATTTAACCAAGCTGTTAGCCACGAGGGCGCGTCAGCGGTGAAACGCGCAATCTCCAGCACGCTGCCCGCAACGGCGTCGGGTGGCGGCTCCAGATCGGGCGTGACAAAACTGCGATAGCGTAAGCGCTCCCCAATGCGCCATGCTGCGTCGCGGTCGCGCGCGCGCTTGAGCAAAACCAAGTGGCGATAGGGCGCGAGCAGCGCCTCCACTGCAGCCTGCCAGCCCGAGTCAGTGACTTCTACAATTTCCGTTAACAGCAGATGCGTGATGCCAGCCTCGTCGAATGCGCCTCTCAGTTGCGCAACGTAAGGTTCCGGCGCGGACTTACCGCTGCGTAGCGCTGCGAGGCGCGCTGTAGAGCGCGCGTTGCGCTCCATGCGATGTGCGATGTCGGCTTTGACTTGCGCGAGCCGTGGCCGGTGCTGCTCCAGCCGCGAGGCGGCCTGCGTGTTACCCCCGCCGGCGGCCCGTGCCTGCGCGCGCAAGCGTTCGCGCTCGCCCAGCAGGCTTTTAGTTTCGGTGGCGCGGGTCAGCGCGGCGCTATGCATGGCCGCAGCATCCTCACTTGCAATCGTAGCGTTTTTCTGCGCGGCGCTTGTCGCTGCGAGCGCGTCAGCATTGCGCGCCAGCCGTCGTTGATCCTGTTCGATCACGACCTGCTGTTCCGCCGCTTGCCGCCGCAAGCCTTCGAGCCGACTTTCCGCCCCGCGCACGTCCCGGCGCAGTTCGGCGAGTTCGACACGCGGGCGAATCTCGGATTCCAGTCGTATTTCCTCGTCTTTAAGGTTGCGCCACTCAAGGTAGAGATTCGCGCGCTGGATGAACGTTTGATGTTCGAACTCGGTGCGCTTGCAGTCGCTGTCGAGTTTGTCGAGTTCGGCTTCGCCGTCGCGCTGATCGGCGCGCGCCTTCGTGTAATCATCGAGCACGCGCTTGTCGCCAAATACATGAAACACCAGATCGAGCAAAGCCTTTGGCGTGTATTCGCACAAGCGATCGGTCTCGCCCTGCTCCAGCGACAGCACTTGCGCGATGGCCGCGGTGAGTCCGCCGCTGGCCAGGCGCCGCTCGTAGTCGCGCACGCCGAGCCAGTCGGGCGAACGCTCCATGGCATCATCAATCGGCGCGTCACCCGGCGCGATCAAATACTGGCGTTGCCAGTCGCCACCCTGTTTGCGAATGCGGCACACCAGGGTAACTTCATCTTCCATCAAGGGGAAAAACGGGTGCCGTGCGTTGCCGATGCGCCGGTTATCCACCACCGCGCGCAGCCACGCATACGGCTCATTGGCGTGACGCACATAGCGTTTGTAATCGCGCTTGCCCGCGCACGGCAGCGCGAACAGCGTGCGCAGCGCATCCAGCAGCGTGGTTTTGCCGGAACCATTAGGGCCGACGATGGCGACGATGCTGGCGTCCAGCGTTTGACGAAAACGCCGCCAGTAATCCCAGTGGACGAGCTCGATACTCTTGAGATGAAACACGGTCGCTATTCCAATTTATCTGCTATGCGCGCCGCCAGCAGTTCGGCCAGTGCGCCATCGAGAATGCGCGGCGCGAGTATGCTGTGATCGAGCGCCAAATCCAGCAGCGGGCCTTCGTGTATCACACCGCCGTGGCGTTCAATAAAACCGTGACGCGACAGTAGGCCGAGATTGACGTTGACGCGCATTTTGCCGCCAAGCTGTTTGCCGAAGTCCGCCAGCAGCGCGCTTTCCTGCACGCTGCCTTCGACATCCGCGCCGGTGGGGATGGGCTTGTCCATGCCGAACATGTCGTTTTGTTGGATATCGGTATTGTCGCGGCGCGACACTTGCCGTTCACGCTTGGGCAAAATCAGCAACGCCCATAGCACTACCAGCAAGGCCACACCATCACGCGGCAGGTTCAGATTGCTCGCCAGCCATTGTCCGCCGCGCGCCATCACCGGCTCTTCGGCGGCGTTGGCAAGGCCCAGCGCAATGTGCGTGGCGTACGGGTTGTCGAGCAGACGCAGACCGCAAGCGGCGAGGCGTTGTTCGATATCTTCGCGAAACGCCTCGTCCACCAGTACGCGCCGCGCCAGCGGCTCGCTGCGCGGCATCCAGCGTTCGGCGATCAGGCGCGCGATCAGCGCTTGCGCGTCGCCGGTCATGGCGCGTCCTGAGCAATGGGGGCGAGCGTGCCGCGGCTGATTTCCGCCACTTCGTCATGGCCCGCGATGTCATGTTCCGCCGTCAATGAAAAGTTCAGCGGCAGGCGCGCGAGGTCGGCGACGCGCCCGCGCATCTCGGTCGATTCCGGGTCGCCGATCAGCGCCAGCAGCGACAGCCGGTACGCCGATAAGGCATAGCCGCCGCTGATCACCGAGTCTGCCAATGATGTTTGCGCCCGTATACCGCTCAGTTGTTCGATGTAACGATCCAGTGCGGCGAAACGTTCATTGGCCATTTCGTGCGTATCCGGCGTGTCGCATGGCGGCGGCAGCGCGGTGTTTTCCTGTGCCGCGCGCTCGCGTTCCAGCAATTCGAATTCAGCGACATCCAGCATCAAATCGCTCATCGCAAACGGCAGCGGCAGCATGCCGCCGACGGCTTGCGCGCCCAGCGCAGCCAGTTGATCTTGTTCTCGCGTGCGTAGCCACTGCGCGACATCGGACGACGACAGGCCGCTGCCGCCCAGCGAAATGCTGCGCAGTTCGATTGCGTGCAGCGTGCGCTGGAACGAGGCGTGCATGCTCAACAGGCGGCTTTGCGCCTGGCCGATGGCCTTCGCATTGCGGTACATCGCGCCTTCGAGCTCGCCGTCTTTCACCAGCGAGCGCATGATGTCGTTGCCCTTCTCGATAGTGGACTCGATGGCGTTGAACTTGGCGCTGGCCAGACGGATACGAAATTCAGAACCGCTGGTCAGTGCATCCTCGAATTCTCTTTGCAACTCGCGATACTTGGTGAGCAGCAGATTGAGCGCTTCCAGCGAGGGCCGGCCGATGGCTTGTCCGGCGGCCACCTGCGAGGTGATGTAGGCGAGGTCGGCATCTTCGCCCGCCGGCAAGGCCAGCACGTTGGCGAGCGCCGAAAGCGTCACGCGCGCGGTGCCGCTTAACTGATAGGTGCGATCCTCGGCGTCCCACAGCAGCAATCCGAATTCACGCAGCCGCGTCAGCACGGTAGTGAGTTTGACCGTATCGAGATAGGAAAAATGTTGCGCCAGTTCCTGCGGGCTCCAGCGCGGCGCATCCGGGCGCGCGCCGATTTCACGCATGACCAGCAAGCGGATCAGAATTTCGGCTTCGCCGCCACGAAACACCATGACGAAGGCGTCGAGCATCGCGCGCGCATTGAGCAGCGGCGTCAGCGCAGGCAGGTCGCTGGTAGCCACATTGCCCGAGAAAAATTGGTCGAGAGAAAGCTCGTCGAATTTTTCCGCCGTGTTGTCCATCAAACTACGCTGCGCAAGGCGCACCCCTTCTGCGGAAATTATATAACTATTTGTTTTTAAAGGATTATATTCTAATGTGTCCGTCGCCAAACACCACGTATTTGAGCGAGGTCAAGCCTTCCAGTCCGACCGGCCCGCGCGCGTGCAGCTTGTCGGTGGAGATGCCGATTTCCGCGCCGAGGCCGTATTCGTAGCCGTCGGCAAAGCGCGTCGAGGCGTTGACCATCACCGAACTGGAATCGACTTCGGTGATGAAGCGCCGCGCGCGTGTGAGGTCCTCGGTGACGATGGCGTCGGTGTGGCGCGAGCCGTAGGTGGTGATGTGATCGATAGCCTGATCGAGGCCATCGACCACGCGCACCGACAGAATCGCCGCGAGGTATTCGGTGTGCCAGTCTTCTTCGGTCGCGGGAGTCATCCGTGGCACGATGCGGCGGGATTCTTCATCACCGCGCAGCTCGATACCTTTGTCGAGATAAATCTTGCACAGCGGCGGCAGGATTGTTTGCGCGATACCGCGCGCCACCAGCAGCGTTTCCATGGTGTTGCAGGTGCCGAGGCGCTGCGTCTTGGCGTTGTCGGCGACACGGATCGCCTTGTCGAAATCGGCCTTGTCGTCGATGTAGACGTGACACACCCCATCCAGGTGCTGAATCATCGGTATGCGCGATTCGCGCAGCAGGCGTTCGATCAGCCCCTTGCCGCCGCGCGGCACGATGACATCGACGAATTCGCGCATGGTGATGAGTTCGCCCACCGCCGCGCGGTCCGCGGTTTCGATCACCTGCACCGCGGCTTCGGGCAAGCCCGCCGCGAGCAACCCTTCGCGCACGCACGCGGCGATGGCCTGATTGGAATGCAGCGCCTCCGAGCCGCCGCGCAGAATCGCCGCGTTGCCCGATTTCAGACACAGCCCGGCGGCGTCCGCCGTTACATTCGGGCGCGATTCATAAATGATGCCGACCACGCCCAGCGGCACGCGCATTTGCCCGACTTGTATGCCGGAGGGACGATACTTCAGCCCGCTGATTTCGCCCACCGGATCAGGCAGCTTGGCGATTTGCTCCAAGCCATCGGCCATCGCGGCGATGGATTTGGGCGTGAGTATCAGCCGGTCTATCGCCGCGTCGTCGAGCTTTTTGTGGCGCGCCTCGGTGACATCCAGTGCATTGGCGTCGAGCAGCGATTTTTCTTCACGCAGAATTGCCTGCGCCGTGCCGGTTAACGCCTTGTTTTTGGCGGCCGTGTCGGCGCGCGCGAGCAGGCGTGACGCCGCGCGCGCGCCCCGGCCCACGTCCTGCATGTAAGTTTGAACGTTCATCAGGCGATTTTACCCTGTTCAACAAGGACTTGGCGTGACCGGCGGCGTGCGTTTGGCCACCGGACAAGACGGCGGATGGATTTGCGCGGCCACGGCGGCAGCGGCGCGCCGCCCGGGCCGTATACCATCGACCAGCTCGCCGATGACGTGATTCTCGTGCTTGATGCCATCGGCGTCAAACAATGCCACTTCATCGGCTTTCCATCGGCGGCATGATCGGCCAGTCGCTCGGCATCCGTCACGGGGCCCGCGTGAAATCGCTGATGCCGTGCGACACGCAGGCCGCCTCGCCCGCCGATGCACAGATAACGTGCTGGCGCCGCTGCAAGCGGCCTCGACGAGTTACCGTATCGCGGCCGGGCCGAGAGCCAGGCGCAAAGTGCTCACCCTCGTAGGCGGCATCGTAGGATGTGGTGATCTGCGCGAACCGCATCGCTCGCGTGATGCGCTCTGCGCCAACGCGCACGGATTCAGCCTGCACGCCGGTGTGCGCTGCGATGCCGAAGATCGCCAAGGCATAGAACAACTATG
>JANPOH010000065.1:0-17335 GCA_031427895.1 Betaproteobacteria bacterium
CGCCCTTGCGAGGTTTGCAGCTCATGAATCTCACGAAAAGACACTGATGGGTCGGTGCCTTGCGCGATCTGATGCTTGAGGCTTTGCAACCGCTCTGCGTCTTCCCGGTAGCTCGTGCCAATGACAGTGCGCGTTTTGTTGTTCACCCCAAACACCAGCCACGCCGAATCACGCGCGCGCAGGTTGGCCTCGTTGCTCAGGGCAGAAAAATATCTGCCGATATCGGAGGTCGAGAAATTATCGTTGGCGTCCTTGAATTCGACGCATTCGTTTTCCCAGCCCGCTATCAGTTGATCGAGTAAACGCCGCAGTTGGTCCGGTGTCATGGTGCGCCCTGATATTCCCGGAACGCGGCCGCCAGACCAGAAAAGTCCCGAGGTGTGTCCCGATCGTAGCTTTCCTGATCGACATAAACAAACCGGTAATCGGGGCCGCCGCCGGCCTTGCCCGCGCTGGTCGCGTCTTCGCACCATTGCCGCAGCCGTGTCATTTTACGCGGCAGGTCGAGTTCTTCACGGCCCTTGGTTTCGCCGATCCAGATGGTGCCGTCGATGGTGCGGATGATGAAGTCGGGCGTGTAGGTGGAAAGATCGCCATCGTTCTTGACGTAATCGATCCTGAAGCCGACCGCGAGATAATTTTTGGCGAATGCTACGACATCCGGTGCATCGTCGAGAAACTTGGCAAACCGGAGTTCAAAACCACCGGCACGCGGCTCGCCAACGATCTTGGAAAAAATCGACTTCTTCGCCGTCAGGTAGGGGCGGTGCTCGGTGCGGAATGGGCGCGTGTTGCGCAGGCGGATGTAATCCTCGATGCGCGTGGAGCCGCTATCCGTGACCGTTAGCGCATTGATCGCAGTCCTGAACGAATCGAAGAGAATTTTTCCGGCTTCGGGTTCGGAGAGATTGCGCAGCACAACTGCGTCTTCGAGATTGATCGGAGATTCTATAAATAATTGATTTATAAGGAAATTTTTTACCTTGCCATAAAGAACATCGTAACCGCCGACCAGCCGCAGGTCTTTCAATAACTGCCGCGCGAAGAAGCCGACGACGGAGCGATAATCCGCAGGCCCGGCGCCGTCAAGTTGAATGGTGTGATGCACCTCCGCATCAAGCATGGTTTTGAATACGATCTCGCGCGTTTCTTCCGGTGTGAACGGTTTCAGCGGTAGCTTGGGATTGCCGAGCGTTGCCGGATCGAGAGCATCAAGTTGCTTGAATTCGCGGTTGAAACGGCGCGTGAGTCTGGGCAGCGCGATGTCGAGCGCGTCGATATTCTTTTGCTTATTTTCGTTGTCCACTTCCACGATCAGCGAATCTTCTTTCTCTCGCGCGCCACCGCCCATCGGACGGTATTCAAGTTCGACACCTTCGCTTTGTATCGATTCGACGAACTCCATGAACGCGGGCGTGCCCATCACCGAAACGGTTTCCTCGGTATTGCTGCCGAAGTACATGCGCCGCAAGCCACGGCCCAGCGTTTGCTCCGGGAGTATGTTGCTCTTTGACGTATACGCGCGCAGGCCGACGATGGTGGTGACGTTACGCACATCCCAGCCTTCCTTGAGCATCAGCACGGAAACGATGGCTTTGTAAGGACTTTGCCAACTGTCGATTGCGTTGGAAGCTGCGCGCAAGATTTTTAATTCGTCCGCATTCTTACCGGATGCGGCCTCGGAGATTTCGCCGTTGCTCTTGGTGTGGATAACCAGCACTGCGTTTTGCAGTTCGGGGCAAATCTTTTGCAGGTGCGCGCCAACTTCATCACAGTTGCGGGTGTCGTCTACCATCACGAACAGCACGGCCTTTTTGCCGAGCCTCTCGTGCTCGGCGTAGGTCTTGCGCCACTCCTCGATGCCGAGCGCAAGATAGTCGGCGTGTTTCTCGGTAAACAGCGCGCTTTTGTGCTCCTGTAACTTGGCGCGGCTGGCCGCATCGGGCAGCACTGGATGCTTGACGACGTTCTGGTGGATGGCTTCCACCAGCGGGTAGTCGGATACGGTCTGTACAAAAATAGCGCCGTTATCGTGGCGCGGCGTGGCCGTGACATCCACCTGCAGCGTCAGGCGGCAGTCCTTTTGCAGCATGCGGTGGTGAATATCCTGAATGCTCTTGAACCACGCCATTCTTTCGTTGTGAATATGATGGGCTTCGTCGTTAAACACGGCGAGTTCTTCGATTTCGCGGACAATTTCGCCAAGATCAGTCTTGCTGTCGGTGGTTTTGCCGGCGGGCTTCGGGCCGAACGGCGACAGAAAATAATCGCGCAGGTCATCGTCTTCCAGCGACGGATCAACCACATCGCCCAGATAAACGCGGTGTATGTTGGTGAGAAAGAGATTCCCGGTGTCGCGCACAATGCGAACATCGTCCTGGATATGCAGCGTTAACTGAAAGTCGTCGCGCCAGTTGCGGCCCTCATGACCATTGTCGGGCAGGATAGGGTCATTAAAAAATATGCGTAGCCCATCGAAATCCGTGCGCAGACGGTCAAGCACGATGATATTTGGCGCGATCAGCAGGAAATTTCTGGAAAGCGCCGAGTTGGGCTCGTAAAGCTTGTGAAAAAAACTCCATGCGATAAGTAGCGAAATCACTTTGGTCTTGCCGGCACCTGTCGCCATTTTTACGACGTAACGCGGCCAGTCTTCCGGAAACATACCTGCGGAAACAGCGCCCGATGCGTCAAAGCGCATCAGGTCGAATTTGTCACGAGCTTTTCTGACATCGTGCAACCAGATCACCGTTTCAACCGCTTCGCGCTGTGCGAAATAGTAACGAAACGGATTGAGCGAACCGTCGGCTTGTTCGACCAGATGCTCGGTATCGAACCACCAATGCAACAGCGCGCGCGAGGTTTCCGAAGCTCCCTTGTAGCCGACATCGCGCCACGCTTTGACTTCCACGCGAACCTTGGCAACAAGAGGCGGCAGCAGCTTTTCATAGGACTTTTCCCGCAGTTCCTCGGCAGCAGGAAACCAACGATGCTCCGGTTGGAGAACTTCGTACGGTGATTCGGACAGTTTCGGATGAATTGCCACGTCTCGATTTATCCTTGGCCTGAAGCCAATAAACAATCAGTTAATCCGGATACAGATGCGAGTAGCATCTCCGCCAGCCTTTGCACCCAAATCCAATCAAAGCCTGACTTACGCTGCGGCAGGAATAATCACCGTGCACACTCCAACTCCGCATTCAACATTTCCACATGCCGCCGATAGCAGAACACCCTTCCCCGCCGCCGCTCGTTAAGCCGCCCTACGATACCGAGTTTTTCCAGATACCGAAAACTCAACTGAACTCGAACCTAAAATAAGCTGCGCCGTTATTTTACGTTTGGGGCTTATCGTAAATAAACGCCCCTTACTGCCCACCCGGCGTGCCCAACTGCGCCCCCCCTAACCCACCACTTTGCCAAGTGTGGTGGCTGCCCCCTCACCCTAGCCCTCTCCCGCCATGCGGGGAGGGGATCAGAGCAGAATACTTTATTAAGTATTTGTTTTTATTGAACTATTTTAAAAAGACCTCGGCATGCCCAGTACCTGCACCCCGATATACGACAAAATCAAATTCGTCGAAATCGGCGCGATCTGAAACAGCCGCGTCTCGCGGAACTTGCGCTCGACATCGTATTCCGCCGCGAAGCCGTAGCCGCCGTGCGTTTGAATGCAGGTATTCGCCGCCGCCCATGACGCCTCGGCGCCCAGCATCAGCGCCATGTTGGCCTCGGCGCCGCACGCTTTGTGTTCATCAAACAAGCCTGCGGCCTTGTAACGCATCAGGTTGGCGGCTTCGATGCCGGCGTAGGCGCGCGCAATCGGAAACTGAATGCCCTGGTTCTGGCCGATGGGCCGGTCGAACACCACGCGCTCGTTCGCATATTTCACTGCGCGGTCGATGAACCAGTAGCCATCGCCGATGCACTCGGCGGCAATCAAAATGCGCTCGGCGTTCAAGCCATCGAGAATGTGCTTGAAGCCCTTGCCCTCTTCGCCCAGCAGATTCTCGGCGGGGATTTCCAGGTTGTCGAAAAACAGTTGATTGGTGTCCTGATTCACCATGTTGCGGATCGGCGTCACCGTGAGGCCTTTACCGATGGCCTCGCGCAGGTCAACCAGAAATATCGACATGCCTTCGGATTTTCTTTTGACGTCGTTCACCGGCGTGGTGCGCGCCAGCAAAATCATCATGTCCGAATGATTGATGCGCGAGATGAACACTTTCTGGCCGTTGACCACGTAACGGTCGCCTTTTTTGATCGCCACGGTTTTTAACTTGGTGGTGTCGGTGCCGGTGGTGGGCTCGGTCACGCCCATCGATTGCAGCCGCAGCTCACCGCTGGCGATGCCGGGCAAATACTTTTTTTTCTGCGCCTCGGAGCCGTGCCGCAGCAGCGTGCCCATGTTGTACAGCTGTCCATGGCAAAAACCCGCGTTGCCGCCGTTGCGATTGATTTCCTCCATGATGACGGTGGCCGCGGTCAGCGGCAGCCCAGAGCCGCCGTATTGCTCCGGGATCAGCGCGGACAGCCACCCGGCCTTGGTCAGCGCGTTGACGAATTCGTCGGGATACTCGCGCGCCTGATCGATTTTTTGAAAATACGCGCTGCCAAATTGCGCGCACAAGGCGCGTACGCCCTCGCGGATGTCGGCGTGGGCATCGTGATCTGAAATTCCTTTGAGCATGGGGTGAACCGGGTAACGATGAAGGGGGGGCAAATTATAACAAGCGATCCACGTAATCCCGGTTGTGCAACAATCACGGCACCGGATGAATATCCTGCGGATCGGATGAATTCACCCATCCTACCTTCCCCAAGGGGAAGTGGATACTGGCTTGCGCCAGAATGACGAGGGGGACTCATGAGTGCTTTGCTTCGCATTGCGTTTGCCGCCATCTGCGCCGCGCTGGTGATATCCGCCCATGCGCAGACTGCAACCTACCCCACCCGCCCGGTGCGGCTGGTGGTGCCCTTCGCCGCCGGCGGCACCAACGACATACTCGGTCGCATTGTTGCGGATAAATTCGCTGAACGTCTCGGTCAACCCTTCATCGCCGACAATCGCGGCGGCGCCAACACCGTGGTCGGCTCGGAGATCGTCGCGCGCGCGACACCCGACGGGCACACGCTGCTGATGGTTTCTGCCAGCATCGCGGTGAACCCAAGCCTCGTGCGAAAACTGCCTTACGACACCGAACGCGATTTCGCGCCAGTGGGTTTGGTGGCCAGCGGGCCGTATCTGATGGTGATCCACCCGGCGGTGCCGGCCAAATCGGTCAGCGAATTCATCGCGTGGGCGAAGTCGCAGCAAGGCAAAGTCAATTACGCCTCCACCGGCGCCGGCAGCCCGCCGCATCTGGCTGCTGAATTATTGAAAATTACCGCCGGCATCGACATGCAGCACATTCCCTACAAAGGCGGCGGCGCAGTGCTGCCGGATTTGATCGCGGGGCGCGTGTCGATGTTCTTCGGCTCCATCGCCACGCTGAAACCACACGTCGATAGCGGGCGACTGCGCGCGGTGGGCATGAGCACCGCGCAACGCTCCACCGCCATGCCCGAGGTGCCGACGTTTATCGAATCCGGACTCGCGGGCTACGAGGTCAACGGCTGGTACGGCCTGCTTACCACGGCCAAAACGCCGCGCCTTGTCGTCGAACGCTTAAGCAACACCTTGCGCCAGATACTTAACGATGCCGACACCCGCGCACAATTTCTCAAGAATGGCCTCGACCCGACGCCGACCAGCGACGATGAATTCAGCAAACTGCTGCGAACTGAAATCGTAAAATGGGCAGGCGTCGTCAAAGCCGCCAACATCAAACCCGAGTAACCGCCCTCGTTTTTTTCCTCCTTCATCCTTCGAATCAAGCCATGCCTCCAACACAAGCACCACCCCACTGGTCCGACGCCGTAATGGACGTCTTCCACGCGCAAAAAATCCGTCAGGTTGCCTATGTGCCCGACACCGGATTAAAGCGCCTGATCGAGATGGTGCGCGCGGATAAAGACATCAAGGAAGTGCCGCTCACCACCGAGGAAGAAGGCGTCGCGCTCGCCGTCGGCGCGTGTTTGGGCGGCGAGCGCGCGGTGCTGCTGGTGCAATCCAGCGGCGCGGGCAACTGCATCAACATGCTGGGCATGATTACCGAATGCCGCGTGCCGCTGCTGATGATAGTCACCATGCGCGGCACCTGGGCGGAATTTAATCCGTGGCAGATACCCATGGCCGAAGCCACCGCGCCGGTGCTGGCCGCGATTGGTTGCGTGGTGAAAAAAGTGGACAACGCCGAGCAAGTCGGGCCGACGATTTCGGCTGCGTGCCAACTGGCGTTCAACACCAATCGCCCGGTGGCGGTGCTGATGGATCAGCGTGTAGTAGGTGTGAAGGAATTCAAATGAACAAAAAACCAACACTGGATCGCCGCAAAGTCGTCGCCGCCATCCTCAAACAACGCGGCGACGCCCTGGTCGTTGCCGGTCTGGGCGCGCCGTGTTTCGACGTGATGGCCTGCGGCGACAACCCGCTGAACTTCTACACGTGGGGCGCGATGGGCGGCACCGCGATGATCGGCCTCGGCCTCGCACTCGCGCAACCCAAGCGCCGCGTGATCGTAATCACCGGCGACGGCGACATGCTGATGGCGATGGGCAGCTTCGCCACCATCGGCGCAAAGCAGCCGAAAAATCTCGCCATCGTGGTGATGGACAACGAACACTACGGCGAAACCGGCATGCAACAAACGCATACCCAACTCGGCACCGAGTTCGCAGGCGTGGCGCGCGCGACCTCGTTCAAGGAAGCGGGCACGATTTACACCGAAGCGGAATTCAAGACGTGGCTGCCGCGCATCCTCAAAGCGCCGGGGCCGGTATTCGCCGGCGTGAAAGTGGCGATGGATCGCGGTGAATTTATTCTGCCGCCGCGTGACGGCACGGAACTGAAACTGCGGTTTCAGCAAGCACTGCGCAAGGCATCATAAATTATTGTTTAAAAACATATAGTTACGAATACTTTAGCAATGCCATCACGAAACCGCGACAACACCCCACCGTCGTTCCCGTTCACTTTTTTCGCAATTAGCACGATAAGACCATGACCCTCAAACACGCCTGCAAAATCAACATCAACCTCGGCAACGGCAAAACCGGCCATTGCTACTCCCTGCCCGCGCTGGAAAAACAGGGTCTCGGAAAAATCTCACGCCTGCCGGTTTCACTGCGTATCGTGCTTGAATCCCTATTACGTAACTCCGGTAACAGCGGCGGTAATCTCGTTACCGAAGCACAGGTGCGCGAAGTGGCTTCATGGCAACCCAACGCGCCGCGCACCGCGGAAATTCCTTTCATTGTCGGACGTGTGGTGCTGAACTGCATGGCGGGAATACCGCTCTTGGGCGACTTGACCGCGATACGCGGCGAGGTCAACCGGCGCGGGCTGCCGATGTCGCTGGCCGAACCCAAGGTGCCGGTGGACATGGTGCTGGATCACACGCTGACGGTCGATTACCACGGCTCGGCGGATGCGATGCAAAAAAACAACGCACTCGATATTCAGCGCAACGCGGAGCGCTTTCGCTTCGTGAAATGGGCGATGCAGGCGTACAAGGGCATCCGATTGATTCCGCCCGGCGGCGGCATTTTGCATCAGGTGAATCTGGAATACCTCGCGCCCGGCGTGCTGGAACGCGGCGGCGCGTATTTCCCCGATTCACTCGTCGGCACTGATTCGCACACCGGCATGATCGCGGGCCTGGGTTGTGTTGGTTGGGGCGTCGGCGGCATCGAGGCCGAGGCCGCCACGCTGGGGCAGCCGGTGTATCTGCTCACGCCCGATGTGGTCGGCGTGCATGTGATCGGCGCATTGCAGCCCGGCGTTACCGCCACCGACATGGTGCTGCACGTCACCGAAATGCTGCGCGGGCACAAGGTGGTCGGCAAGTTCGTGGAGTTTTTCGGCGAAGGTGTGGCCAACCTTACCGTGCCCGACCGCGCCACGGTGTCGAACATGTCGCCCGAGTACGGCGCGACGGTCGGCTATTTCCCGCTGGACGAACAAACGCTGCGCTACCTGCGCGCGACCGGGCGCGACGAAGCGCAGGTTGCCGCCACCGAGGCGTACTACCGCATGCAGGGCATCTTCGGCGCGGCGAAACCGGGCGAAGTGGATTTCTCGCAAGTCGTGACGCTCGATCTATCCACCATCGTGCCCAATGTGGCCGGCCCCAAGCGCCCGCAGGATCGCGTGCCGCTGGCTGACATCAAACCGCGCTTTGATGCATTACTCACGCAGCCGGTCGCCGACGGCGGTTACGCCAAAACGACGCTGCGCAAAGACAGGAACCAAGGCCCGCGTGACGGCGATGTGGTCATCGCCGCCATCGCCTCGTGCACCAACACCTCCAACCCCGGCGTGATGCTGGCCGCCGGCCTGCTGGCGAAAAAAGCCGTGGCGCGCGGCTTGAAATCACAGCCGTGGGTAAAAACCTCGCTCACGCCCGGCTCGGTGGCGGTAAGCAAATATCTCGACGCCGCAGGCCTGCAACCGTATCTCGACCAACTCGGCTTTAACATCGCGGGCTACAGTTGCGCCACCTGCTTTGGCGGCACCGGCCCCATCGACGCCACTCTCGAAAAAGCCATCATCGACAACGATGTCGTCACCGTTGCCGTGGTATCGGGCAACCGTAACTTCGAGGCGCGCATCCACCCGGCGGTGCGCGCGGCGTTTCTGATGAGCCCGCCGCTGATCGTGGCCTTTGCCATCGCCGGGCGCATCGACATCGACATGGCCAGCGAGCCGCTGGGCGCCGACACCGCGGGCAAGCCCGTCTACCTGAAAGACATCTGGCCCACGCCCGACGAGATCGCGGCGCACATGGCCACGGCGATGAACCCTGAACATTACCGCGCGGTTTACGGCATGACAGCGGATCAGATGAATCCGCTATGGCAAACGATTACACAGGGCACGGGAGAGTTGTTTGCATGGAGCAATGATTCGACTTATATCAAGGAACCGCCTTGGGTATCCGACGCTGCGCTGACAAAATCCAGCCTCATCGACTATCGCGGCGCGCGCGCATTGGCGCTGCTCGGCAACAGCATCACCACCGATCACATCAGCCCCATCGGCAACATCAAGCCATCGCTGCCCGCCGGCGAGTATTTGCAACAACACGGCGTTGCCGTAGGCGACTTCAACAACTACGGCTCGCGCCGCATGAATCACGAAATCATGGTGCGCGGCACCTTCGCCAACATCCGTTTACGCAACATGATGACCCCCGGCATCGAGGGTGGCGTCACCGTGCATCAACCCAGCGGCGAACAGATGAGCATCTACGACGCCGCGATGCGCTACGCAAAAGAGAGAACACCGCTGATCGTCATCGCGGGCGAGGAATACGGCACCGGCAGCGCGCGGGACTGGGCCGCCAAGGGCACGCGCCTGCTCGGCGTGCGCGTGGTCATCGCTGGCAGCTTCGAGCGCATCCACCGCAGCAACCTCGTGGGCATGGGCGTGGTGCCGTGCCAGTTGCCGACGGGCGTGACGGTTACGACATTGGGACTGAACGGTACCGAACAGTTTGATGTGCTGGGGCTTACCGACACCGCAAAACCGCGTCAGGCCGTGACGCTGGTGATACACCACGCGGATGGCCGCACAGAAAACGTCACACTCACGCTGCGGCTGGATACGCAGGCCGAGATTGAATACGTCAAGCGCGGCGGGATCTTGCCGTTTGTGCTGGCGGGGATGGCGGCGTAGCGTCGTATACTGAATTGTGGAACAGCAACCGGTGTTATTCCACAATCAAGCCAGCCGCTCCAGCAGGGTCGTAGCCTCTGGGGCACCCTCGCCGAGCAAAGCCAGCGCGCGTTTCGCTCCCGGCCGAATTCTGGATTTCAGCTTTTTGTCCACGCCTTCCATCGCCTCCGTCAGTAGAAAATCCGCCTTGTGCGCGAGCACCTGCGCCAGCACTGCCGCCTGAAAAACATCCTTCTCGCGTTTAGGGTTATCGGCGCCGGTGCGCAGCGAATACAACGCCAGCTTGTGCAGGCAAAACCAACCCGCATGCGGCACGGTTACCGGAACGATGCGGTCACGGCCAATCAACACCGACGACACAGTGTCTTTGAGCAAATACTCCAGATAGGGCAAGCCCATTGCGTGCGCGCCTAACTCGGCGACAGCAACGGCTTGATACGGTTTGCCGCGCGCAGGCACCAGCAAATCCACCTTCAGTTTGCGGCCACGCACCTTGAATGACGTGGACGGCCCGCCGCGTTTGAGCGTAGGCACTTCATGAAACGGCAAGCCCGTCTGCATGAGCAAACCGAGCAATCCATCGTCCGGCAACCCTGCGACTTCAATGCGCGCGGCGCGCGCCACATCCACATCCTCGGTCATCGGGAACGGCGACGCCGACACACCGAGTTCATTCAGTATCACGCCGTAGGCATGCGTGCCCACCAGCACGCCGCCGCCGCCGAACACGCCCGCATTGAATAATGCGGCCACCGTTGTCACTGTCGAATTGTCCGCGCCGTAAAACCCAAGCCGACGCAATTGCCGACTGTATTCGCCAATGGCGCCCTGGTCTTCAATATCCTGCGTGGCCTGCTCGACCTTGGCCGTGGTCGCCGCGTCCGACAACGCCCCCAGATATTCTGCTACACGCTTGCCGTTTGCATCATAACGATAGCGATAAACAAACTGCCCGCGCGCGCGTTTTTCGGTTTGCAGGCTGCCCGCCGTCAGCAGCGGCACTGACGGCTGCGCAAATGCCAACTCCTTCGCCTGGGCATAGGCCGTGTGCAACGAAATATCGAAATAACTTAATTTAATCAATTGCTTATGTGTTTTGTGGAATATAATGTGATTCTATACCACAACACTACGCCAATCATTAATTGTGTGCAAGTGTGATAGCGCGCAGTGCGATAGCACGTAGGCGGCAGGATATTCAAACCGGCAATATGTCTGTGAAGCGCGGCGGGATATTGCCGTTTATGCTGGAGGGGATGGCTGCGTAGTCCAGCCGCCGCTCCTCCAGCGTCAGTAGTCCCAATCTACGTGACGAACAGGCAGCCGATTAAGCCGCTGCCGCTGAAATTTCCACTGCGGCATGAATTGATCCATCAGCGCGACGAAGCGCGAATTGTGCGTTGGCTCGATCAGATGCACCATTTCATGCAAGACGATGTATTCGAGGCAATCCTTTGACTTCTTCGCGAGTTCCGTATTGAGGCGGATCGTGCGCGCGCGCGGATTGCAGCTCCCCCATTTGGTTTTCATCTGCCGGATAAAAATCCGTTCCACGCTCACGCCGGTAAGCGGCGCCCACTTCGCAATGATTTCGGGCACAACCGCCTTGAGTTGCTCGCGATACCACCGCGCAACGATAGCGTCTTTCGCCACCACGTCCTTTGCCCTGCGCATCGTTAGCACCATCCGGCCATGCGTCAGCGCAACCGCCGGCGCCTGATCGCGCTCGACAATGCTTAACAGATAGCGCTTTCCCCAAACATAGTGACTTTCTCTTTCGAGAAACTCGCGTGGCGTTTCACGCGCCTGCTCGATAAACTTTTTTTGTTGTTGCTTGATCCAACCCAGCTTGGAAATAGCGAACACCCGGATGGTATCCACGTTCATGCGCGAGGGCGCGGCAATGCGTACCTGACCCATCGGGGGATACACACTTAAGTGTATGTTTTTAATGTCTTTTTTAACAACACTTATGGCAATATCGCCAAGTGCAATGTGCGTTGCCATCAGTATTCTTTCTGCGCCCAGATGATGAGGAAAATACGCTCCACCTCATCCATGCTTTGCAGAATGCCGTACAACGCGCCTTTGATCTCTTGCTCGCGCGTCTGCACGCCGCGCCAACCATCGCGGCGCACGGTTTTCACGGCGTCATCGATTTTCATCGCCAGATCGATAACGTCATCTCCCGCCACGGTCGCCGAAGCCGATGCCGCGCGCAAACGCCGCTGCACAGAGGCTTCCCCACTTAAATTATTGTAGAGCGCCCGGCGTCCAGGCGTATTCAGTTGTTCAGGCATACCGGAAGCGAACCCAGCCTCCACGCGCTGGATGATTTCGGCGACGCGCCGCAGGTAGGCTTCATACTCAATCGCCTTCGCCTTGCGCGAGGCGATAATTTCGTCCAGCAGTGCTGACATTTTTTCGTAGAAAGCCGGATCGTTCAGATGCTCCTTGATGATTTTGCGGCGAACGTTATTTTCAATCGTCTCGGCAATGGCATTCTGGTTGCCCTTCAAGCTGCCAAGCTGTGACGCAATGGCATCTCCGATGCCGGTCTTCACGATCAGTTCGAGCAACCCCATGTTGTCAAAGGGCGAAATCTTTCGCGGCTCATCGGCTTCGATATAGGTATCGATCAGATGCCGCATGTCGGCTTCGTAGGCTTTCAGGTACAGGCTTTCGCCGCTGGCCTTGCGTACAGTTTCGCGAACACTCAGGTAATACTTGAGTTGATTTTTGATGCGCGTGACGTCACTTTCGCTATATTCCGCCGCAGCCATTTCGTCTGCGACATTGGCGTAGGCCCGTACCAGCGCCACGGTCGCCTTATACAGTGCAGCCCGCTGCGGCTCATGTTCTTTCAGGTCGGTGGCGATCTCGGTGTTACCGCAAAAGTAGTGGATATGCTCAAGCTCGCCTTTAGGCGGCGCCACCGGTTCGCAAAGCATCGCAAGCGCCTCAATGGCGTTGTCCAGCCGCTCACGGCCCTTCTTCAACCGGTCTTGCAGCAGCACTGCGGGGTCAACACCATCGGCACTGTGATCCAGCGCCGAGGTATAAACCGCTATCGCATCCTCCACCTTCTTGAACAGATCCTTGTAATCGACGATGTAACCGAAATCTTTGTCCTCGCCATCCAGCCGGTTAGTGCGGCAGATCGCCTGAAACAGTCCGTGATCCTGCATCGACTTGTCGATATAGAGGTAAGTGCAAGGCGGCGAGTCAAAGCCGGTGAGCAGCTTGTCCACTACCACCAGCAACTTCATGTTGGCCGGCTCCTTGGTGAACAGCACCTTGGCGCGCTCCTCGTAGACTTCGGTCTTGTTCATGCCCGGCTTGGCTTCGATGTCTTCCAGCAGATCGGTGTAGGTGTTGTAGATAAACTGCTTGTCGGTCTCGGTGTTGGCGCCGGTTTCCTCGCGTGTCACGTCTCCGGCATAGGGGTTATACGACGTCACCACCGCGCACTTGCCCTTGAACGGCGTTTTCTGGAACAGCGTGAAATATTTGCACGCCTCGTAAATGCTTGACGCCACCAGAATCGCGTTGCCACGCTCATTCGACAAGCGCGGCTTGACGCTGAAATCGAACACAATATCCGCCACCACCCGATCCATGCGCGCGCGCGAACTGAGCACGTTTTGCATTGTGCCCCACTGCTTTTTCAGTTCATCCTTTTGCCAGTCGTTCAGTGCGCGGGTCTTGGCCTCGAACCATGCATCGATTTTGTCCTGCGAGCCGAGGTGTTGATCGATATCCCGCGCCTCATACATCAAATCCAGCACGACGCCATCCTCGACGCCTTCGCTGAACTTGTAGGTATGGATATAGCCGCCGAACACTTCCTGGCTGGTCGCCCGGTCCTGCGCCAGTAGTGGTGTTCCGGTAAAGCCGATAAACACCGCATTCGGCATGACCGCCTTCATCGTGCGATGCAATTTGCCGCTTTGGGTACGATGACATTCATCAATAAAAACAAAGACTTCTCCCATCACCCTGCTCGGCTGGGCCGCCAACTCCCGAATGAACGTCTCGAATTCGGTATCACTCCTCCCCCGCGCATCCGGCCCAAACTTGTGTACCAACGAACACAGCAGCCGCGGCGCGGCCTGCTCAAGCTGACGCATCAAATCACGCCCGCTACGCGTGCGTTTGATCGGCTCGCCCGCCTCGTTGAAGACGCGCTCGATCTGCTTATCCAGCTCATCGCGGTCGGTGATAATCGCAACGCGGGCATTGGGGTTGTTTTCCAGTATCCACTTGGCCAGCAGCACCATCACAATGCTTTTACCGCTACCCTGCGTGTGCCAGATGATGCCGCCTTTTTTCTGGCGCACGTGTTGCTGCGCGGCCTTGATGCCGAAATACTGATGCACGCGCGGCAGCTTTTTCACACCACCGTCAAACAGCACAAAATCGTGCATCAACTCGATCAGCCGCTGCTTGTTGCACATTTTCAGCAAGTATTTGTCAAGTTTGAAGCGGCTGTTATCCGCCTCGTCTTCTTTCCACTTGAGAAAATACTTCTCCTCGGTTTTGATGGCGCCGTACTGCAACCCCTCCGAATCATTGCCGGCAAAAGTAATCTGCACCGTCGAGAAAAACCACTCATTGAACTCAGGCAATTGGTTCGACAACAACTGCCGAATGCCGTCGCCGATGGTGACGCGGCTGTTCTTCAACTCGATCACACCGATGGCGATACCGTTCACATACAGCACCAGATCGGGCCGCCGCTCATGGTTGCCCTTTAGCGTAACTTCTTCGGCAATGGCAAAGTCGTTTTTCTCCGGTGCATCCCAGTCGATCAGGCGTACCGTCTCCGTTACCTTACCCGCCTCGATCTTCACCGGCACGCCGTAGCGCAGCAGCTTATAGACTTCCTGATTATTGCCGTAGAGCGTGCGGTTATGGTTGTCCGCCTCGGTGCGCAGCTTATGCAGCGCCACCGCGATCTGCGCCTGCGTGTAGCCGTACCACAGCAGCCAATCGGTGAGCAGCCCTTCTTCAATATTGCTATTGCCTTCGCGGTCGCCCCAATCGCCTAGATGGCGGTATTTCAGTTCGTCGCGGAACAGCGCGACGACGCGGTTTTGCGTGGCGCGTTCGGGCTGGCCGATGGTACCTGGGGTGCTCAATTCAACACCGCCCACTTTCCGGCCTGCGTCACATCGCCGTCGAGAGCGTCCGTATCCTCAGTCATTTTGCCCCGGCTCGGCCACGCCCACACGCGCCCGCGCCGATTCGGCACTAGCCGGATAGCGCACGGCCGGCGCATCGGGACCAATGCACATAGCACGCCCCTCGCGCCAAACGACGGCGTACTGACCGAGGCGGCGCTTGCGCTCCAGCGCCTCGGCAACCGCGCGCCCGAGGGTTTCCAGCACGGTGGATTCGTAATTGTTTGCATTCGTCACGTCAGCGTCCCTCCCTGCAATAGTTCCATGATAGCCAGTTCCTTTACCTCGCGTTGCCTGCCCTGCTGGGTGCTGCCCTGCCGGGTGAACACGATGGCGGGCGACTCGCGGCTATTGAGCAATCTACGCGTGCGTATAGCCGTACCACAGCAGCCATTCGGCCAACAGCCCTTCCTCGATATTGCTGTTGCCGTCGCGGTCGCTCTAATCACCCAAATGGCGGTAGCCCAGGAACAACGCGATAACGCGGTTCTGCGTGGCGCGTTCGGGCTGGCCGATACCGTTCATTCGGCGACCTCCCAGTGGCCGCCCTTGGCCGGCCCCACTCGGCGAAGCACCTTTTCCTGTTGCAGTTTCCGCAGATTGCGCTCAACGGAGCGCTCGGCGATCCCGAGTAAATTCGCCAATTCCGGAATAGTGACGTGGGGATATTGGGTGAGATGAACCAAAATTTTCCCCGACGTTTTCCCCGACGTTTTCCCCGACGTTTCTACCGGCATTATGACCGGCGTTTCCGTGGAAAATGAAAACACCGTCCACAACCCTGCGGTCTCCGCGCGAAACTCCGGTGCGGGTGCGCGCGCCGCGCTGCACGCCTCCAGAATCCGCTCGATGCCACGGCCCCAGGACTCAATCATGCCGGCACGAAAATCCAACTTATCGCGAAACAGCGCGATGACGCGGTTTTGCGTCGCGCGTTCGGGCTGACCGACGGCGCTCATGTTTTCATCCCCGAATCAGATTCATGATCAAATGAATCATCAAGTCTTTGTGCGCAGGATTGCTCTGCGCCACCAGCAACGCAATCGCGGCCAGGGCGTTGTCGTTGATTTTCAGTTCCCCGCTGGCCTTCAAGTGGTGGCGATTGCGCTTCAGAAACCAGATAAACAGAAACGCGCCGATACGTTTGTTGCCGTCGGAAAACGGATGGTTCTTGATCACGAAATACAGCAGGTGTGCCGCCTGCGCCTCCACGCTGGGGTAGAGATGCTCCCCGCCGAACGATTGCACGATGTTGCCGAGTATCCCGGCGAAACTGTCGTCCTTCTGGTTGCCGAACAATTCCGCCGCTTCGCGCCTGGTCAGCAAATCCTGTTTGAGCAAAGCAATCGCATTCACCGCCTCGTCGTAGCGAATTTCATAGCCGATCGTGCCGGTGAAATCGGTGAGCGGCAGACGCTCGCTGTCGAATTGATTGAGCAGCACAAAAGTGCGCGCATAGTCGGCGATCACGCGCACCAGCCCGCGTGCTTCGTCCAGGCCGGCGGTATCGATCAGGTTCTGCTGGAACAACGTCAGCGTTTGTTCCAGTTGGCGAATGCTGCCCTGTTGCAGCCGCAGACGCGCTTCGTTCAGCGTGTAGCCCCGTAACAGGTGGTCCTTCAGGCGGGCGCTGGCCCACTGGCGGAAGCGGGTTGCCCGCGTGGAATTCACCCGGTAGCCGACCGAGAGAATCGCATCCAGGTTGTAATAGCGGGTTTTATAGGTTTTCCGGTCGGCGGCAGTATGTTCCAAAATGGAACATGCTGACCGCTCGTCCAATTCGCCGGCGGCAAAGATATTCGCAAGGTGCTTGGTAATCGCCGGTCGCTTCGTGCCAAAAACCTCGGCAATCTGCTTTTGCGACAACCACAAGGTATCCTCCTCCAGCCGCACCTGCAGCTCGATTCCCCGCTCCGGGGTTTCGTACAACAGCACCTCGCCCTTGCCTTCCCTGTCGGTCGTCATATCAGCCGTATCCTCCCCGTCAGCAATTCCTGCATCATGCCCTGCTTCACGCTGCGCGCTTTGACGAGCTTGGCTTCCAGCGCGGCGATCTCGGCGTCCATGTCGGAGAGGATGGCGGCGATGGCGGTTTGTTCTTCCTTGCTCTCAGGAACACCGACTAATAGTGGTCGTAAATCATTCGGATGAATGTGTGGCTGCGCCCCACCCGTCTGGGCGTTGTAGATGGCGCTTTGATAGACGATGAAATTGGCCATGAGTTTGACTACATAACCCAGCGCGGCATCAAACTTTGGGCTATTTTTGATACCTGCCACTCGGGCGGCATGGCAAAAAGCATCAATCTGAGCGACAACGCGCCAGTCAACCGGTATGTCACCCCTGAGAGCTTGGGTGTGCCAACAGAGGCGTT
>JANPOH010000066.1:0-5031 GCA_031427895.1 Betaproteobacteria bacterium
TAATGGTATTCATTAGAAATTCGTGACTGGATCACGCTCAATACCGCACAAAAAAGCCTAATGGATAATCTCGGTTTATGAGCGATCGGCGCACGCAGGCAAGTAACAATATCGCGCGGTTTGGCGCTCAAGTCGGAGACAGCCCAAAAATGGCTCATTGCTTCATACAATTAAATCAATAGGTTGCACGAGTAGAATCTTTCATTAACCGGACACGAGTCATTATTTTTCCTTACGACCGAACAGACCCTCGGCCCAATTCCCCACTTTGGCGCCGACAGCGGTTCCCGCCGGCCCGAGAATCGCGGTGCCAACGGCTGCGCCCGCCAGCGATGCTCCGGTAGGCAACAGCATCGGCGAATCCAGCGTCCCTGATACATTCAGCGGCACCGCGGCAGCGGCAACCGAACCCGTATGTGCGTTGATGCGTCCGGACAGGCTCTTATCCGCGGCGATGGTGACATTGCCGTCGGCGGACAACGCGCCCGAGGCCACCTTGAGATTGCTGAAGCGCTGCGCGCCCCGCTCCATGACCAGATGCCCTGAAAGCTGATCGAAGCGCGTTTCGCCACTGGACTCCCGCGTCAACACACTGGTGGCCGCCTTGCGGATATCCACGCCGCGCAGCACGCCGTTATGCACCTGAAACGGCGATTCAACGCGCAACGCGGGGGCCAGTTGCGCGAACCCCGCCGCGTTCGCGCTGATCGCGGGCTTGGCGCTCAGGCGACCGCTGATGCGCGCGCCGGGGGAAAACAGTGCCGCCAGCGGCGCAATGTCCAATTGATTCACCTCGAACGCGCCACGCAATTGCGCGCCTTTGTTCCACGCCAGCGTCGTGTTGCCGCTCACCGTGCCGCCGTACAGGCGCGCTTGCGCGCTGGTGGTTTTCAAATCCGTCAGTGTCGCGACTCCCTGAATTTTCAATTCGTCGAACAGAAGCGGCGGGCCAGCCGGCAATCGCCAGGCTTTCGCCAGCACGTCGATGACGTAACGCCCGCCATCGGGTTTGATGGTCGCGTTGAATTTTCCATCGCGCGTGGCGAGGGTTATCTGCTGCGGCTCGCTTTGCGCGTTCAGGGCAACCGCCGCATCAAATGGACCGAAGCTGTTCTTGCCGAAAACCAGCGTCGCGTCTTCGATTTGCACGCGCCCGATACGCACCGCCGCCGGACGCCGCGGCGCTTTGGGATCGCTCTTGCCCAGCGCGGCAAGTTTCTCCATGCCGCTTTGCGACAGATGCAAACCGCTCATTTCAATGTAACGTATCACCCGGGTCTCGCCCAGCAGCGACCACACGTCGGGCGCGATCGCCAGCTTCATCACCTTGGCCTTGATATCACCGTCCTTGCCGATGACGATGCCCTCGGCGGTGACATGCGGCGCGGGCAGCACGAACGCACGCAAGCGCGTAATAGTGACCGGCTCTTTCAAGCGAACGGAAATTTCCTGCTCGATACGCGGCCGATAATCGTCGACCGAAATCAATAACGGAAGCGCAACCAGCGCTGCAAGCAGTGCCGCCGTGACGATGCCCAGCCTTTTCACCCATTTCATCGCAGACACCTCTGAAAACAACGTTGACCGAAGTCTGGCAAATGACTAAAATGCGCGCTCTTTCAGCAGTTTACCGAATTTTCCCCGATAGCTCAGTTGGTAGAGCGCCGGACTGTTAATCCGTAGGTCCCTGGTTCGAGCCCAGGTCGGGGAGCCAAACACGCAAGCCAAGCCGTCAAGCTGCGGCAAGTCATCAAGCCGCGTCAAGCCGTCAAGCCCATCAAGCCAGCGAAACCCGCGTCGTAACCCCGGTTGCCGAACGCAGGGTTTATCGCACATTGGCAGTCCCCGCCCCTTGGCAGGTTCGCCTACCCCGAAGCCACGCTGCCGCACAAGTCGTAAGTTGCTTTTATCGCTTTCGCGGCAAGCATTTGCCTGCCGGAGCCGATAGCGCTACTATTTATCATCCGTATTCAGAGCATATTCACCAAGGACGGGAATCATGGCAGAAGAGAGCAAAACCAAAGTCGTCATCCTGACCCGCAGCTACCGCATCAAAGGGTATATCCATCTGCTTCCGGGCGCCCGCGTCACCGATTACCTGGTGGATTCCAAGGATTTCCTCGCGCTGACCGATGCCGAAGTCTGGGAAATGGGCGGTCGCCAGATTCTCACCGCGCCGTTTATCAATATCAGCCGCGATCATATCGAGATTGTTACGCCGGAAGCTGCCTAGTTTTACTACGCAGGCGCTAACGGCGCATGCGGCGCCTTCGTCCCGCCGTACATTGTCGCCCATCAATGCATTGGCGCGCATACCCCGCTGCACACATAGAATAGCGGCGTGAACACGCCCGTCCAGCCTTCCGACACCGCACGCACAGCAAGCCGCTCACTGCGCTTGCTGATGATGATGGCCGTGGTGGCTTTTGTCGTCGCCGAAGGCGCTTACCACTTTGGCGCGCTGTCGGGTCTGGATCAGACCTATACCGATTCGTGGCATCGCTGGAGCGGCATACGATATACGCCGAAACACACCGCGCTGGTGGTGGTTGATGACCCATCGCTGGCGCGCTATCGCGAAGACCCGCTGGTGTTTTGGGCGCCGCTGCATGCCAAGGCAATCGCCACGCTGCGCGAGGCGGGCGCCGCGGTTATCGGCATCGACTTTTTGTTTTCGATTACGCCGGAAAATTGGCTGAACAAGTACAAGCTGTCGAAGAACGAAGCGCTGCAAAACTTTGATTTGGCTTTCAGACAGGAACTGAATGCCGGCAAAGTGGTGCTGGTGGGCGCCATCGCGCACAACGAGGGCAAGCCCGACGAACTGGTGCTGCCCGATTCGGATTATTTGATCTCGCTGCCGAATACAGATCTGCTCTCGGCGATAGGGCTTGCCGATTTCGTAACCGACCGCGATGGCTCGATACGACGCTACCGTATGGTCCCGCCGGTAAATCTGGCTAAAGAAATGGCTGCGGGCGCGCCTCGCCTGTCGTTCAGCGCGTTGCTGGCCGTGCGCGCCGCCGGATTAAATCCCGCCGCGCGAGGGTGGAGCATGGGCGGCTTTGGGTATTCCGCCGCCAGCATGCACACCATCGGTTTTTCAGGACCGCAGGGCACGATACCCCGCGTGCCTTTTTACAAACTGCTGGAAAAGAATGCGCTCGACGATCCGGCGATAAAAGCCTTGCGCGGCAAGGTCGTCATCATCGGCGGCGACTACCTGGGCTCGAACGATACGCACGCCACGCCCTATGGCAGTTCCGTGTTTGGCGCGGGAATGGCAGGCTCTGAAATTCAGGCGAATATTGTTGAAACCCTGTTGTCCGGAAAAACCACCGGGCCCGCGCCGGATGCCGTGCGCTGGCTGGTGTTTGCGGTAGTGCTTTTGCTGTCCGTGGCCGTCTGCCTGCGAACGACGCCCAGGAAAGGCCTGCTCGTGATAGCGACGGGGGCACTGCTGGCACTGGGGATCGGCTATGCCTCGTTCCAGCAGTTTCTGCTGTTTCCAGCGGCCTGCCTGCAATTGGGTCTGATCGCCGGATTTTTTTTCGTATTGGGATCACGGTTAACGCGCGAGGAACGAGACAAGGCGCGCATCCGCAATATGTTCGAGGGCTACGTATCCGACGATGTAGTCAACATGCTGATTAACAGCGGCCAGCGGCTGGACCTCGGCGGGCAATCCATGCACATCACCGTGCTGTTTTCGGACATTCGTAACTTCACCACGATCACCGAGAAACTTAGCGCGCACGAAACGGTCGAATTCCTGAATGTCTACTTTGAACGGGTCATAGACGTTATTCGATCCGAAGGCGGCAGAATCGATAAATTCATCGGCGATGCGGTGATGGCGGAATTCGGCGTGCCCTATCCGTTTACTGACCATGCGGCCCGGGCATTGCGTGCGGCTGCGGGCATGCGGCGAGTGGCCGACGAATTCAAAATTTGGATGCGCGAACGGTTTCCAGATAAGGACTTGCCGGAGTTTGGCGTCGGAATCGGCATCCACACCGGCAATGCCGTGGTTGGCAACTTGGGTTCGGCAAAACGCATGGAATTCACCGCCATTGGCGACACCGTTAACGTCGCCTCGCGGTTGGAGGGCGAGACAAAGACCATGCGTTGCGTTATCGTAGCCAGTGCCGATACGGTGCGCGCGGCGGGCGATAAGGTGGTTACCGGACGCCACGACACGCTGAAGGTCAAGGGGCGCGCAGAGCCGATTGAAGTTTACGAAATTCTTGAGATCAAGGCTTAGGAGCGGATATAGTGGATATGCGAATAACCAAACTGATTTTTACCGTGCTGATGTTGTTGGGCAGCGCGCAGGCGTGGGCCGATGCGGCGATGATTACGCAACTCAGCGGCGAGGTGTCGATCAACAGCGGCGGCACGACGCAAAAGGCGGTGTCCTTTCTGAAAGTCGCCACTGGCGACAAACTCACGCTTACCAGCGGTGCGCGTGTTCAACTGGTCTATTTCGGCAATGGCCGTCAGGAGGTCTGGACTGGCGGCGGCTTGGTCGAAGTGGGCGGCCTTGACAGCAAGAGCACCCTGAAGCCGGAGGTCTCCCAGTTGCCGCCGTTGGTGGTGAATCAGCTTGCCAAAACACCTGCCGCCGGGCAACAGGGCAAAACCGGAATGATCCGCGTGCGCTCCTTGACCAACCCCGACGCAGCCAAGCATCTCGACAAACAGTATGCCGAACTCAAAAAGAGCGCGGTTGAAGGCGACACCACGCCGGAAGTGTTCCTGCTCTCGGGCCTGATCGAAATCAAGGAATTCAACCGCGCCAAGTCGTTGCTGGCGGATCTGGGCGGCAAGGCCGCCTACAAGCCGGTGGTGGAACACTTCGCGCCGATCGTGGCTGCCGCCGCACCTAAGTAGTGCTTGACAGAAAACCCCCTGTTTTTCAGAAATCCGCGTACTGATTTTCAGGTTACGCGCTTTGAGGTTCATGTTATCAAGCGCGTAGGATACATTTTCCCACGCCTGCGGCGCAAAACCATGCGCTTGGGCAATTGG
>JANPOH010000067.1:0-13776 GCA_031427895.1 Betaproteobacteria bacterium
CTCTTTGACATGCGCGCTGCCCTGCACCTGCGCTTTTTCGGCTTTCCAGATCGTTTCAAGATCGGAATACTCCCGTTCGAGCGATTTTATTTCGTCTTCGATCAACGCCAGGCGTTTTTTCGACGCCTCGTCTTTTTCACGCTTGACCGCTTCACGTTCGATCTTCAACTGAATCAACCGCCGGTCGAGCTTATCCATCACCTCCGGCTTGGAATCGATTTCCATTTTGACGCGCGAAGCTGCTTCGTCGATCAGGTCAATCGCCTTGTCCGGCAAAAACCGGTCGGTGATGTAGCGGTGCGACAGCTCCGCCGCGGCGACGATCGCCGGGTCGGTAATATCGACGCCGTGATGCAGTTCGTATTTCTCCTGTAGCCCGCGCAGAATGGCGATGGTGCTTTCCACGCTGGGCTCATCGACCAGCACTTTTTGAAAACGCCGTTCCAGCGCGGCGTCTTTTTCGACGTACTTGCGGTACTCATCCAGCGTGGTCGCGCCCACGCAGTGCAGCTCACCGCGCGCCAGCGCGGGCTTTAACATATTGCCGGCGTCAATGGCGCCTTCGGCCTTGCCCGCGCCCACCATGGTATGTAATTCATCAATAAAAACAATGGTTTGGCCTTCATCCTGCGCGATCTCTTTCAGCACCGATTTAAGTCGCTCTTCAAATTCGCCGCGGTATTTCGCGCCCGCCAGCAGAGACGCCATGTCGAGCGACAACACGCGCTTGTTCTTGAGGGTTTCAGGCACTTCGCCGTTGACGATGCGCTGCGCCAAACCTTCGACAATCGCGGTCTTGCCCACGCCAGGTTCGCCAATCAGCACCGGATTGTTTTTAGTGCGCCGTTGCAGAATCTGGATCACGCGGCGGATCTCGTCGTCGCGCCCGATCACCGGGTCAAGCTTGCCTGCGGCTGCACGCTCGGTGAGGTCCATGGTGTATTTCTTCAGCGCCTCGCGGCTGCCTTCGGCCTCGGCGCTTTGCACGCCTTCGCCGCCGCGCATCGCGTCTATCGCCTGTTCCAGCGGCGCGCGTGTCACGCCGCTTTGCTTGAGCAGGCGGCCGGTTTCGCCTTTATCCTGCGTCAACGCCAACAGAAACATTTCGGAAGCGATAAATTTATCGCCGCGCTTTTGCGCCTCTTTGTCGACCACATTGAGCAGGTTGGCCAAATCACGCGACACGCTGATTTCACCGCCGGCGCCTTCCACCTTGGGCATGCACGCGATGGATTGTTTGAGCGCGCCTTTAAGGGCTGCGATGTTGCCGCCCGCGCGCGCAATGAGCGATGCCCCGCTGCCGTCCGGTTGATTGACCAGTGCGTGCAGCAGATGCTGCGGCTCGATGTAGGCATGGTCGTGGCCCGCCGCGGCGCTTTGCGCCTCGGCGAAAGCCTGCTGAAAACTGGAGGTAAATTTGTCGAATCGCATGGCATCCTCGCTTGATCGCATCGTAGCCGTTACACAACAAGCGCTACGAAGACACAGATGGGGGCCACGCACCCGGATTCAAGACGAATCCGGGGATTAAATACAAGCTGTTGTTTTTATTGAACTATTTCAACATCAATCATCGCTCGCGCCACGGCGACAGGCCGTTTCAGCAGCGTGTTGATTTGCTTGAGCAAATCGCTTTCTTCGTAAGGCTTGCCGAGGAACACGTCCACGCCGAGGTCTGCGGCATGCAGGCGGTGTTTTTCTGCCGTGCGCGAGGTAATCATGATAATCGGCAGATGCCTGATCTTCGCGTCGGCGCGTATGTTGCGCGTCAACTCGAATCCGTCCATGCGCGGCATTTCCACGTCGGTCAGCACCACATCGGGCGTGACATCCTGCAACTTCTCGAGCGCGTCGATGCCGTCCTTGGCAACCACCACCTGAAAGCCTTTGCGATTGAGCAGGCGGCCGGTGATCTTGCGCACGGTCAAGGAATCGTCCACCACCATGATGGTTTTCTGGCTCGCGTCCTCCGGCGCTTCGGCCGTTGAATCCGCTTTTGCAGTCCGCATCATCTGCGTGGCCTTCATGCGCTCCTGCTGCACGGTTTCCGTGGCGGCTTTCACGCTCGCCATGCGCTGCACCAGCAACACCGGGTTGATGATAAGCACCGTATCACCGTTCCCCAATACCGCGGCGCCGGTTACGCCGGTGACGCGCGCAAGCTGCGGGCCGATGTTCTTGACCACGATCTCCTGCCCGCCGATCAATTGGTCAATCTGGATCGCCACGCGGTTTGCACCACTGCGTAACAGTACGATCGGGGTGAAACGTTGATTCCCCCCCACGGCGCCGGTCGCGCCGAGCAAATGCTGCATGTAGTGCAACGGGTACTTCTGCCCCTGCCACAACACCTCGCCGGCCTGCTGAAATGCCTGGATTTCGTCGCGCTTTAGCTTCTGCACCTGCTCCACCATCAGCGACGGCACCGCGTACAGATTGCCGCCCGCGCGCAACACCACTGCCTGCATCACCGCCAGCGTCAACGGCAGATACACCGTGAACTTTGCGCCTTTGCCGCGCTCGGTGTCGATTTCAACGCGACCGCCCAGATTGGCGATTTCATTGCGCACCACGTCCATGCCCACGCCGCGTCCGGACACCTCGGTTACTTTATCCGCCGTGCTGAAGCCGGAACGGAAAATAAACTCCGCGATTTCCTTATCGGTCAGATTGTCTTCCGGCTTCATCAAGCCGGCGGCAAGCGCTTTCTCGCGAATGCGCTCGATGTTCAGTCCCGCGCCGTCGTCACCCAACATCAGCGCGATCTCGTTACCCTCTTGACGCACCTCGATCATCACCTCGCCGATCTCGGCCTTGCCTGCCGCGCGGCGCGCGTCGGGCAACTCAATGCCGTGCGCGATGGAGTTACGCAGCATGTGTTCGAACGGCGCGGTAATCTTTTCCAGCACGCTGCGATCCACCTCGACTTGTGCGCCCTTGATATCAAGATTCACGCGCTTGCCGATATCCTTGGCGGTCAGGCGCGTTACACGATACAAGCGGTCGCTGATACTGGAGAACGGCACCATGCGGATCGCCATCAGCCCCTGCTGCACCTCAAGCGTCATGCGGCCCTGCTGCACCAGCGCGGCGTCAGCCAGGTCCAGGCCCGCCATCATGTTTTGTTGCACCGTGGCGACGTCGTTCACGCCCTCCGCCATCAGCCGGGTTAGTTCCTGCAAGCGGGTAAAGCGGTCGAATTCCAGCGGGTCGAAATCGACGCCGCCTTCCTTGGCCATGGCTACGCGCGACTGCAACTGTGTTTCGGCGCGAATTTCCACCTCGCGCAACTGCCCGCGCAGGCGAATAATGCTCTCGGTCAACTCGCGCAGCGAGATTCGCGCGTTACGCAGCTCGCCTTCGGCGCGCGCACGGGCGATACTGATCTCGCCCGCCTGATTGGCGAACTGTTCCACCGTGCTGGCGCGCACCCGCACCAGCGAGGCAGCGCCTGCACCTGCCGCCGGTTGCTGACGCACGTCGGCCCTGGCTTGCGCCGTCGCCACCGGCCCTGTCGCGCCCGCGGTAGCAATCTCGCTGGTTCCGGTCGTCGCAGGCAGTTCGGTTGCGGCAAACTCGGTGGCGCCCGTCGCTGCCCGCATCGCGTCCGCTGCCAGCGCGAAACGCATCGTGGCGGACATCAGGTCTACCGCCTCGGGCATCTCCGGCATCTCGGTAGTGACACTCTTGACGCCACTGGCATCCACGTTATGCAATTGCTCGATGAGCACGCCGATGCGGTCGAATGCCCCTTCAAGATCATCAAAAAGCGACGCCGGCAGCGTCGCCAAATGCGACACGTTTTCGACCCGCGTCTCCATATTGTGCGTCAGTTCACCTAACGCCATGGCGCCCGCCATGCGCGCGCCGCCTTTGAGCGTATGCAGCAAACGCTTGAGTGATTGCGGAATAACCTTGTCATCCGGCCGCGCGCGCCAATCGCGCAAATCCTGGCCGATCTGCGGCACCATTTCCTGTGCTTCGGCAAGGAATATCGTCAGCAACTCCGCATCGATGTCGTTATCAATGCGGTTGCGGCGGCGGTCGGCCGGTTGGCTGTTGGAACCATCGGCTGCATCCTGCACCGCCACGCCTTGATGCTCCGCGGCGGCGGGTGCGGGAGCACCGGCTTGCGCCTTTATAACCATGGTCTTGAGCGGCGGCTCCGCAACGGGCTGGGGCGACGGCGCGACCTCCGCGGCAGGTGCTGCAGGGGCGGCAACGGATACCGGTGCGGCGGGTACAGCGACGCTCATACCCAATGCAGCGCGTTCTAGCGTCGCCGTCAGCATTGCGTCTTCCTCGAAGCTCTGGCGCTGCTCGATCGCCGCCACCATCTTCGTTAACCGCTCCACCGCGCGTCTCACCCCATCTCGCGCCTCGCTGCCAAACGCCGCTGGGGTTTTCGTCGCCTCCAGCAACACACGTTCCAGACTGGACGCCAACTCATGCACCTTGAAAAACCCAACAGTGCCGGAAATGCCGCACAGGGTATGCGCCGCACGCAAGAATTCAACACTGACCTCGGCCGCCGGATCACTTGCCACGCGCGCCGCCTGCGTTTGAAGCGTTGCAATATGCTGGTGCGCCTCTTCGACAAATATGCCATAGAGCACAGGGCTTAATTGCACATCGCCGATAACGACGGCGATTGCGATCGGCGCAACATTCTGTAGATCCGGTGCTTCCTCGGCGACCGGCGCAGCCATGGCCGCAGTCGCTACAGTGGCGGCGGGCGCGGCCTGCACGGGCGCAGCGGGCAGCGGCGCGCCGACACGCACTTGGCGCGCACACTCGACCAAGTGACCGGCATCCACCGTCGCGTGCTGCGTGGTACGCAGCGCGGCTATCCAGCGCGCAAAGCTTTCACCGGCCAGCGCGACAACACTGTACAGATCGGGCGTGCCGCCGCCTTTCTCCTGCGCCTCGGTCACCAACTGCTCCATCTCCCAACCTGCCTCGCCCAAATTTTTCAGGCCTACCATGCGGCCGCTGCCCTTGAGCGTATGGAAAGCGCGGCGCAAGGTAATCAGATGTTCCTGATTGGTCGGCTCCGCGCGGCTGGCGGCCAGCGTGCTGTCGATGGTGTCGACGACCTCGGCGGCCTCTTCGACAAAAATCTCCAGCATTTCGGGATCGACACCCTCGCCGTCGACGGGCGCATCGCCGGCGGTTGCGGGCGCCGGCGTGCTTACTGGCGTGCTTACTGGGGCGTTTACCGGCACGGCAGGCGCCGCAGCCGTCGGCGCAGTGGCAGAAGAAGGCGCGGCAATTTCCGGCGCCGGTGCGGTCTTGCCGGCAAGCGCAAAGGTCAGGCTCAGGCTATCGACCAAACCCAGGCTATCCATGATCGCCATCAGATCGGAGGGCCCCTGCCGCAGCGCGGCGATGTACGTCACCAGCGCGGTCAATTGTTTAGCAAGTTTCTCGTTGTCGTTTGCCGCACCGCCGTCATTCGACGCGCTGCGGGTAATCCCCGCTGTCACCTTGTCGAGCAGCTCGGCGGCGGCGTCCTCGCGCAGCAGCGTCAGCACGCCGCGATATTGGCGCAGCGATTTATCCAACGGCTTGAGGTCATCGGGCTTGGCGTTTTTGCGGAAGAAGGCATCGAGTTGTTCCTCCGCCTTACGCAGGCCGTTTTCGATGGTATCGAATACATGCGAGCGCACCAGCGTGTCCTCGGCGCGCTTGGCTTCTTCGTCAAGCAATTCGGGCGGCGGCAGCGTGGCCAACAACCCGGGATTCTCCAGACTCGCGCTGATTCGCTCACTGACGTTCTGCGCGCGGCGTCCGAAGCTGCCGCCGAAACGCACCGCGCAACCCGAATCCACCAGCAGCAGCGCGCATGCCACCTCAATCGCCACGCGGTCGTTCATTTTGGCCGGGTTTGCCTTTAACACCGCACCCGTTTCAACCAGTTGGTTGAGCAACGCTGCGAGTTCAGCACCGGGAAACTTGCAGCTTTTCGCGAAATCCGCCGCCTGCGTACAAAATACATCGACGTGAACTTCAGCCTGCGCGAATTTTTGCCACGCGGCCTGCAGTTCGGCAAGCGAATCACGCAAACGCTGACTGACCACCACCAGTTCAGCGGTCAAATTAAGGGTATCGGCTTCAAGCGTGCCTTTTAATGCATAGGTTTCCTGCACCGTACGCACGTGTTCGGTCACCGGCGCGCTCTTCGCCACTTGATACAAGGCTGCACGCAGCAGCGTGTCCGGCGTTTCCGTATCCCCTTGAATCAGCCGACCGATTTGCAAATTAAGCTGTGAAATCAAGCGCTTAATAAAAAAGTCCGCGCTCAGACCCTTGTGCGTCAAGGCCTCTACCACGGCCAGCGCCACCCACCATAGCGCACGCTCTTTCCCGCTTGCGCGCGAGGCTTCAATGGCATCGAGCACACTGGCGATATCGTCAAGGCTGCTTGATGCATCCGCCGAGCGCAACCACGGCAACAGGCCGCGCTCGAAGGTACGGCGCAAGGCGCGCAATTCATCATCGGAAAGCGCCTGCGGCTGCTGGCGGTCCGGCGGTCCTAAGGTCAGATCGGGAAAATACAGGTCACTCTCGGCGGCTTGCTCTACCCCCCGCGCCTTGAGCAGTTCGCTGTAATCCGCGTACAGGCGCATTGGCGACCCTTTGCCACCCGTGGCCAGCACACCCATGTAATCGACGAGGGCATCGCTCGCGCGCTTGAAGGTATTCGCTTGCTCTTGCGCTGCCGCCGCCTCGGCCGCGGGCGCTTCCTTCATGGCGGCCAGCAGGTTGCCCAATTCGTCACTAAAGCGCACCACACCGGCATGACCCACCATACGTAATACGCCGTGCGCCTGCTGCCACGACGTGAATGCGAGATCAGGTTTTCGGGATGCGGCATCCGCAATAGCGCCGGCGGCGCGCGCAAGGGATTGCGCCACGCCGTCCTTGACGGCGGACATGGCCCCGGTGGTGGTGGCTTGTGACATGATGGTTAGGCGTTGCGTCCTGGCGAAGGTTTAAAAAAACTACGCGAAACAATGCACGATATTCCACGCGAACCACAGCGCGAGCTGCCGGGGTTGTCGAGTCTCGCCGCGCGGCTATACCTTGAACTTCACCACCGAACCGCGCAAGGCATCGGCGCTGGCGCTCAGTTCTTTAATCACTTCCGCTGTTTGGTTGGTGCCGGCGGTCGCCTCTTCGGTCATGGTCAGCGTTTGCGTCATGCCTTGAGTCACCTCTTTGGCGATATCCACCTGCATCTCGGTGCTGATCGCGATACTTTGAATGTTTTCAGACAATTCGTTGGTCACCTTGGTGATCTCGATCAACGCCTCGCCCGCGCGGTCAGAGAGCTTCGCCCCTTCGACCACGCCTTCGGTGCTTTTCTCCATGGCGGCCACCGCATCTTGCGTGTCCGTTTGAATGGTCTTCACGATGGCGCCGATCTGGCGCGTTGCTTCAGCCGAACGTTCCGCCAGCCGCTGCACCTCTTCGGCCACCACCGCGAATCCGCGTCCCGCCTCGCCCGCCGTTGCCGCCTGAATCGCCGCGTTCAGCGCCAGCACGTTGGTTTGTTCGGTAATATCGCCGATCAGCTCCACGATCTCGCCGATCTCCTGGGACGATTCGCCCAGCCGTTTAATGCGCTTTGACGTATCCTGAATCTGGTCGCGAATCGCGTTCATGTTCTTGATCGACTCCTGCGCCGCCGCGGCGCCCTGCTGCGTCATCACCAGGGACTTGCGTGCAACATCCGCTGATTGTGTGGCATTGGCGGCCACCTCGCCGATCGAGCGCGTCATCATATCCACGGCGCTGCTGGCGTTTTTGATTTCCTCGGCTTGCTTGTTCGACACCGCACGCAGTTGATCGGAAATCTTGGCCGCGCTGGCAGCGTCTTTTGTCACCAGTCCGGCAGTATCGTTTACGCCCTGCACCAGCTTGCGCAACTCCGTCACCGTGACGTTCACCGAGTCGGCGATGGCGCCGGTAATCTCTTCGTCCACCGTGGTCAGCTTGGTAAAGTCACCGTCGGACAGCGGGCCGAGTTCATCCATCAGCCGCAGAATCGCTGCCTGGTTGCGGCGGTTGGTATCGGCATCCGCGGTCGCGCGTTCTTCACGTTCGCGAATCGAGGCAAGCAGGCGACGCCCGATGATGACCGCGCCGAAAATAGCCAGCGTAATCGCGAGTAGATTGATGCCCACAACGATGGCCAAGCCTCGCACCAGGGCTTTATCCTGCGACTGGAACAAATCTCCAAGCAGCTCGCGGCCGGCGTCTTGTCCGTGCTCACCCACCACGCTGATACCGGCAACGACTGCCGATGCCCGCTTAACCCAGTCTGCTGCGCTAATGGCTATTTTGCGACCGGGTTCGAACTCGCGATCCGTCAGCGCCAATAACGCGGCCACGTCACGCTGGCCCTTTTCCCAGGTAGGCTTCAGCTTTTCACGGATATTCGCGCTGGCGTCGAAGGTCGCGTCATAGCGCTGCAGAGTTTGCTCGATATTTGCATTGATGCTCGCCCGCAACACGATGTACGCCCCGCGGTCATTGGCTGTTACTTCCCCCTTGGCAATCAAATACCGGCCCATTTCCAACAATTCAATCAGTTCCCGCCGTAATGCCGGCACCGCAATCGTAGACGATTGAATCAAATGGTACGATTCGGCTGTCGGATCGAGGTCCAACGCTGAACTGCTGATAACATTGTCTGCAATATGACCAATCATCGTAATTAATGCGGTTTGCTCTTCATACGCCTGCTGCGGCGACATCGTCGGTAACTCTGCGTCGAACAGCGTCATGCGCGCTTTAAGCTGCGCGATCAAGTCTTGCACCTTCATCTCGACGCCTGTCTGTGCATTGTAGGCATCGAGTTCCTGCACTGCCTTGGCGAGTGCGCCGTTGCTCTTGTCAACTGCCGCTTTCACGCTGGCGCCCCCCCCATGCAACTGCACCAGAAGGCTGCGCCGGATCGAAATAACGCTCTCCACGTTGTAAAGATTATCAATGTACTTGTCACCCCGTGCCTCGAGGCGCACCACGCGGATTTTTTCCAGGTCGTCGGTTATTTTCTGGTAGGACAGTAAGGTGATGGGGATCATAAACAACACGCTGATCAGTATCAGCGCCTGTAAGTCGCCCAAACCCTTGCGTTGCGTTTGCGCCTGCGGGCGGGCAGGTTGTTGCACGCCGCCGGTGGCCGCCTTGCCGCGCTTGAACCAGCCCTGTGGTGATGTCAGAGATAAGCTTGCCATAGTGATGCCCCCTGCGGTTTTGTATTGGACTCAACTAAAAGTGCTGTAATCGCACGCCCGGCCAGATAACGCGACCGGGATGCCCGAACCGTTTCCTGCTCCTGCCGCTATTGCCAGACCGGCGTGCCGCTTGCGTCTTTCACGGATTGCTTGAGCATGCCGCGCACACCGTCGCGTACCGCGTCGGGCAGGGGCGACAGCCCGATGCCGGACGCCAACACTCCGCCCGCATCACCAAACGCCCAATTGAAAAATTGCAGTACCGCGCGCGCGCGCTGCGAATCGGCAGGCGCCTTGGGCATCAGCACATAGGTAAAAGTCACCAGCGGATAACCCGTGATTCCCGGCGTATCCGTCAAGTCAAAGGTGATCGAGTCGCGCGCCACCATTTCGGGGATTACTCGCAACCAGTTTGGTGAATCCGCCGCCGAGCGTATGCTGTAGCTATCGGGCGCCATGAAACGTGCGGAAAGGTTGCGCAGCTCCACGGCAATTAATCCTTTATTGCGCAGGAAAGCGGCATAGTCAAGAAAGCCGATGCCGCCGGCGGTGGCAAGCACGGCCTTGGCCACGTTATTTGCGCCGGTTTCGCCTTTGCCGATCTTCCATTTCACCATGGTGCCGACGCCGACATCCTTACGAAACTGCTCGTGGGTTCGCGCGAGGTAACGTGTAAACACAGCGGTGGTGCCCGCTGGATCGGCGCGATGAAACACCGCAATCGCCAAATCCGGCAGTTTGACATCGGCGTTATGAGCGGCAATATCCGGATGATTCCATTTTGTGATTTTACCGAGATAAATATCCGCCAATGTGGCGGCAGTCAGGCGCAGGCGCGCGTCCTTGGCAAGACCTGGCACGTTCGCCACGGGGATCATGCCGCCCACGATCATGGGAAACTGGACTATGCCGTTTTTCTCGGCCTCGGCGTTCGATATCGGATTGTCGCTGACGCCAAAATCGACCTCGCGCGCGATGGCCTGCTTAACGCCCGCAGCCGCACCGACAACGTTATAACCAACCTTTACGTTGGACTCTTTGGCGTAAGCGGATACCCATGCCGTCATCAAATCGGCCATGGTGGATGTACCGGCTCCGGTAAGGGGCTTGGCGGCGGCAGCCGGTTGGCCGCGCTTCGCGGCATCCTGCTGGGCAAGCACGGCAGCACTAAAACTACCGGCGACCATCAGCACGATTCCACAAAAAACACTGACAGAGGTGAACTTGACCATTTTCATGCTGCCGCTCCTGTTATTTCTCTGATGGACGATCTTGTCATCTATAAACCTCCTATATCCGCTCACTACGTCTGTTCGCTACGTCTGTTCACTACGTCTGCTTACGCATTGACACTCATGAACTCAGTGCTCTCGATCAGCGCCTCGACGTTCAGCGTTTGATAACGTTGCCCGCCGGCATCCTCCAGCGCCACGCCAATCCACGGCTGCGATGCGGCAACCACACCAATCTCGCCATCCGCCGGTTTTAATCCGCTGGCATCGCGCAAACCCAACACCTGCTGAATCAATATTCCTGCGTTCAGCCCAAACCGCTGCCCGCAAAGCATCAGCCGGTTGGAGGGGTGCTTGGGCGTAGCTCCCTTGCCGCAAAATGACGCAAAATCAATGACGCTATACAAATTGCCGCGCACATTGGCCACACCCGCATACCAGTTGTGCGTCAAAGGCACGGCGGCAAGCGGCGGCACCGGCATGACTTCACCCGCGTCGCGTAACGGAAGCACCCAAGCGATACCGCCCGACTGCACGGCCAGCATTGAACTGGCGCTGGCCCGCGACTGTGCAGTGGCAAGGCGCTTGGATAAATTCTCCTGAAACTCAATCAGGCTGCCGCGCCGCGCCATCTCAGCCCAGTGCTTTGATCTTGGCCAGCAACTCGGCGGTGTCAACCGGCTTGGTCACGTAGTCTTTCGCGCCTTGGCGCAGGCCCCACACCTTGTCGGTCTCCTGATTCTTGGTCGTGCACAGGATTACCGGGATGCTTTTGGTGGCCTCGTCGGTGGTGATCGCGCGGCACGCCTGAAAGCCATTCATGCCCGGCATCACCACGTCCATCAAAACCATGTCGGGCTTTTCGGATTTGGCCATCGCCACGCCCTGCTCGCCGCTCTCGGCCGCCACCACCTGGTAACCCGCCTTGGTCAGCATCTCGGTCTGCATGTGGCGCTCGGTGGGGGAATCATCCACTATCAGTATTTTCTTGATCGGCATTTTTTGGTTCCTTTTGCTCGGGTTAAACTAGGTTGGCTACGTTGGCTACGTTGAAAACAACATCGCGCGCTGGATCGTGAACAGCCGCGATCACGCCTTCTCGCGGTGAAACGACGCCACCGCGCTCAATAAACTTTCACGAGTAAAGGGTTTGGTCAGATAATCGGTGGAACCGACCATGGCGCCCCGCGCGCGGTCAAATAAGCCGTCCTTGCTCGACAGCATGATAAACGGCAGCTTGGCGAATTGCGGATTTTGCCGCACCAGCGAACAAGTTTGGTAGCCATCGAGGCGAGGCATCATGATGTCGCAAAACACGACATTGGGTGTCTGCTCGACAATTTTGGACAGGCCGTCAAAACCGTCTTCGGCGAGTATTACCACGCAGCCTGATTGCTTCAGAAATATCTCCGCGCTGCGGCGTATAGTGTTGCTGTCATCAATGACCAGCACTTTGACACCAGCAAGATCGACTTTAGTATTCATGATGGCTAATTCTACGCTTTCGAAAGTAAAGTGTGCATGGTCGTGTGCCAAGTAGGTAAGATGCCGCTATTCATCCAAGCCATTACACTAATAATTTTCACCACCCGAGCAGCCCTCCGTCTGTCAGGCGGCACAAACGCCACCGAAAGGCGGCAACCCCAGCCACAAGGGATGCCGACTTTCGTCAAGAATATCAGAACCGGTAGCCGACACCTGTGCCGTATCGCATGGGATCGAAGCGCACGTAGCGCCTGAAAGGCCTGAACGTCCCGTCCGGCAGAAAATAATTTTGCAACATGCGTAATGGCGGCAGGTGTTTGGTTCGCAGTTCCGCTTTTGCGCCGTTCAGCTTCACCTCATGCTTCCGCGGGACGACCGGCGCCAGCTCCACGGCGATATTCTTGATCTTGGAGAAGCGATGACTAATGACTATTTCAGGAAACCACTTGCCATTGACGTTGACGCCCGGCACGACGGGATCATTGCCGTTTTTTGCATCCGTATTGAGCACCCGCGCGCGTACCATTCAAGTGCCGTCATCCGCCTACGCACCAGGCGCCAGTGTGCGTACAAAACTGGCTGAATTTAATGCCATTATTTTATTCATATTGATCTCACCGTTGTCGGGTTAAATATCAGCCTGCATTATTAATATTAATGCATTAGATCATAAAAACCGTTCAACTAATTGAATTAGCTGTTGAAAACATACTACCGACTACAATAGTGTGATGCAAGGTCAGCTTGGTTCATTGCAAGAAAAATCCCTGAAAATAATTTCTTGAAACAAAATAAATCAATTAAATTGTGTATTTAACTAATAAATTATACTTTTGTATATGCAAGAAATAGACAACAACTCGCGCATTGACCAGTTTTAATTAATTAAATATTATCAATAACTTAGCGTTATTAATTTAACTTCGCCCCTTCTCGATGGAGGATTTTCCCGGAATTTGTTGCGTAGATTTAACACGATGCCCCCAAAGCAGTCGCTCAGGTAGATTTATTCCGCCAGACGAAGGCATACTTACTTATCGTCCCTGCGACTGGCCCTACACCTTACAATGCCTGGAAAATGCGACAATGGTCGGCATTAATCTGCTTCGCGCGTTATGCCATTGAAAGCGCCAATAATAAATCTTCGTGAAATAAATTTTACATGCGAATTGCGCTACTCGAAGACGACATTCCCCAGGCGAACCTGATCGCGCACTGGCTGACCGAGGCCGGTATGGAGTGCGTGCCATTCCGCACGGGCGCAGCGTTCCGGCAAGCCATCGGCAACCTGAGCGTAGACCTGATTCTGCTGGACTGGATGCTCCCCGACGACGACGGCGTGGACGTGCTTTCATGGCTGCGTAATACGCTCGGCAGCAAGACGCCGGTGATGTTCACCACCACGCGCGCGGAAGAAACCGCGCTGGTGCATGCGCTGGATCGCGGCGCCGACGATTACCTGATCAAACCGCTGCGGCGCAATGAAACCATCGCTCGCATACACGCCCTGCTGCGGCGCGGAGAACAATCTAACCAAGCCGCATCGGTCGTAGCGCTGGGCAGCATCGTGATAGACAACGACCGGCATTCTGTCACCGTCAACGGCGCGCCCGTCGAGTTAACCGACCGCGAGATGGCGCTTGCGCTCTACATGCTGCGTCAAGGAGCAGGTGAAGCTGCCTGATGGTTACATCGTGGAGTTCGGCGGGCAGTTCCAGAACTTGCAGGAGGCCCGCGCGCGGCTCGCCGTGGTGGTGCCCGCCGCGCTGGCGCTCATCTTCGTGCTCATCTTTCTCGCGTTCGGTTCGCTGCGG
>JANPOH010000068.1:0-17614 GCA_031427895.1 Betaproteobacteria bacterium
AGTTAATGTTTTCTTGCTCAAGGTATTCTCTAATTTTTTGATTTTTGATTTCCATAATCAAATCAAAAACCATGGAGCAGCGGAGGATGGGCGGCGGCAGCGTTACCGACAAGGACATTACCTTGTTCACGCGGCAGTTGGCGACCATGATGAAATCCGGCGTGCCGCTGTTGCAGGCGTTTGACATTGTAGGCAAGGGTCATGCCAATCCCGCGGTCGGCCAGTTGATTATGTCAATCAAGACAGACGTCGAAACCGGTTGCAGCCTGAAGCAGGCGTTTGAAAAACACCCGCTTTACTTCGATGCCTTGTTCTGCAACTTGGTGGGCGCGGGCGAACAAGCCGGTATTCTGGACAGCCTGCTGGATCGCCTGGCGACCTACAAGGAAAAAATCCTCGCCATCAAGAGCAAGATCAAGTCCGCGCTGTTCTACCCCCTGTCGATTATCGTGGTGGCCTTTGTTATCACTGCGGTAATCATGATTTTTGTTATCCCCGCGTTCAAGAGCGTATTTGCGAGCTTCGGCGCCGATCTGCCCGGCCCCACCCTGGTGGTGATGGCCATTTCGGAATATTTCGTCACCTATTGGTGGGCCATTTTCGGCGGCCTCGGCGGCGGCGGATGGTTCTTCTTCTACACCTGGAAGCGCTCGGTAAAAATGCAGATCATCATGGATCGCGTGATGCTGCGTATCCCGGTGTTCGGCCACCTGATCCGAATATCGTCTATCGCTCGCTGGACGCGCACCCTGTCCACCATGTTTGCCGCCGGCGTGCCGCTGGTCGAAGCGCTGGAATCCGTGGCCGGCGCCTCCGGAAATCACGAGTACTTTATCGCCACCAAAAAAATACAGGGCGAAGTCTCCACCGGCTCCAGCCTGACCGCCGCCATGCAGAACTCCGAGGTGTTTCCCAGCATGGTGATTCAGATGACCTCCATCGGCGAGGAATCGGGTTCGCTGGATTCCATGCTGTCAAAGGTTGCGGATTTTTTCGAGGCCGAGGTGGATGATGCCGTGACCGCGCTATCGAGCCTGATGGAACCGATGATCATGGTGGTTCTGGGCGTCCTGATCGGCGGCATGGTGGTCGCGATGTATCTGCCGATCTTCAAATTGGGCGGGGTTGTCTAACGACGCTCTGACATGCCAACCCGTGTCCGGGGCAAGCACTTCGCCACGCGCCGGGTTGGTCATCGCAGTATCCGCGGCGACGGATGCACTTCACTAAGACCGCGCCGGTGATTCTGCTTACTGATCCAACCCTCTTTGTTTTTGTTGCCACCCTGTTGGGATTAATGGTCGGCAGTTTTCTCAATGTGGTAATTCATCGTCTGCCCCGGATGATGACGCAACAATGGCGGCAGGACTGCGCGGAATTTCACGGCCTGGTTCAGCCCGCCGCGCAACGCTACAACCTGATAACGCCACGCTCGCGCTGCCCGGTATGCGCGCGGCCGATCACGGCGCTGCAAAATATTCCCCTCGTGAGTTATCTCGTGCTCGGCGGGAAATGCGCGGGGTGCAAAACGCGGATTTCGCCGCGTTATCCGTTGGTGGAGGCGTTGTCCGGCGTGCTCTGCGGCTATGCGGCATGGCGCTTCGGGCCGACGCTGGCGGGCGCGGGCGCGATCCTTTTCGTATGGGCGATGATTGCACTGACCTTTATCGACCTCGACACGCTCTTCCTGCCTGACGACATTACGCTGGCGTTGCTGTGGGCAGGCCTGCTGTTTAATCTCGGCGCCGCTTATGTTGACCTCCCGTCGGCGGTCATCGGCGCGGTCGCCGGATACCTCGCTCTGTGGTCGGTATTCTGGCTGTTCAAGTTAATCACGGGCAAGGAAGGCATGGGCTATGGTGACTTCAAACTGCTTGCCGCGATCGGCGCATGGCTCGGCTGGCAAGTGCTGCCGCTGGTGATACTGCTGTCGTCGATGGCGGGCGCGGTTATCGGCATCGCCCTGATTGTGTTTGCCCGCCATGGCCGCGAAACGCCCATCCCATTCGGCCCGTACCTTGCCATCGCCGGCGTGATTGCCTTGTTTCATGGGCAAGCCATCAACCGTCAGTACCTCGATCTGTTCTGAGCCGGCATGCCGTTTTGCGTCGGATTAACGGGGGGCATCGGTTCAGGCAAATCCAGCGCGGCGCGGCGGTTCCAGGAATTGGGCGCGGGCGTGGTGGATGTGGACGACATTTCCCATGCACTTACCCGGCCGGGCGGCGCGGCCATCCCCGCCATTATCAGCGCGTTTGGCGCGGGCCATATTGCCGCCAATGGCGGCCTGGATCGTGCGCGCATGCGTGAACTGGTATTCCAGGACCCGCGGGCGAAAAACCGCCTCGAAGCCATTCTGCACCCACTCATAGGCACGCAGGCCCGCGAGCAGGTCGCGCGCGCCACCCAGCCGTATGTGCTCTTGGTCGTTCCCCTGCTGCTGGAAAAAAACGCCTATCAGGACTGCATTCAGCGGGTCGCCGTGGTGGATTGCACCGAGCAGATACAGATCGCGCGCACCATGCGCCGAAGCGCGCTGTCCGAGTCGGCGGTGCGCGCCATCATGGCGGCGCAACTGTCGCGACAGGATCGCCTGGCGCGGGCCGATGATGTGCTGCACAACGACGGCAGCGACGATGACTTAAAGCGTCAGGTGGCGGCGCTCCACCGGCAGTACTTGGCCCTGGCCGTGGAGACTCCAGGTTAGCGCGCGACGAGAAATCACCGCCAAACCGTTAATTACTCTTTATTTTTTTCGTATTTTGGTGAATACTTGCCTGCATGCTCATTCGTTACGGTGCAGGCGTCTTGTGATCAGTTACGAGTATCCACTGAGCGAGCGCGTGCGCACATTGTTGCGCTTCGAGGATCTATACGAGCGGGTTGAGTATTTTCTCGCCAAGTCCGACGCACTCGAACATCACGTCGCGCTGGTATCAACCTTCGAGATACTCGAAGTCGCCAGCCGCGCCGATCTCAAATCCGATCTGCTGCAAGAGCTCAAACGGCAAAAACAGACGCTGGAATCGTTGCGCGACAACCCCGATATTTCCGAGGCCGCGCTGGACGATATTTTGTGGAAAATAGATCAAGCGTCATCACGCCTGTTCCAGGCCTCCGGCAAGGTCGGTCAGGAGCTGCGCGAAAACGACTGGCTGATGAGCATCAAGCAGCGCACCAACATCCCCGGCGGCGTGTGTGAGTTTGATCTGCCGTCGTATCATTTCTGGCTGCAACAAAATAGCGAGCAGCGGCGCCACGATCTCACGCTATGGCTGGCGCCGTTTCAACCGATACGCGAAGCGATCGTGATCGTGCTGCGCCTGCTGCGCGAAAGCGGCAAAAATACCACGCTGATCGCGCACCAGGGGGTGTATCAGCAAATGATGGCGGGGCGGGTGGCGCAAATGCTGCGTATCCGGCTGTCGCGCAATTACCAGTGCGTGCCTGAAATCAGCGCCAACAAGTACGCGCTCAATATCCGCTTCACCAGCCACGAGGGCGGGCAGCGCCCCAAGGCAGTCGAGACGGATGTCGAGTTCGACCTTACGTTCTGTAATCTGTAATCTGTAACGCCGTCCCGCGCATTCCCCGCATCCCCCACGTTCATGTCTCAGCGTATGGTCAGTTGCCCGCGGTGCGCCACCAAGGTGCTTTGGAGCAGTGACAATCCGTGGCGGCCCTTTTGCTCGGAACATTGCAAAATGATGGATCTCGGCGCATGGGCGAGCGAAAGTTATCGTATCCCCGTGGTTGAATACGACGACATCGCGCAGGACGAGCTGCCGACCGGCAGCGACGAATCGCCGCTCAATTAGCGCCACGCGCCGCGCAGCATCGCGATGCCGTGAGCGCCGGCGCGCCGCGAGATTTCAAGATCGTCCTGATGCAGGCCGCCTAATGCATACACCGGCAGCGGCGTGTTCTGAATAGACTGCGTGAACGACGTCCACCCCGACGCCGGCGCGCCCGGATGGCTGGCGGTGGGCTTCACCGGCCCCATCACCACGAAGTCCGCGCCCAGCCTGATGGCTTGCGCCAGTTCGACCGGGTTATGGCACGACGCGGCAACCCACTCGCACGCGGGGCGTTGCGTCAGCGTCTGCACCTGCGCCGCGCTCAGATGCACGCCATCGGCGCCAACCGCGCGCGCAAGGTGCGGGTCGCCGTTGAGCAATACCCGCGCGCCGTAAGGGCGGGCAAGCGCAATGACCTTGCCGGCGAATGCGCGCCGCGTATCGAGCGGCATCGCTTTTTCGCGAATCTGAATCAGCTTCAGGCCGCGATCCAGCGTCCGCCGCAAATGCGCCATGAACGCTTCGACGCCAATGCCGCCCGCATCGGTAATGCCGTACGTCGATGGCAAACCCAGCGCGCGCAGTATCGGGCCGTTGGCGGGCAGAATGGGAGCGACGTTTAACTGCGGGGAATTCTGCCACGAAAAGCGCTGCCCCTCTCGTCCGTGCGGCTCGCCGCGCCACTGATAAATGCGAAAAAACCGCAGCCGCACGTCGGCGTGGGCATAGTCAAAATCGCGCGTCAGCCACGGGCAAACGCAGTCGCGATCGACCGTTATGCCCAGTTCTTCATCCAATTCGCGCCGCAGGGCGTCAGCGGCGGATTCGCCCGGCTCCACCTTGCCGCCGGGGAATTCCCAATAACCCTCGTACGCCTTGCCGGGCGGGCGTTGCGCCAGCAGAAACCGTCCGGCGTCATCGTGAATAACAGCCGCCGCGACTTCAATACGACGCCGCACCGGCGAGGTCATCGGTGAGCGAAATTATTTTTTCGCGCGAGGCGCGCGCGTCCAGCCCAATCCCGCGCGAATTGCCACGCCACGCGCCCGCTGCGCGACCCGCGTTGCAGCGACCATTGCAGCGCCGCCTGCTGCACCTGCGGCGTGCGCGTCCGCGCCACCTTGAAATGCGCCAGCCACACCGCGACGATGTTCAGATATTCGTCCTGATCGAAGGGATAAAACGACACCCACAAACCGAAGCGCTCCGACAGCGACACTTTCTCCTCGGACGTTTCACCCGGATGTATCTCTTCGCCGAGGTGCTTGTATTCAAGATTTTCCTGCATGAACTCCGGCATCAGATGCCGGCGGTTGGAGGTGGCGTAGATCAGGCAGTTGTCCGACGCTGCCGCTATCGAGCCATCGAGTATCACCTTGAGCGCCTTGTAACCGGGCTCGTCCGCTTCGAACGAAAGATCATCGCAATACAGCACGAAGCGTTCCGGGCGGGCGCAGATCAACTCGACGATTGCCGGCAGATCAATCAAATCCTGCTTCTCGACTTCAATCAGGCGCAATCCGCGCGGCGCATAGCGGGTGAGCAGCGCCTTGATTAACGATGATTTTCCGGTGCCGCGCGCGCCGGTGAGTAACACATTGTTGGCGGGGTGCCCTTCGACAAACTGTCGCGTGTTCTGCTCGACCAGCGCCTTCTGGTTGTCGATGCCGCGCAAGTCCTTCAATTCAAGACGATGCACTTGCCCGACCGGGTGAAGCGCGCCACGACCGCCGTGCCCGTCATATCCGGCGTTCTTGCGCCAGCGAAAAGCGATCGACGCTTTCCAGTCCACTGGCGCCGCTTCGGCAGGCAGCAGTTTCTCCAGCCGTGCCGCCAGCGCTTCTGCGCGCGCCAGCAATTGAGTCACATCAGGCATCGTAGATAACTATTTGTTTTTAAATGATTAATTAACTACGGTAGTCCGCATTGATACTGACGTAATCGTGCGACAGATCGCAGGTCCACACCGTCGCCGCCGCCGTGCCGCGATTAAGCACCACGCGCACGGTGATTTCCGTCTGCTTCATCACGCGCTGGCCGTCGGCTTCAAGATAGGCGGGATTACGCCCGCCGTTTTTTGCCACCAGAACGTCGTCAAGATACAGATCGATTTTCTCCGCATCGAGGTCGTCGATGCCGGCATAACCCACCGCCGCGAGAATGCGCCCGAGGTTGGGATCGCTGGCGAAAAAAGCGGTTTTGGTCAGCGGCGAATGCGCGATGGCATACGCCACCTTGCGGCACTCGTCTTCTGTGTTGCCGTCTTCAATACGCACGGTAATGAACTTGGTCGCACCTTCGCCGTCACGGATGATCGCCTGCGCCAGTTCAAGTGCTATCGCCGTCACGGCATCGCGAAAAGCGCTGTATTCCGCGCTGTCGGCATTGGCGATTTCGGCCATCGCCGCCTTGCCCGTGGCGATCAGCATGAATGAATCGTTGGTGGATGTATCGCCATCCACGGTGATGCAATTGAACGAGTGTTGCGCGGCGTACGCCACCGCGCGTTTGACCAGCGGCAAGCTGACGCGCGCATCGGTGGCTACATAGCCGAGCATGGTGGCCATGTTCGGGCGGATCATGCCCGCCCCCTTGGCGATGCCGGTCACGGTAATGGTCGCGCCGCCCACCGTGAACCGGCGTGAAGCCGCCTTGGGCACGGTGTCGGTGGTCATGATCGCCTGCGCGGCCTGCGCCCAATTCGCGGGCTTCATGTCATCCAGACATTGCGGCAGGCCGGCGATGATTTTCGCCACCGGCAGCGGCTCCATGATGACGCCGGTCGAAAACGGCAACACCTGCGCCGCCGTGCAGGCCATCAAGTCCGCCAAGGCGGCACAGGTTTCGCGCGCGTGCTTCAGCCCCGGTTGACCGGTGCCCGCGTTGGCGCAACCGGTATTGACCACCAGTGCGCGCACCGATAGCGCCGGATCGAGCGTGGACAGATGCCGGCGCGCCACCACCACCGGCGCGGCGCAAAATCGATTCTGCGTGAACACGCCCGCCACGCGCGCGCCTTCGTCCAGGCGCATCACCAGCAAATCCTTGCGGCCGGGCTTGCGGATATTGGCTTCGGCGATGCCGAGCATCACCCCGCTTACCGGCAGCAGGGCATCGGGGTTGGGAGCGGTTAGATTGACAGGCATGGCGCGACTCCGGTCACAACACTCTGATCAGCTTAATTTTCCGTGACACTGCTTGTATTTTTTGCCGGAGCCGCACGGACACGGATCATTGCGCCCGATTTTTTCTCCGGACCGGGTAAACGGCTGCGGCTTGCGCGCGTCGCCCTCGGCGGCCGCGGCTGTGTCGGCCTCGGCCGCCGAGGCGTCGCTGAAATCGGCATGCTGGTATTGCACATTCCGCAGCGCGTCGTGCTCATCGGCCGCCTTTAATTCATCGGCGCTGCGAATTTGCACCGTCATCAGCACCTTGGTCACCTCGCTCTTGATGGTGTCCAGCAGCAGCGCGAACAGCTCGAACGCCTCGCGCTTGTATTCCTGCGTGGGGTTTTTCTGCGCGTACGAGCGCAGGTGAATGCCCTGGCGCAAATGATCCAGCATCGACAGGTGCTCGCGCCAATGCGTATCCATGCTCTGCAGCATCAGGCTGCGTTCGTACTGGCGCATGGCCTGCGCGTCCACCAGCGACACTTTGTCGGCATACGCCTTGTGCGCGGCTTCGATAATGCGCTGACGCAAGGCGTCTTCTTCCAGGCCGGGCTCGTCTTTCAGCCACTGCTGGATCGGCAGAGTCAAGGTCAGCTCCGACGCCAGCGTGCGCTCCAGACCAGCCACGTCCCATTGCTCTTCCAGGCTGTCCGGCGGAATAGACTGGGCGACGTAGCCGCTCACCACATCCGCGCGCATGGCGGTAACGGTCTCGGACATGTCTTCCGCGTCCAGCAAATCATTGCGCTGCTGATAGATGACTTTGCGCTGATCGTTGGCCACGTCATCGTATTCGAGCAGGTGTTTGCGGATATCGAAGTTGCGCGCCTCCACCTTGTGCTGCGCGTTTTCGATAGAACGGTTAATCATGCCCGCTTCAATCGGCTCGCCTTCCGGCACTTTCAGGCGCTGCATGATCGCCTTGACGCGCTCGCCCGCGAAAATACGCATCAGCGAATCGTCGAGCGACAGGTAAAAGCGGCTGGAGCCTGGATCGCCCTGACGGCCCGAACGTCCGCGCAACTGATTGTCGATCCGGCGCGATTCGTGCCGTTCCGTGCCGATGATATGCAGGCCGCCCAGCGCCACCACCTGGTTGTGCAGCACTTGCCAGTCGTGCTGCAAATCCTCGATGCGTTTACGCCGCGCGGCGGCGTCGAGGGAGGCGTCCGCGCGCAACGCTTCGGTTTCGCGATGAATGCTGCCGCCGAGCACAATGTCGGTGCCGCGACCGGCCATATTGGTGGCAATGGTCACCACCTTCGCGCGCCCCGCCTGCGCCACGATTTCGGCCTCGCTCGCATGCTGCTTGGCATTGAGCACGTTGTGCGGCACGCCCTCTTTCTCCAGCAGCGCCGCCAGCAACTCGGAATTTTCAATCGACGTGGTGCCCACCAGCACGGGCTGGCCGCGCGTATGGCAATCCCTGATGTCGGCGATCACCGCCTTGTATTTTTCCGGCGTGGATTGATACACCAGATCGTTCATGTCCTTGCGGATCATGGCCTGATGCGTAGGCATAATCACCGTTTCCAGGCCGTAGATCTGCTGGAACTCATACGCCTCGGTATCCGCCGTGCCCGTCATGCCCGCCAGTTTTTTGTACATGCGGAAATAATTCTGGAAAGTGATCGTCGCCAGCGTTTGATTTTCCTTTTGTATCTCCACGCCTTCCTTGGCTTCGACCGCCTGATGCAGGCCTTCCGACCAGCGCCGGCCCGGCATCAAGCGCCCGGTGAACTCATCGACGATGATGATCTCGCCGTTCTGCACCACGTACTGCTGCTCGTTGTGATAAAGCGTATGCCCGCGCAGCGCTGCATTCAGGTGGTGCATCAGATTGATGTTCGCCGCATCGTACAAACTGCCGTTTTCCGGCAGCATGCCGGCTTTCGCGAGCAGTTCTTCGGCGTGCTGATGCCCGTCTTCCGAGATCGTCACCTGGTGCTGCTTTTCATCAACCCAGTAATCGCCCTCGCCTTTTTCCTCTTTCTGGCGCACCAGCTTGGGCGCCACCGAGTTCATCTTGATGTACAGATCGGTGGTGTCCTCGGCCTGCCCTGAAATAATCAGCGGCGTGCGCGCCTCGTCGATCAGGATCGAATCCACCTCATCCACAATGGCATAACTCAGAACACGTTGCACCTTTTCCGAGTTGTGATAGACCATGTTGTCGCGCAGGTAATCAAAGCCGAATTCATTGTTGGTGCCGTAGGTGATGTCGGCGGCATAGGCCTCCTGCTTTAACGTATGCTCCATTTGCGACAGATTCACACCGACGGCAAGCCCAAGGAAGCGATAGATATTGCCCATCCACTCCGCATCGCGCTTGGCGAGGTAGTCATTGACCGTGACGATATGCACGCCGAGCCCGGTCAGCGCATTCAGATACGCCGGCAGAGTGGCCATCAGTGTTTTGCCTTCGCCGGTACGCATCTCGGCTATTTTGCCGTTATGCAGCGCGATGCCGCCGAGCATCTGCACGTCAAAATGGCGCATGCCCAGCGTGCGTTTGGACGCTTCGCGCACCACGGCAAAGGCTTCGGGCAGCAGTTCGTCGAGGATAGCGCGACGCTCGCGCTCGCGCGCCCCCTCCAATGCCGCGACGCCGCGATTCGCGCCATCGCCTGCCGTCAATTTCGCCAGATGCGCGCCGATCCGCTCGCGAAACTCGGCGGTTTTCCCGCGCAGCGCGTCGTCGGACAGCTTGGAGATCGCGGGCTCGAACGCATTGATCGCAACCACCCGGCGGCGGTATTGTTTCAACAACCGGTCATTACGGCTGCCGAATATTTTATTGAGAATTCCAGTAACCATGGACGGCTTCCAACTCCCGAACAAATAAAAAGGGGCGGGGAAATCCCCACCCCTCGCACTCAATCACCTGGCCACGTACCACGTATTGACGTCCGCGCTCCGACGTGCCTGCCTGCTTACGTAATTACATCATTACATAAGCGTATTTCGTGTTACCCCGGCAACTGCAAAAACTGAGCGGGGTTAACCGCGATGCCACGCTGGCGGACCTCAAAGTGCAAGTGGGTGCCCGTTGATCGGCCAGTACTGCCCATGTCCGCTATTTTTGCGCCACGCAACACCATTTCACCCACTTTGACATGCAATTTCGATGCGTGCGCGTAACGCGTAATCAACTCATTGCCGTGGTCGATCTCCACCATATTACCATAGGCCGAGTGGTATTCCGCGTAGACCACCACCCCGCCTGCCGCAGCCAGGATGGGGGTGCCGACACCGCCCGCGAAATCGATGCCCTCGTGATAGGAGTGTTGCCCGTTGAAGGGGTCAATGCGCCAACCGAAATTGGAGTTGTAACCCCCACCCAGCACCGGCAGCATGGTTGGGATCAGTTTCTTTTTTGCGCTGTCGAGCGTCATCAGCGACTCCAGCGCGCCCAGCTTGTCGCCCCGGTCATCGACGGTGCGGGTCAGGCGCTCGATCTGCCGTGACAGATCAGCAAGCGTGAAATCGCGGTTCGGTACGGCGGACGACGCGCCGCCGCGGCCCGGCGGTTCGTTAAAGCGGAAATCGGCGGGCTTAAAGCCAGCCAGTTTCGCCAACCGTTCGCCCAAGGTATCCAACCGCAACAATTGTGCCTGCATTTCGCCCAGGCGCTGCGCCATGGCGTTGAGGTTGTCGCGCAGGTACGATTCAGACTGGCTTTGTTGCGCTTGCTGCATCGACACCACGGAATTCTGCAAATACGGCAGAAAATGCAGCACCGAGGCATAGCGCAACATAAGATAATTAAGGGTGCCTGCCAATACAAACACCGATACCACCAACCCCATGGACATCATGGCGATCTGGCGCGCGCCGATGGTGATGGTTCTGGCCTTCGCAAGGCGCCCGGAAACGAGAATAATGTTCAACTTCTACCTCCACGCTGCTACGCATGCCGATACGTAACATACGAAATCTGCTGGGCACGTCGAGCGAACTCGCTGCGCTTCGCGTCAAAACGCAACGCCTGATGGCGCTGCAACGGGCTTATGTTGCTTGTGTTGACTGCACCCCGGTCGGATTCGCCGAACTAATCAAGGCGAGCCGTGTGGGTTACCTCCAAACTGGAACGCTTTATATTTTGGCTGACAATGCCGCAGTGGCGGCCAAACTGCGCCAACTGCTGCCGCGCCTGCTGCCTTTATTCCAGAAACTGGAGACGGAGGTTACTGGAATTCGCGTGGACGTGCAACCCAAAAACCCGTGGGTTTCGCCGCCTCCCAATCCGAGGAAAGGTGAATTACCCGTTGATTATATTGAGAAATTTAACGACATCGCCAAAACCATCGTCAACCCGGAGTTAAAGTCGGCCGTCACCAAGCTGGTGCGAAACCGGGCGAAAAAACCGTAACCGGGCTTGGCTGCGGAAACAGCGGCAGTCATTTCACCCGCGCTCACTCGCGCTCAGGCAATCTGGGGTTGCCAGAATACAAAGCGGGGCGCTTCTTCGGCCTTGAGGAAACTACAGAACTCCCACGCCTGATCGTCCTGGAGCAACGCGCGCAGCAGTTGATTATTCAGGGCATGGCCTGACTTGAACCCGCTAAACGCGCCGATCAACGGATGGCCCAGCAGGTAGAGATCGCCTATCGCATCCAGCGCCTTGTGTTTGACGAACTCATCGTCGTAGCGCAAGCCGTCGTTGTTCAGAATGCGGTACTCGTCCATCACGATCGCGTTGTCCAGGCTGCCGCCCAGCGCCAGCCCCTGCGAGCGCATCGACTCCACGTCCTGCATGAAGCCGAAAGTGCGCGCGCGGCTCACTTCCTTGATGAACGAGGTGGAGGAAAAATCGATACCCACGGTCTGGCGCGTGCGCTCGAACACCGGGTGATTGAATTCAATGGCGAGGTCGATCTTGAAGCCGTTATAAGGCTCAAGCCGCACCCACTTGTCGCCGTCTTTCACCTCGACCGTCTTGCGTATGCGTATAAAGCGCTTGGCGGCATTCTGTTCTTCGATGCCCGCCGATTGCAGCAGGAACACAAACGGCCCCGCGCTGCCATCCATGATCGGCACTTCCGGCGCGGAAAGGTCTATATAAGCGTTGTCCACGCCCAAGCCCGACAGCGCCGACATCAGATGCTCCACCGTGCCGATAGACGCGCCGTCTTTTTGCAGGCACGACGCGAGGCGCGTGTCGCCCACCGCGTACGGCGTGGCCTTGATTTCCACCACCTGCGGCAAATCCACGCGGCGAAACACAATACCCGTATCGGCGGCAGCCGGACGCAGCGTCAGGTACACCTTTGCACCGGTGTGCAAACCGACGCCTGTGGCGCTGATGACATTTTTGAGCGTGCGTTGCCGAATCACGGGAGACCCAAAATAATTTCTTTAAAATATCTTTATATTCAATCAGATAGAGATTATATCATGGCGCCGCGTGCGACTCCAAGAAAAAACGGCCCGGCGCCGGTAACGCCGCGCGGGGCCGTGCAAGAGCGATCCGCATCTACGACGCGGGCGCAATATCACATCACTGATTCACGCCGCTAATCCGCCTGCTTACGCAAAAACGCCGGTATATCCAGCGTTTCCACGCCTGACAACTTCATCGCCTCGATTGTCGCGTCGCGGTTACGGCGGCGCATCACCGCGGGCTGTTCCAACTCGTCATAATTGACTTCCAGCGCATGATTATCGGTGCCGGTTTTCTGCGACACCACAATCATCGGCTTCATTTGCTGGCGGCTCATTGGCTTGCCCAGGCCTGTCGCCACGATGGTCACGCGCAGGTTGTCGTCGATGGTTTCGTCGTAGACGGTGCCGACGATGACCGTCGCGGAGTCCGCCGCGAACGCCTTGATGGTTTCCATCACGTCATACATTTCCTGTAACTGGAAACTCGCCTGGCTGGCGGAAATATTCACCAGCACGCCGCGCGCATCGGAAATGTTGATGTCTTCCAGCAGCGGGCACGCCACCGCCTGCTCGGCCGCCGCGCGCGCGCGATCCGGCCCCGCTGCCTTGGCCGAACCCATCATCGCCATGCCCATTTCGGCCATCACGGTACGCACGTCGGCAAAATCGACGTTGACGAGGCCGGGATTGCTGATGATTTCGGCGATACCCGCTACCGCGCCGTGCAACACATCGTTAGCGGCCTTGAAGGCGTCATTGAGCGTAATCGTCGAACCCAGCACCTGCATCAGCTTGTCGTTGGGGATCACGATCAGCGAGTCCACGTGCTGCGACAGCGCGTCCAGCCCCTCCTGCGCGATGCGCTGGCGCTTACCTTCAAACGCGAAGGGCTTGGTCACCACCGCCACGGTCAGCACACCCAGCTCCTTGGCGATTTCGGCCACCACCGGCGCGGCGCCGGTGCCGGTGCCGCCGCCCATGCCGGCGGTGAGGAACAGCATATCCGCGCCGGAAATCAGTTCCACCAGACGTTCGCGGTCTTCCAGCGCGGCCTGTCGTCCGACCTCCGGGTTGGCGCCGGCGCCCAAGCCCTTGGTCACGTTGGTTCCCAACTGCAACTGCACCTTGGCCTGATTGCGTTTAAGCGCCTGTGCATCGGTGTTGACGCAGATGAACTCCACGCCCGTCACGCCCTGCGAGATCATGTGATCCACGGCGTTGCCGCCGCAACCACCGACCCCGATTACCTTGATGACCGCTTCCTGTGATTGTGCATCGATCAGCTCTATCATTTTATGCCTCCATTTTTGTGATGATACAAATAACCATTTAAAAACAAATACTTAAGAAAACATTACCGCCAAATTCAACGCTAAAAATTGCCCTTAAACCAGACCTTCATGCGATCAATCAATTGCTGAAACGAACCCGTTTGTGCGCGCGCGATTTCCTGCATCCGGTGCTGCTCCATGCCCTCGATCAGCAACCCCATCGCGGTTGAGTAGCGCGGATGCCGCACCACCTCGGCCAATCCACCGCTGTAGGAGGGCTGCCCCACGCGCACCGGCATGTGAAAAATTTCTTCGCCCAGTTCCACCATGCCCTGCATCATGCTGGAGCCGCCGGTCAATACGATGCCCGAGGACAGCAATTCCTCGTAACCGCTGCGGCGCAATTCGGATTGCACCAGCGAATACAATTCTTCGACGCGCGGCTCGATCACTTCGGCCAGCGTTTTGCGCGATAACTGCTTGCTGCCGCGCTCACCCACGCCCGGCACTTCAATCATTTCCTGCGGGTCGGCCAGTTGCGACAGCGCGCAGCCGTGCTTCATCTTGATATCGTCGGCGTCCTTGGTCGGCGTACGCAGCGCCATCGCGATGTCGCTGGTAATTTGGTCGCCTGCGATAGGAATCACCGCCGTGTGGCGGATCGCGCCGTGCGTGAACACCGCCATGTCGGTGGTGCCGCCGCCGATATCGATCAGACACACGCCGAGGTCTTTCTCGTCCTCCGACACCACGGCGGTGGCCGACGCCAGCGGCTGCAATACCAGATCGCGCACTTCCAGCCCGCAACGACGCACGCACTTGATAATGTTCTGCGCCGCCGACACCGCGCCGGTGACGATATGCACCTTCACCTCGAGCCGCACGCCCGACATGCCCAGCGGCTCGCGCACATCCTCGTGCCCGTAGATGATGAATTCCTGATAGAGAATATGCAGAATCTGCTTGTCGTGCGGTATCTGCACCGCCTTGGCGGTTTCGATCACGCGATCGATATCCAGTTGCGTCACTTCCTTGTCCTTGATCGCGACCATGCCCTGCGAATTGAAGCTCCGCACATGACTGCCGGCGATGCCCGTCAGCACCTCGCTGATCTTGCAGTCGGCCATCAGCTCGGCCTCTTCGAGCGCGCGCTGAATCGCGGTGACCGTGGTTTCGATGTTCACCACCACGCCTTTTTTCAGGCCGCGCGACGGGTGCGTGCCCATGCCGATGATTTCAAACCCGCCATCGGAACCATCCGCCTTGATCTCCGCCACGATGGCGACGATCTTCGAGGTGCCGATATCGAGTCCGACGATAATGTTTTTTTGTTCTTTGGCGCGAGCCATAAACTATGCTCCCGGGCGCGCGGCACGCGGATGGGGTGGCGGTGGCACCGCCGGCGCCTTGCCTTTTCCGGCGGCATTCGCGGCGGTCAGCTCAGGTACGCGCGCCGCGAAACCGTTGGGGTAGCGCAAATCCACGTAATCGATGTGCCGATTAAGCGGCTCGAGGGTGCGCGGGTACGCCGCCAGAAACCGCGCCAGCCGGCTTTCCACCTGCTCGCGTCCGATCTCCAGCGTCATTCCGTCATCGAGCTGCACGCGCCAGGCGCGGCGCGGCGACAATTGCACCCGCACCGGCTCGCGTCCGATGGCCGCGAACGCCCGATGCAATGTCGCATATTGCAGCGCCACCTCTCGCGACGTGCCGGCGGGTCCGGCGAACACCGGCAGCGTCGCATCGTAGGCCGCCTCGAATACCTCGCCCTGGCGATTGACCAGCGCCGTGTTGCCCCAGCGCGCCAGTGGCTGGTGCTCCTCGATCGTCACGTCAATACGATCCGGCCAACCACGGCGGATCTCCACCTTGCGAACCCACGGCAGTTTTTCAAACGACCCGCGCAAACGCACAAGATCAAGCGTGAAGAAAGTGCCGTGAACGTCACGCCGCGCAATCACCTCCACCTGCGCCAGCGTCACATGCGCGGTCGCGCCGCCCACGCGGATTTCGCGCATCGCGAATACCGGCTGCACGATGGCAAAACGAATCACGCAATACAGCACCATCAGCCCCGCCGCCGCCAGCAGCAGATCCGAGGCGCGGTTGAGCGCTGCCGGGTTATCCCACATGCTTCACCTGCGTTGTCTCCAGGATACGCAGCACCAGGTCATCGAACGGCAAACCGTTTGCGCGCGCCGCCAGCGGCACCAGGCTGTGGTCGGTCATGCCCGGGATGGTGTTCACTTCCAGAAACCAAGGGCGGTTTTCGGCGTCGAGCATCACGTCCAGCCGTCCCCAGCCCTGACAGCCGATCAGACGAAACGCCGCCAGCGCCTGCTGCTGAATCTGTTTTTCAAGATCGTCCGGCAACCCGCTGGGGCAGTGATACCGGGTCTCGTTGCCGAAGTACTTGTTGTGATAATCGTAGTTGCCCCGCGGCGCTTCGATCCGCACCAGCGGCAGCGCGTCGTCATCCAGAATCGCGGCAGTCACCTCGCGACCGGCGATAAATTGTTCGGCGATCACCGTGTCATCCAGCTTCGCGGCCAGCGCATAGGCGGCGGCGTACTGTTCGACCGTCTCGACCTTGGTGATGCCGATGCTGGAACCCTCATGCGCGGCCTTAACCATCAGCGGCAGGCCCAAACGCGCCGCCACGTCCGCCGCCTTCGAGTCCGCCGTGAGCAATTCATAAGCCGGGGTGGGAATGCCCGCAGCCCGCCACACCAGCTTGGTACGCCATTTGTCCATCGCCAGCGCGCTCGCCATCACGCCGCTGCCGGTATACGGAATGCCGAGGTACTCCAGCGCGCCCTGCACCGTGCCGTCTTCGCCGAAGCGGCCATGCAGCGCGATGAATACCCGCTGGAAGCGCTGTGCGATGAGGTGATCGATACCTTGATCGCGCGGATCGAAAGCATGGGCATCAACGCCTTTGCGCTTGAGCGCGGCGAGCACCCTGTCACCGCTCTTGAGTGAAATGTCCCTTTCGGTTGAACGTCCGCCCATCAGAACCGCCACTTTGCCGAAATCAGTCAAGCGCGTTCCCCAATAATTCGCACTTCGCGCTCCAGTTCGACGCCGAATTGTTCACGCACGGTGTTTTGCGCGAGATCCATCAGCGCTTCGATGTCTGCGGCCTTGGTTACGCCGCCCCCCCCCGCGTTGACGATGAAATTCGCGTGCTTGCGCGAGATTTCCGCGCCGCCGATGCGCGCGCCTTTCAAGCCGCAGGCTTCGATCAGGCGCGCGGCATGGTCGTTCGGCGGATTGCGGAATACCGACCCGGCGTTGGGCTGTTGCAGCGGCTGGCTGGCGATCCGTTTTAATAGTAACTGTTTGATTTTATTGCGAGATTTTTCGCCACCCGGATCATCCTTGGCGCGCGGGAGGCGAAAGGTGGCGGCGACGAAGTATTCGTTTTCCGGCCCGGCCACGCTGCGATAGCCAATGGTGAAATCACTGGCGGCACGCTGCCGCACCACGCCTTGACGGTCGATGGTACGTACTGACGCAACCAGATTCCACGTCTCGCCGCCGTAGCAGCCGGCGTTCATTGCCAGTGCCCCGCCGACGGTGCCGGGGATGCCGGCGAGAAATTCCGCCCCTTCCGCGCCGTGCATGGCGGAGAACCGCGCGACCTTCGGACTTGCAATGCCGGCCTCGGCAACAATTTCGATGTTGTTCTCCCCCGTAATCGACAAGCTGATCTGGCGCAATGCCCAATGCGTAAATACAACAGTGGCCCTCACGCCGCCGTCGCGAACCAAGAGGTTACTGCCAAGTCCGCAAAAGTACAAGGCCTCCGTAGCCGAAACCGTACGTAAAAACGCCGCAAGATCATCCACATCCGCCGGCAAGTACGCGCGCGCCGCCGCGCCGCCCGCGCGCCAGCTCACATGCCGCGCCATCGACTCGTTCAGCCGCAACTCGCCGCGCAGATGTTGCAAAGTGGGTATTTCCGCCATGTTCATCGCCTGCGGTTACC
>JANPOH010000069.1:0-6132 GCA_031427895.1 Betaproteobacteria bacterium
TTACCGCAGTTGGGCGATTCAAAGCCACAATATCGGCGACACGCCCGGCTTCAAAGGTGACTTCGCGGCGGCGGCGCGTTCGATCAAGGCGCGCGTGGTGATGTTTCCGAATTGCCACGACCAGTTGCATCCGCCGCGCGAGGGCGGCGTGCTGGAAGCGATGCAGCACATCCCGGTGGCGAAGCTGGTGGATTACGACGACATCGGCGGCCATCGCGCTTCGACCGGCGCGAAAGCGCTCGCCATTTTTGCCACGGAGGTTCTCGATTTGCTCAAGCGCGTTGGAGAGGGCAAGCCCGGCATCAACGGGCCGCGTATCCCCAGGAACTTTGACCGGGCGGATTATTGCCCGCGTTGATTGAGTAAATATTGTTTAAAAACAAGTGGTTACGTTGTATTCGGCGCTTCTGCCGCAGACCATCTTGATCGGGCAACGAACAACGCGCTCATCGGCATATTCGATTCCGGCGTCGGCGGTCCGTCCGCTGACTTCATCATGGCGCGTGACCCGTTCTGGGGCAGGGCGGTCGATGCCCTGCCCGCGATTTATTCAACGCGATAGCGGTGCGCCAGCGCGAAAATCTACTTCGCGCGCAGCGACGCATCCAGCCCGCGCAACAGCGGCAAACACACATCAATCACCGGCGTGGCGATGCCGTGTTCGCGCGCAAACATTTGTGTTTGACCGAGCAGCCCGTCGATCTCCAGTGATTTGCCGGCAAGCACATCCTGAAAGGTGGAGGGCTTCGCGCCGGGTTTGCCGCGTCCGCGCGTCGCTATCTGTTCGGGGTTCACTTCCTTGCGCAGATCCCAGCCCAGTTTGGCGGCAACCGCCAGGGTTTCGCTGATGATGCTCATCGACAGGCCGACGATGCCGTCGTCTTCGGAGACGCCGGTTGAGTCCAGGCGCGTCAACGAACACAGTGTGTTGTTGGAAGCATTGTTGGCGAGTTTCTTGAACAGCTCGCGCCGGATGTCGGGGCTGGCTTCGGTTTCAATGCCGGTGGCCTTGACCAGATCGACGATGATTTTAAGCCGCGCGCCGTTGGTAAGCGAAAGATCAGGCTCGCCGAACACCCAGCGGTTCTGATTGGTATTCACGATCATGCCGGGCGCGACGACTTCGTTGGGCGAATAAACCACGGAACCCACCACGCGCTCGGGCCGTACCTCGCGCCACAGCGCGCCATCGGGGTCGAGCAGCGGCAGCGTGCCTTTGTCTCCCGGCAGTGCATGATTGAACCACCACGGAATGCCGTTCATCAGGAACACCGCGCAGCCGTCGGGCTTGACCAGCTTGCCGATGGCCGCGGCGGCGGCGGGCAACGTTTGCGCTTTCAAGGCGACGAACAAGATGTCCTGCGGCGGCAACGTCGCGGGGTTATCGGTGGCGGCGGCGGGTTTGCCGCCGAGTTCGCGCCCGCCGACCTTGAGCGTGATGCCGCGTTCGCGGATGGCGGCCAGTTGCGCGCCGCGCGCCACCAGCGACACTTCACAACCGTTTGCGGCGATCAATTGGGCGGCGAGATGGCCGCCGAGCGCACCGGCGCCAAAGACACAGACTTTCATGGGGGGGGGCCTGACTGCGATTGAAGGAGCGCGCATTTTAGCGGATAACTTGCGTCACGCCCGCGCGGCGTCTAAGCTCCGCGCTGTTTGCAACGGAACGACAGGCTGTCGGCGATGCGGGGAATAGCACGGTGTGCGTGGTGGTTCGTGTGGTGGGCGCTGGCGGGCGCTGCACCGGCGCGCGCGCAATCGGAATTCATCACCATGGAAACCACGCTGCCCGCCGCTGCCTACGCCGCGTTTGCGCTGACGCCGGACAGCGCGAGCTTCGCGCCGGACAGCCCTGAAAACAAGGGCCTGCTCGACAAGGGATTCGGCAGCCCGGTGCGCGTGCAGCGCGTGCTGGATCGCCATGTGCAGGTGGTCTCGCCGTCAACCCGGGTGCTGCTGAGCGTGCCGTTCGGCTGGCGCGGGTTTGACGACGGTAAGCGCACGCGGTTGTTCACGCCGATGGGCAATATCGGCATTACCCTGCACGCGCTGCCGATGGAGGGCTTCACGGATTGGGATGACGTGCGCGCCAAGGTCTGGCATCTCGCGCGCCAGACCGCCGAGGCGCGTGCCAAGAAAGACCCGCGTTATCAGGCGCGGCTGATCCGCCTGGCCGACGGCACCTTCGGCATGCGCGAAACCAATATTAACGAAGGCGAGGACGGCCCCTATTCATCGGTGATACTTTTTCGCCCGCACCCCAACGACTCGAAGTTGGCGATACGCATGAATTTTTATACGCCGATCGAGGAGTTCGAGCGCCACTTGGGGCTGGCCGGCCTGATATTGCGGGATATGCAGAGCGCGCCGGCGGCGAAGTGAACTGGACGAATCCGGCCAGCGCCGCCCGTCAATCGATACTCATGTGTCCGCCGCGCTATTACGGCGTCGATTACGTCATCAATCCGTGGATGCAGGGCCAGCTTGGGCGCACCGATAGCGCGCTTGCCCAGCGGCAATGGGATGGCTTGCGGCAGGTCATTTCGGGCGCGGCAGAGGTTGCGCTGGTCGAGGCGCAACCCGGCCTGCCCGATATGGTGTTCACCGCCAACGCGGGCATGGTGCGCGGCAATGTCGTGGTGTTGAGCCGCTTTCGCGCGCCCGAGCGTCGGCGCGAGGAACCCGTTTTCCGCGACTGGTTTGAACGCAATGGATACGCCATCGCGCCGTGGCCGGACAATGTTTGTTTTGAAGGCGCGGGCGATGCGCTGTTTGATCGAGGCGAGAATCTGCTCTGGAGCGGCTGGGGCTACCGTTCCGATGTCGCGGCGGCGCGTCTGCTCGGCGAGGTCTTCGCTTGCGAGGCGATCCCGCTACACCTTGTGGATCCGCGCTTCTATCATTTAGACACCTGCCTGTGCCCCTTGGCGGGCGGTTGGCTGCTGTATTACCCGCCCGCGTTCGATGCGGCGTCTGCTGACGCGATCGCGCGCCGTGTGCCCGCCGAAAAGCGCATCGCGGTCAGCGAGGCCGACGCATTACAGTTCGCCTGCAACGCCGTCGATCTCGATGGCCGCGTCATCATGAACGGCGCATCCGCGGCGCTGCGGACGCGCCTGCGCGCCGCCGGCTTCACTCCGGTATTGACGCCGCTAGCGGAATTTTTGAAGGCGGGCGGCACGGCGAAATGCCTGACGCTGAAGCTGTATGAGACTTGAAGCGGGCCTGAAGTGGGCCTGATGCGCTAACCGCGTCCGGCGTAGGGCATCTTCGTAGCCATCACCATCAAGTGGTAGATGTTCACTTCGGGCGGCTGGCTGGCCATGAACAGCACGGAACGCGCCACGTCATCGGTGGTAATCATCGGCTCCGGCGCGATCGTGCCGTTGGCCTGCTTCACGCCCTTGGCCATGCGTGCGGCGAGTTCCGACATGGCGTTGCCCACATCCACCTGACAGCAGGCGATATCGTATTTGCGGCCATCGAGCGCAATCGTGCGCGTGAGGCCCGACACCGCATGTTTGGTCGAGGTATAGGGCGCGGAATCCGGCCGCGGCGCATGCGCGGAGATCGAGCCGTTGTTGATAATTCGTCCGCCGCGCGGCTCCTGATCCTTCATCATTTTGAAAGCCTCCTGCGCGCACAGGAACATGCCGTTCAGGTTGGTGTCCACCACGGATTTCCATTTTTCCCACGGCAGGTCTTCAAACAGCACGCCGGGCGCGTTTTGCCCGGCGTTGTTAAACAGCACGTCGATGCGACCGAACGCGGCGCGAGTTTTGGCGAACAGCGCTTTCACCGCGTCGGGGTTGCCCACGTCCGCGGGCACGCCGATCATGCGCGAGCTATCGACGCCGGCGGCTTTGATGGTTTCATCCAGCGGTTCGGCGCGCCGCCCGGTGATAACGACGCGATAGCCGTCCTTGATGAAGGCGAGCGCGGTGGCCTTGCCGATGCCGGTGCCGCCGCCGGTGATAACGGCGACTTTGTTATGGGTGGTCATGGCGTTACTCAAGTGAGTCTCCTGATTGTGATTGAATTTTATTCTTTAAGCTGCCGCGCCAGCGAATCAACAAAACGCAGTGTCAGCGCGCGCATTTCGTCCGCTGACAGGTTGCTCACCGGATGCGGCATTTCGATATAGGCGTGGCCTTCCATGCCCTTGCTTTTGAACTGAAACACGGCGGCGTTGCGAAACGCCTGCGTGATAATCACCGCCGCAGGTATGCCGCGTTTCTCAAACTCGATGGCGTCGTGCACACTGCACAACGTGCAAGAGCCTCACCCGCCGAGTGCGGCGATGGCGACATCAACCTCCTTGGCCATGTCGTCGATCAGTGCATCGGTGGCGGGCTTGGAATAATGTTCCTTGCATCGCATCACCACGCGCGCGACGCCGTATTTTTCGATCAGCGCGGCGCCCAGCGTTGCAAGAATCAGGCTGCCCTGTTCCTTGGTGTTGTCGAGCAGGCCCACCACCTTGCCCGCCAGATCGGCGGGGCGCGCCGCGAGCGGAATTTTTTTGCGGCCCGTGCCCGCGGTGGGGTCGATAAAGCCGAGTGCTTCGGTGGCGATTATGGTGTCACTCAAGTGAGTCTCCTATGCCTATGTACCTATGATAGCGCGTAAGTGCCATGCACCGCGCGGCTGCCGCCGCCCCAGCCGTGACAGATGGCGGTGAGCGGCCCCCAGCCGCCCGCGACGATCAGATGCAGATCGCGCGCGTCTTTAATCACCGGCACAAAACAGTTGTCGTCGTTGGGATCAATGTTCAACGCGCGCGCACGTTCCGGGCGCCAGTTGCCGCCGCGATTGAGATCGCGCACAGGGCGTCCCGCGTGTTCGATTAGCCATGCATGCACATCGGCGCGCGTCATGCCTGCGCGTGAGCAGATGGTTGCGTGCTCCGGCCCCATCGCCACCACCATGTCGGAGCGCACATGCTGGTTCCACGAACACATCGCGCTCATCGAATCGGCGAGGCCGGTGAGCAAGCGTTCCGGCTCCTGACTCGCATCGTCGTAACACAGGCGCGGGCTTTCCACCATCGCGCAGGTAATGGTGTTTTCTTCGGGGCCGTGGCCGCGCGCGGCGGCGAGGGTTTCCCATGGGCTGCGTTCGGTGTTTTCGGTGATGCATGCGGTGTAACGCAAGGGCGTGGCGAATACGGTAGCCGAGGCCACGCCCGCGATACCGCCGCCGAGGTTGAGCAGCATCAGCCGGATCGCGCGGCCGATGGAAGCGTTGGCGCGAAAGCCGGGGCCAAAGCAGCCATTACTGCCGTTGATGCCGATTTGTTTTGCGTAAGGCCCGTTGACGATCATCAGCGGCGCAACCCCGTGCATGGTGCCTTGAATCCCATTGAGGTTAAGTTCATCGCGCAACATCAACGTGAGGCCGCCGAGCACAACCGGCAGATACGCCGGTTTGCACCCGGCCATCAGCGCATGTATCGCCACCGTGCGCACGGTGGCCGGTTCCATCGCCGGCGGAATGTGGCCGATCAATTCATCAGGATCGCGCGTGGTGCCAGTGAGCATGCGCGCCACACGCGCCTCGGTGGGCGTGACTACCGGCAGGCCGTCGGACCATGCTTTGTCGAGGAAGAACTCGAATTCGTCCATGGCGGCCATTATGAAAAAGTCAATAAAAACATGTGGTTAGCGTAAGTTCGTGAAAGGTGAAGGGTGAGGGGTAAATAGTGTGCGCTCCGGCACGATGGGGGAAATACATGCATGCGTAACACACCACATACCCACGCCTCACGTCTCACGTCTCACGATAAACACCATGCACCGCCTTGCTGCCCCCGCTCCAACCGTGGCAAACCACCGTGCATGGCCCCCAGCCGCCGGCCACGATCAACTGCAAATCGTCGGCTTGTTTAATCACCGGGATGAAGCAATCATCATCATCGGGATCAAGCTGCATGAACGGTGCCAGCGCGCGTATGCGTTCCGCGCGAAAGTTGCCGCCGCCCTTGAGATCACGCACGCGGCGTCCGGCGTGTTGCACCAGCCACGCATGCACATCAGCACGGCTCATACCCGCCTTGGCGCAAATTGCCGCATGCTGCGGCCCCATCGCCACCACCATGTCAGAGCGCGCGTGCATATTCCACGAACCCATCGC
>JANPOH010000070.1:0-10436 GCA_031427895.1 Betaproteobacteria bacterium
CTGACCGCGTATCTGCAAGGGTTTCAATATTCCTGCACCGAGCAGTTGGTGAGCATGGGCATGCCGGCGCTGATCCTTGGCAACCGGCCGGAGTTCGGTTATGTGAAATCGACGGAATATAAAACGCTGGACGATTTGATCCAGGTGCTGCGCGGCCGCCAAAACGGCGAGGGCGCGTTTGGTTTGTGGGCGGCGAACGCGCATGTGGTGGATCACGTGTCGGTGTATGCGATGCACTTTTTGATCGAAGCACGGGAACGTGGGCGCACGGTACCCGTTGATATAATAGTCAATGGAAACATATACTTACGAACTTTGGCTGGCGGCGACGGCGGTGGTCTTCCGGAAGAGCGCACACGCGCCTATGCAATTTATTTGCTGACGCGTCAAGGCATAGTCACCACCAACTTTGCAGCAGCCGTGCAAAAACGGCTGGAAGCGAATCACGCGAAAACGTATGCGCAGGACATTGCGTCGGCGTATCTCGCGGCGAGTTATCAATTGATGAAGCAGCAGGCGCTGGCGGATCAACTGATCGGCGGCGTAACGTTCGGCGCAGCGGTTACCGCACCGGATGCCTACTTCGATACGCTTTCACGCGATGCGCAGTTATTGAACCTGATGGCGCGACATTTCCCCGAGCGGTTACCGAAACTTAAACCGGAAACGTTGGACGGCATGGTGAAAGAAATCGCGGGCGGCGCGTACAACACGCATTCATCGGGACGCGCCATTCTTGCATTTGATGCTTACGCGAGTGTGGCCGAGAAATTATCCCCCGGCACGCTGGCGGCGAGCGAGGTGCTGCGTGACAACAGCTCGCGCGCACTGGCATTGCCGCCGGGCTTGATACCACGCGCGAGTTTCTCGCTTGATGCGGTCAAATTGCAGTTCTCCAACAAGAGCGATTTGCGCGCGTATTACGTGGTTGAGCAGACCGGCTTTGACCGAACGCCACCGACGCAGGAAATCAAAAACGGCCTGGAGATATTGCGCGAGTACGTGGATGCCAAGGGCAACGTCGTGAAGTCCGTCAAAGTCGGCGACGAGATCGAAGTGCGTCTGAAATTCCGCGCGCTCAATCGCAAGGCCATCGACAACGCGGCGTTGGTGGATTTGTTGCCGGGTGGTTTTGATCTGGTGTTGAATCCGGTGCAGACACAGCAGGAAGGCGAAGGGGAAGCACGCCCGGAAAGCAGCGATCAAAAGTGGCGCGCAGCGATAGGCACGCAGCGTTCAACCTGGCGCCCGGATTACGCCGACCTGCGCGAAGACCGCGTGGTGCTCTATGGTACGGTGAATGCCGAGTTTCAGGAATTTGCTTATCGCATCAAAGCCACCAACACCGGCACGTTCGTGGCGCCACCGGCCTACGGCGAATCGATGTATGAGCGCAGTGTGCAGGCGCGGTCGCTGGGTGGGAAGATTGTGGTTGAAAAACGGTGAGTTTTTCGTGAGGCGTGAGGCGAGAAGGGTGGGGGCGTTCGTCCAGCCGCGTTACTGGAAAATCATGCTGCTGCTGTTCGCGGCATTGGCTGTTTCTCTAATAACCCTTCGCCTCTACCCCAAATCCCCGCTCTCTGCCCGCTACACCGCCTCCGTAGCCGTCTACGATGCTCGCGGCCAACTGTTGCGCCTCACGCTGGCCAAGGACGACCGTTACCGTCTGTGGCTGCCGCTGGCATCTATCTCGCCGGACATCATCGAAGCATTTCTGTTGCAGGAAGACCGCTGGTTTTATCGCCATCCTGGCGTGAACCCGCTGGCGCTGGCGCGTGGCGGCTGGCGCACTTACATCACCAACGAACCACGTCAGGGCGGCTCAACCATTACCATGCAGCTTGCGCGCCTGATCGAGCGTAATCAATCGCGCAGCCTCCGAGGCAAAGTGAAGCAGATCGCGCGCGCGCTGGCGCTGGAGGCGATGTATTCCAAGCGCGAAATCCTCGAGGCGTATCTCAATCTCGTGCCCTATGGCGCCAACATCGAAGGCGTCGGTGCGGCGAGTCTGATTCACTTCGGCAAATCGACCAAAGCCTTGTCGTTGCCCGAAACGTTGACGCTGGCGGTGATTCCGCAAGCGCCTGCCAAGCGCACGCTTGGGCGTACAACCGGGCGCACGTTAATACGCGCGCAAGAGCAAGCCGATGGCGCATCGCTTACCGGCGCGCGGCTGCGCTTGTTCGATCGCTGGCTGGCGCGCCATCCTGCGTCGGCGCCGCAGGCGGGGTTGATGAAGCTCGCGCTCAATTTGCGTACGGCCAGCCAGTTGCCGTTTCAAGCGCCGCACGCGGTCAATCATCTGCTGGCACGCCAGGGTGACCATGGCAGTGTGTCACGCGAAATCCAATCCACGCTCGATCTCAGATTACAGCGTACGCTGGAGCGGCAGATTCATCGATATGTCGAGCGCCAGCGCCGCATCGGCATTGAAAACGCCAGCGCGATGCTGATTGACTATCGCACCATGGAAGTGAAAGCGGTGGTGGGCTCGGCGGGTTTTCATAACGCGGCGATCAATGGGCAGGTGAATGGCACGTTGGCCAAACGCTCACCCGGTTCGACTCTGAAGCCGTTCATTTACGCGCTGGCGATGGATCAAGGCTTGATACACCCTTTGTCGGTGCTGAAAGATGCGCCTGCGTCGTTCGGCCCGTTCAGCCCGGAGAATTTCGACGGTAACTTCATCGGCCCGGTGACCGCGCGCGATGCGCTGGTGCGCAGCCGCAATGTGCCGGCGGTGGCGCTGGCGGCGAAGTTATCGCAGCCCTCGCTGTATGATTTTTTAAAGCGTGCGGGTGTGTCGCGCATGGCGAGCGAAAAGCACTACGGTTTGGCGCTGGCGCTGGGCGGCGGCGATGTCACCATGGAGGAACTGGTCACCCTCTACGGCGTGATCGCCAATCGTGGCGTGTTGCAGCCCGTGCGTTATCGAATGAATGAGAGTAAGCCGGCAAATACTGTCGAAAGTGTGCGATTGATTTCCGAGGAAGCGAGCTTTATGACGCTCGATATGCTGCGCGGCAATCCGCGGCCGGAAGGCGCCATTGCGGGCACGCGCGCATCGATTCCCGTGGCGTGGAAAACCGGCACCTCGTGGGGTTTTCGCGATGCGTGGTCGGCGGGGATTTTCGGGCCGTATGTACTCGCGGTGTGGGTGGGGCGCTTTGACGGCGAAGGCAATCCGGCGTACGTCGGCGTGCAGGCGGCGGCGCCGCTGTTTTTTCAGATCGTCGATGCCATCGCGGCGGAAGATCGCGGGCTGATCGAGCCGCTGTTCCGCAATCCGCCGAATCTCACGCGCGTGGAGGTGTGCGCGGCGTCGGGCGATTTGCCTAACGTGCATTGCCCGCTGAAAGCGCAAACCTGGTTCGTGCCCGGCAAATCGCCGATTCGTGTGAGCGACGTGCATCGCGCGGTGATGGTCGATACGCGCACCGGGCGCGTGGCGTGCCCGCCCTACGAGCAAGGGCGCGTGCGTGAGGTGGTGTACGAATACTGGCCCTCCGACCTCATGCGCCTCTATGCACAAGCGGGCGTGCCGCGCCGCGCGCCGCCCGCCGGCGACTGCGGCAACTCCACCATGGGTGGCACTCCACCCGCCATCAGCGCACCCGTGCGCGGCGCGGCCTATGTGATGCGCGCCTCGCAGCCGGATCGCAACGTGGTGCCGCTAGCGGCAACGGCCGAGGGCGGCGTCAATACGCTCTATTGGTTTGCCAACGACAGCTTCGTCACCGCGGGCCGACCGGGCGTTGCACTGCCGTGGAAGCCGGCACAACCGGGACGTTATTTATTGCGCGTGGTGGATGAGCACGGGCGTGCGGATTCGCGTGAGGTGGTGGTGACGGCGGCTCCGTAAATTGTTAATAAAAACAAATACTTGAGTGATGAATGTGAGCTTGATGGGCATTGACATATCGTCTTCGTGGGTATTATCATGTGCATGCACATACGGAGATAATATGAATACCAAAAGCGAAAGAATTACCTTGCTGGGTAGTCAGGAGTTCAAGGCATTTCTGGCAAGTGAGTCGCGCAAGGAGGGCATTAGCGTGTCGGAGCTGGTGCGTCGGCGCTGTGAACGTGCGCCGACGGACGATGAGCGCGCGCTGCTGGCATTGGCGGGTGAACTGCGAAAATCCACCGCCGAAGCGCGTCGGGCGCTGGAAGATGGGTTGGCCGCCGCCACCGCGGTACTGCGCCAACTGCGTAAAGTCGAAAAGAAAACTGCATGAGCGCCATATCCGATGTGATGGGAATCATTCGTGACGCCATGAAGCTCACGGACGAAGTCAAGCGCGTCGGTGACACGCTGAAATCGCTATCCAGCGAATTGCGCGACCAGGACCGGCGTATTACCCGGCTGGAGGCGCAGTGGGATACCGCGATGCAACTTAACCGCGTTGCCACCGTGCGCGCGCCACGGCAGATAAAGAGTAAATAGCGTTTGTTACCGGGCAAGAGTGGGCGTTTTCCATCCATGCATCCATGGCCCCAACAACGTGTAGCATGCAACCCCATCGCGGAGCGGGTCTGACATTTGCCATTTCATGCGCGCAACCGAAACCCCCGCGCACACGGAAGACGCATTACATCCTTACAAACGCCTCATCGCCGTCATCCTGTTTCTCGCTTTGCTGTGGGCCGTGTTCGAGTTTTCCGGGCTGCGCGGACATTTCAGTCTTGCCTTTCTACAACAGCAGATCGAGCAAAACCGCATCACCGGCCTGTTCGTGTTCGTGTTGTTGTTTGTGCTCGGCAACCTGATTCAAATCCCCGGCTGGATATTTCTCGCCGCCGCCGTGTTGACGCTGGGGCAGATGTGGGGCGGTGTCGCCACCTACATCGCCGCGAGCATTTCGTGCGTGGTGACCTTTCTGGCGATACGCTGCGTGGGCGGCGACGCGCTGCGGCAGTTGAACAACAAGATCGCCGTGCGGATTTTGACGCGGCTCGACGCGCATCCGGTGACAAGTGTGTTTCTGTTGCGCGTGTTGTTTCAAACCGTGCCGGCGCTGAACTACGCGCTGGCGATGTCGGGCATCAGGTTTCGGCACTATCTGATCGGCACGCTGCTGGGTTTGCCGTTGCTGATCCTGCTGTATTGTCTGTTCTTTGACTACTTGGCGCGAGCGCTGAAGATTCTTTAGGCCGTGATACGCGCAGCCCTTTTTCGCCACAATTCATCATCACTTTGCCATGAGCCTGCCCTGCGCGAGCCAGTCGTTCGCGTTGTAATGTGTTTGTGCGCCATGGCGCGCGGCGTTCGCCCGGTGTGCGGCGTGCCACGGTTGATGATTGTCTCGCGCAATGCGGCGCACGCGCGGATGCGCGGCTGCGTCCGGCGTTTCAGCGCGCGGGCGTGCCGTATCCGCCGGCGGGCGCGGCCTTGCTGGCATTCAAGGATACGTGCGTGATGGAGATACATGCGCGCGCATCGAGTGATGCGGATGCACCGTGGCAATTCATCAAGTCCTACCCGGTACTCGGTGCCAGCGGCAAGCCCGGCCCCAATCTCGCGGAGGGCGACCGGCAAGTGCCCGAAGGCGTCTACCAAATTGAACTGCTCAATCCCAACAGCCGATTTCATTTGTCGTTGCGGTTGAATTATCCGAATGATTTCGACCGGCGCATGGGCCTGACGGACGGGCGTATCAATCTCGGTACCGACATCATGATCCACGGCGGCTCGTCATCCATCGGCTGTCTGGCGATGGGTGACGAGGCGGCGGAGGATTTGTTTGTGCTCGCCGCGCGCGTGTCGTGCGAGCGCATGCGCGTGCTGATTGCGCCGACGGATTTTCGGCTTGAGCCGCCGCGCGTGGTGATGGTTGAATCGCGTTGGGCTGCCATGCCATACGCAAACTTAAGCGATGAACTGCGGCAGTTCCGCAAGGCCGTGTGAATGCCCTGGACCTTTGCCCACCCCGCCGCGGTGTTGCCGCTGCGCGCGCTGTGTCCGCGTTACCTGAGTTTTCCGGCGCTGGTCGTGGGCAGCGTTATACCTGACGCGGGCTACTACATCGCCGGGGCCGATTTCGCCACGCACGCACACAGCCTCATAGGCGGCGTGCTGATTTGCCTGCCCACGGGCCTGCTGGCGCTGTGGGTGCTGTATTTCATGCGTAGGCCACTGTGCTTTATCTTGCCGCAACCGCATCGCGCGGCATTGACGCCGCTTGCGGATGCACCGGTTGCATTGACCGCATGGTTGCTGTTGAAGGTGGCCGTGTCACTGGTCATCGGTGCCTGCACGCACATCGTCTGGGATGCGTTTACGCACAAGCGCGATTTGATCGGGCTGCCCATGGCGTGGCTGCACGCGACGGCGTTTCAGGCGGGCGCGAGGGTTGTTCCCGTGTACTACGTGATGCAGTGGCTGTCGACGCTGGCGGGCACGGCGATACTCATCGTTGCGTATCGACGGTGGCTGCGATGCCGCGTGAGCAATGCGGTGCGCCCCGACACTGCGCGCGAGGACCGCTGGCGGTACCGATTACTGTTGGCGATCGCGGCTGTCGCGCTGGTGGTCGCGGTGCCGCTGGCGGTGGACGTCGCCGCACGCTTTAACGGCGCAGTTGCCATCGCCGTGCTGATGCGTTGCATCGCGGTGTTCGGCGCGGTAACGTTTGGATTGTTACTAATGCTGTGCGCGGTGGTATGCCATGTCCGTTATGGTTATTTGGGAGGGGGCTTATAAAAATATAAATAAAAACAAATACTTACAGTGATTCCTCCCTTTATGGCCGCTAGCGATTGCGCCATGTCAGCGCATCGTTCACACTCACGTTTGTCAAAAATCACCACCAGAATCACCACCAACGGAGAATGTTCATGATCCGCACCGCCTTCCGCCCCCGTTCATTGCTTGCCCTTGCTTGCTGCGCCGCCGCGCCCGCGCTGGCGCAACAATATCCCGCCAAAGCCATCCGCATCATTGCGCCGTATCCGGCGGGCGGTTCGTCGGACACCATTGCGCGCATCGTGGCGCAGAAGTTGAATGAAGCGTGGGGGCAGCCGGTGGTGGTGGATAACCGTGGCGGCGTGGGCGGCAGTTTGGGCACGGAGATTGCCGCAAAGTCGCCGCCCGATGGCTATACGCTGCTGGTGGGAAACATTCAGCCGGTGGCGATCAACAACAACATTTACCGTAAGCTCGGCTATGACTCGGTGCGCGATCTCGCGCCGATATCGCTGGCGGTGACAGGGCCGCAGATCGTGGTGGTGCATCCGTCGGTGCCGGTGAAAAATATTCGGGAGTTGATTACCGCCGCGCGCGGCCGCAAGGACAAGGATCGGCTGAACTTCGGTTCCAGCGGGCCGGGTTCCATTTCGCAGTTGGCCGCGGAGTTATTCAAGAGCATGGCTAAGGTGGATATGGTGCATATCCCGTATAAAGGGTCGTCGCTTATTACCAACGATCTGATTGGTGGACATCTGGACATTGTGTTTTCGGATATGGCGGTGATGTTGCCGCATGTGAAGTCGGGGCGCGTGCGCGCGCTGGCGGTGACCGGTCCGAAAGCCTCGCCGCTGGTGCCGGGCGTACCCGCCGTGGCTGATACCGTCGCCGGGTTCTCGATGGAAAGCTGGTGTGGCGTGCTCGCGCCGACCGGCACGCCGGATGCAATCGTCACGCGGCTGAACACCGAGCTCGTGCGTATTCTGCAACTGAACGATGTCAAGGAGCGCTTCGGGAATCTGGGCGTCGAGGCCAAGAGCAGTTCGCCGGCGGAGTTCGGTGCGCTGATTAAATCCGAGCTCGCGCGCTACGCCAAGCTCATCAAGGAAATCGGGATCACGCCGGAGTAAGTGTGATGGCGTAGGGGTTTTTGTAGGGCGGGAGCTATCCCGCCTTTCGTGATCACCGCGTATGAATTCTCGCCGCCAATCGTTCACGCCACGGTGCGGCATATTCAAAGCGGGGCCGTGCGCGGCACATGGCCTCGGTTTGCCGATAAATTTCCTCATCGGAAAGCGACAGATCAAACGGCTCGCCGCAGGGCTGTGGCGTGTACCACGGACTATCAACATAAAGCTCCATCGGATTGCCTTCGATGTCGCGAATGTAGATCGACCATGCATTACCATGGCAGATGGGCGTGCCGTCGTCGCAGCCGGCGGCGGCCAGCCGCGCCTGGGCGCGACGCAAGTCGTTTAGCGTCGCGCAGTGAAACGAAATCTGGTTGATGGCCGAACCGCGCCCGCCGCCACGAAACGCGCCCTTTTCGATTTTGCCTTCCGTGCGGCCCGAACACAGAATGAACTGGTGATGCTCGGTCGGATCCAGCGTCATGAACACAATATGCCGGTCGCCCGGCGGCGGCACATAACCGCTATCGGTCACCACCATGTCCATCACTTCGGTGTAGAAAGTTTCCATCGCCTTGATGTCGAAACAGTTGATGCCGAAGTGGCCGAATTTTATGGATTGCGTGGGCATGGGATGCTCCTTGCGACGAAGTACGGATCAAGTTTCCAGCGGCAGCCGCACCGACTGCCCCGTGGCCACCGAACGTTCAATGGCAATCGTGGTTTCAAGATTGATGCGCGCCTGTGCCGGCGTGGTGTGGCAAATCGGCGCCCCGGTGACGAGGTGATCGATCCACGCGCGGGTTTCGTTGCCGAGCGAGCCCCAGAAATTGCCCATTGCCCAATCGCCCGCCGAGTTGCTGCCGAGAAACGCCATGTTGAGGCTGTGCCCCGGCACGTAGGGGTGCGGCACACCCTTGTCGGTGTAGATCATGTGTTCCTTGTGGTCGTCGTCGATCAGCATGGTGCCTTCGGTGCCCAGCAGTTCCACGCGATCCGATTGGCCTTGCGTGGGGAAATTCGCGGGCAGCGCATAGCTGATGCCGAAATTCAGCACCGCGCCGTCGGCGAAGGTGACGATGGCCCAGGTCGCATCATGCACGTTGTAACCGGCCTCCTTGAAAATGCCGTACTGCCCGCGCGCCACCACTTCCACCGGGCGATTGCCTTCGAGAAACCAGCACATCAGATCGACGTAGTAAGTCAGCACATCCAGCACCGGCGTGGCGTGCGGATCGCGCTTTAAAATCTGAAAGGTTTGCGCGCGTGAGTTGTAGACGCGGGCGAGGCCGCCGATGATTTTGCCGAGGCGGCCCTGCACCACCTGTTCCTTCGAGCGCAGAAAACATTCCTTGTAGCGGCGGCTGTAACCGAAATTGAGCTTGCCGTTGGTCTTGGCGAGTGTTTCCAGAATATCGTCGGCGGTTTTTAATGTCAGGCCGATGGGCTTTTCGCACAGCACCGGTTTGCCGGCGAGCAGCGCGCGCTTGATCGGCTCGGCATGTTCCTGCTCCGGCGTGGAGACAAACACCGCATCGACATCCGGGTGATCGATGGCGGCATTGTTGTCACCCGTGTGAAAGTGCGCGCCGGATAATATTGCGAGCGCCGCAGCCTTGTTTGGATCAAGGTCCGACACTGCGAGAAATTTCACCGACGGGTGCATGCCCGCCAGCCGCGCGCGCAGCGTGCCGATGCGGCCGGAGCCGATGACTGCTATGCCTAAACCATTTTTACCCACGATGTTGCTCCCTGTAACGAAAAAATGAATCGTAGGCGTCCAATTAACTCGCCATCTTCAAATGCTTGATCTCCGCCGTGCCGCCACTATCACCATTGGCTTCATCCAGCATGGAAAAAATCTCGGTGCATTCCTTGGCGATGGCATCGGCGATATCGTTCAACATTTTCACACCCTTGGCGGCGGTGGCGTGTTCGGGTGAGCCGTACCAGCCCGTCTCGGCGATGGTTTTGATGTCGCGCAGCACCGGCTGATAGCTGCGCGTGCGGCGCAGCCGATCCCATTTGCGGCCATGCGAGTGGTCGGATGAATAATCGATGCGATCCAGATGCACCAGATCGGGCTTATGCGCCAGCACCGCCAGCGCCTCGATTTCGCCGCCGTGGGTGAGTCCGCCGCAGTCGTGGCCATAGAGTTCAGCGGCGACATAACACGCCTGCACCACGATCACGCTCATGCCCACATCGCGATGCAGTTTTTCCGAAGCAATGGCGAGCGACGGGATATTGCCTTCGTGCCAATTCAAAATCATCAGCCGCTTGGCGCCGTGCTTGGCCGTCGATGCACCGGTTTCGACGACAACGCTTTGGTAGGTTTCCGGCGATAGCGTGATGGTGCCCTCGAACGGCATATGCATCGGTGTCACGCCAAGAGGCCCGCCGGGCAGCACCAGGCCATCCATGCGCTCGGCGACGGCGTGGCTGATCACATTGGCGGCGTAGATGTCGGTGCCGGCGGGCAGATGCGGGCCGTGCTGCTCGACGCTGCCGGCGGGCAGGATGACCAGCGGATTTTTCTTGAGTTGCTGCGCGATCTCGGGCTGGGTGAGATCGATGAAATGGCGGGTAGCAAGCATGACGTTGTTCCTAAAGATTAAAAC
>JANPOH010000071.1:0-9960 GCA_031427895.1 Betaproteobacteria bacterium
TAAATCACGTCGTCCATGCGCGAGCCGGTGTCGATCAGCGCCGTGGCGATGATGGTCAGGCTGCCGCCTTCCTCGACATTGCGGGCGGCGCCGAAAAAACGCTTCGGCCGCTGCAGCGCGTTGGCATCGACGCCGCCGGTCAGCACTTTGCCCGACGCGGGCACCACGGTGTTGGAGGCGCGCGCAAGGCGGGTGATGGAGTCAAGCAGGATCACCACGTCTTTTTTATGTTCGATCAGGCGTTTGGCTTTTTCGATCACCATCTCGGCGACCTGCACATGGCGCGAGGCCGGTTCGTCAAAGGTGGATGACAACACTTCGCCTTTGACCGAACGCTGCATCTCGGTGACTTCTTCGGGGCGCTCGTCGATCAGCAGCACGATCAGCACCACTTCGGGATGGTTCGCGGTGATCGCGTGCGCGATGTGCTGCATCAATACCGTTTTGCCGGCTTTGGGCGGCGACACGATCAAGCCGCGCTGGCCCTTGCCGATGGGCGCGATGATGTCGATGATGCGCCCGGTGATGTTTTCCTCGGCCTTGATTTCACGTTCGAGTTTCAGGTGCTCAGTCGGGTGATAAGGCGTCAGGTTTTCAAACAGAATTTTGTGCTTGCCGGCTTCGGGAGGCTCGCCGTTGACGTTGTCTACCTTGACCAGCGCGAAGTAACGCTCGCCGTCTTTGGGGGTGCGAATTTCACCGTCAATGGTGTCGCCGGTGTGCAGATTGAAGCGGCGTATCTGCGAGGGCGACACATAGATATCGTCCGTGCCCGCGAGATACGAGGTGTCCGGCGAGCGCAGAAAGCCGAAGCCGTCGGGCAGCACTTCCAGGGTGCCGCTGCCGGAGATCGATTCACCCTTCTTGGCCTGGTTTTTCAGCAGGGCGAATATCAGCTCTTGTTTTCGCAGCCGATTGGCACCCTCCACTTCGTTAGTGACGGCCATTTCGACCAGTTCACCGATGGGAAGGTTTTTGAGATCGGATAAATGCATGGATTTTGGGTACGGCTATTGAATGTTACGGGGTGGGACGGATGGATGAAACCGGGGTAACGGGTGCAGCGGGTGTAACCACAGAGCAAGGGAGGTGGAGGAGCGGGCGGGAAGGAATCCTCGCCCGCGCAAGAACCGCGGAGATGACCTGACGTCTACGTTACTACGTTACAACGGGGCGCGGTTCAAGCGCCGAGAGATAGAGTATAGCGATCAGATGGGGCTGTCAAATATAGGGTGTAACAAGTATAGGGTGTAACAGCGCCCACCAGACAAAAAGCGCTCAAATATTGCTGTCAATAAAGGCTTTCAGTTGCGATTTGGACATGGCACCGACCTTGGTGGCCTCGACCGCGCCGTTCTTGAAAATCATCAGCGTCGGAATGCCGCGCACGCCGAACTTCGACGGCGTGACCTGGTTATCGTCGATGTTGATTTTCGCCACTTTCAGTTTGCCGGCGTAATCCTTGGCCACTTCGTCGAGTATCGGCGCGATCATTTTGCACGGGCCGCACCATTCGGCCCAGTAATCCAGCAGTACCGGGGTGGCGGATTTGATGACCTCGGCGTCAAAGGTGTCGTCTTTAACGTGATGAATATGTTCGCTCATTGCTGTAAAACCTCTTGATGAATGGTAAGAAAATAGAAGCTGGCCGCACAGGTGGCGCGGCAGCAGGAATAGTGGAAACCATGCTACCCAAAAAACCTGCTTTTGGAAAGCAAAGCCCCGTTTCAACAAAATCCGGTAGTCGGCCCGCAGGCCCTAAGCGCTTGTTTCTGTTAAAATATAGGCTCTTTTTCCGAATTCAAGCGTGCGCTGAATTTCTCCAAAATGCCGATTTGATTTCGCCACAAGGCGAGGACTCCCATGACCTACGTAGTGACTGAAACCTGCATCAAGTGCAAATACACCGATTGCGTCGATGTCTGTCCCGTGGATTGCTTCCGCGAAGGCCCTAACATGCTGGTGATTGACCCCGACGAGTGCATCGATTGCACCCTGTGCGTCGCCGAATGCCCGGTTGAAGCGATTTTTGCCGAAGACGACGTGCCCGACGACCAGAAATCGTACACGGCGTTGAATGCCGAGCTTGCCAAAGTGTGGAAGCCCATTATCGAGAAAAAAGCCGCGCCGGCGGATGCTGACGAATGGGCCAAAGAGAAGAAGAAGTCGCACTTGATCGAGAAGTAAACGCCAACATTGTTGCCCTGGGGTAATCTCGAAAGGAAAGCGAAAATGAAAACCATTCTGCTGGCCGCATTGACAGCATTGGCGGCGGCGCCCATCGTGGCGTTCGCCCAACAAAAACCCCCTATCGCGCAATACTGGATGAGCGTTGAAACCGCCACCGGTATGAGCATCCCCGGCATGGGCGCCGGCGGCATGGCGGGCATCATGGCCGGTATGATGGGCGGCGGGCAGCAGCAGGGCGGACGAAAAATCAGCCTGCATCTGGGCTCGCAGCGTCCGGCGGATGCGCCGAGCGCGGCTCACGACATCCCCGCCGGCATGAACATGGGGCCGTCGCTGCCTTTGCTCACGCCGCGCGGCACGGAACGTCAGCCCACTGAACGTGAGCGGCATGAAAGCACCGAGCGCCCGAAAGGCCGCATGCTGATTTATTGGGGCTGCGGCGAGGCCACCCGTGCCGGGCAGCCGGTGATTATTGATTTTGCGCGTTTGGCCCAGGGGCAAATGCCCTCGGGCATGGCCGGGCGCAACGTCGCCGTCGGCGGGCCGGTGTCCAACCGCACCAACGGGCTGTGGCCCAATCAGCAGGACAGCAAGGCCGTGCCGGATTCCGCATCGCTGCTCGGCGAGCATAAAATACGCGGCAACTACACGCCGGACATTCCGTTCGCGCTCGGCGCGGGACACGATTTCATGGAGCGTGTTGAATTGACGACCGCCGCGCGCGGCGCGGGCGCCACCGCCGTGCGCTGGAATGCGCCGTCCGCCGCCACCGGCTATTTCGCCACCGCGATGGGCGGCGACGGCAACGACATGGTGATGTGGAGCTCCAGCGAGGTGCAAGAGTCCGGCGGATCGTTGATGGACTACATTCCGCCCGTCGAAGTCGCGCGCCTGATCCGCGAAAAAGTGGTGATGCCGCCGCAAACCACCGAATGCACGGTGCCTGCCGCTGTCGTCAAGCAAGCGCAGATGTTCAGCTTTATCGCCTACGGCCCGGAGGCGAACTTCGGCCACCCGCCGCGTCCGCAGGATCCGCAGTGGTACGTGAAAGTGCGTTTCAAATCGACTGCCTCGACACTCCTGGGAGAGTCCGGCGGATCAAGCGGTCGCACGCAGCGCGCGGAGCCTTCGCGTGCGCCGGCGCCCTCTGGCGATCCGTCGGCGCAGCCCGCCGCGCCCGATCCGGTGAAAGACGGCATCAACATTCTGCGTGGCATCTTCGGACGCTAAACACCGTTCACCGTTATTTACTTGCCGCGGCGGCTGCTGCGGTAACATCACGGCGGCCTCGCATCCACGCGAGGCCCGCCCATCTATGTCCGCCGCCGACCCTTCAAGCGCCAGCGCCAGCGCAAGCATAACCCCGCCACCGGCAGGAATCGCCCGCGCCGCAATCGCCGCGCTGGAGGCGGGCGCAACCCTCATTACGCCCAACCGGCGGCTCGCGCTGTCGCGCAAAAACGCCTACGACGCCGCGCAAGCCGCCGGCGGAAAATCCGTGTGGCCCAGCGCCGATGCGCTGCCCTATGGCGCGTTTTTAGAGCGCACCTGGCAGGAGTTGGCGTTGGCCGAACACGGCGCCTTGCTGTTATCGGTGCAGCAGGAAATCGCGCTGTGGGAAACGGTCATTGAAAGCTCGCGTTTCGCGGGCCTGTTGCTGAATGCGGCAGCAGCGGCGCGCGCCGCGCGTGAAGCGTGGGTGACGCAGCACGCTTTCGGCATGGATCACCCGCGGCATCGCGCCGCGTGGGAGTCGCCGAACGACGACGCAGCGGCCTACAGTGAATGGCGGCGCGCCTATGCCGAACGGCTGCGCGGCGCGGGCTGGATCGACAGCGCACAGTTGCCCGAGGTGATTGCCGGCATGTTAAATAGCGGCGCGCGCACCCGCACACGGCATATCCTGCGCGCCGGTTACGAGGTTTATACGCCGCAGCAGCTCGTGCTGTTCGCGGCGCTGGCGCATTCAGGGTGCGAGATCGCAGACGCGCCGGAGAACGTCGCGCGTGCGCCTGCGGCGAATGCAGTGTCGCGCGCCTGCGACGATGCCGAAGCCGAGTTGCACTACGTCGCGCAGCGCGTGCGCGATTTGCTGGCCGCGCACGCTGACGCGCAGCCCCGGCTGCGTATCGGCGTGGTGGCGCCCGATCTCGCCGCGCGCCGCGCCGCCGTGATGCGCGTGTTTGATGACGTTCTCGATCCGTCGCGCGTGGTGACGCCGGGTGACGCCGCGCCGCGCCTGTTCAACTGCTCGCTGGGATTGCCGTTAACGAGCTATCCTGTTGTTTTTACAGCATTTTTAATTTTGAAGCTGGCGGGCGGTGAAGCCACGCTGGAAGAAGCGGGCGTGTTATTACGCAGCCCCTGCGTGGGGGGCGCGGACGCCGAACTGGCGGCGCGCGCCCGGGTGGATGCACACCTGCGCGCGCGTGGCCGCAAGCGCGTCACCCCAGGCGCGATGTGGCAGGCCGCGCAGGGCGATGGTTCCGCGGCGCCGGCCCCGCTTTTGGCTGCGCTGCTCGAACCGTGGATCGTGCAAGCGCGTGACGCACGCCGTTTACGCCAGCCGCCGTCGGCGTGGAGCGCAACCTTTCTGGCCCTGCTCAAGGGGCTGGGTTGGCCCGGCGAGCGCACGCTCGATTCCGCCGAGTTTCAAACTTTTGAAAAATTCCGTGCCGCCGTGTCGAGCCTGTCGACGCTCGATCCGCTGCGCGCACGCCTGACGCAGCCGGAGGCGTTGAGCGTGTTTCGCCGCATCGCGGCCGACACCGTGTTTCAACCCGAAGCGAGCGCTGCGCCGGTGCAAATCCTCGGCACGCTGGAGTCGATCGGCCTGTCGTTCGATGCCTTGTTTGTGCTGGGGCTGGCGGGCGAGGCGTGGCCCGCCGCGCCGCGACCGAATCCCTATTTGCCGGCGGCCTTGCAGCGGGCGTTGAACGTGCCGCACGCCTCGGCGCAGTGGGAGCTGCACTTCGCGCGCCGCATGACCGCCGGGTGGTGCAATGCGGCACCCTCCGTCACCTTGACCTGGCCCCGGCGCGACGGCGAGCGCGAGTTGACCATGAGCCCGCTGCTCGACGAGGCGACGGCTGTATCCGCGGTGACCGATGCGCCGACGCTGTTGCGTGATGCGCTGTACGCCGCGCGCCGCTTTGAAACGCTGGACGACTGGCGCGGGCCGGTGTTGCCCGCCGGCGTCAGCGTGCGCGGCGGCACGCAGGTGTTGCAGCATCAGGCGGCGTGCCCGTTTCGCGCCTTCGCCATTCACCGGCTGGGCGCATTGCCGCTGGACGAGGGCGTGGACGGCCTCGATGCGCGCGAGCGCGGCACGCTGGTGCATCAGGCCTTGTCGGTGCTGTGGCGTGACCTCGGCTCGCAGGCGAATCTGCTGGCGCTGGATGCGACCGCGCTGGAACAAAAAACCAGCGCCGCCGTGAATGTCGCGGTCGATGCCCTGTGCCGCGAACGCGCCGACATCATGACCGAGGCTTACGCCGCGCTGGAACGCCGGCGGCTGACGGCCTTGCTGTTACGCCTGGCGGCGCTCGAAAAAACGCGCGCGCCGTTCGAGGTGGTGGCGTGCGAACAGCAGCGCGCGTTGGAAGTCGCCGGGGTGCGCCTGAACGCGCGGTTGGATCGCGTGGATCAGTTGCAGGACGGCAGCCATGTCATTCTCGATTACAAAACCGGCCTGGCGCACATCGGCGGCTGGCTGGGCGAGCGGCCCGACGAACCGCAGTTGCCTTTGTACGCAGTGAGCGCCGGCGCGGCGGTGGCGGGCGTGGCCTTCGTGCAACTGCGCGCGCGCGAAGTGGCGTTCAAGGGCCTCACGCGCGAGGGCGAGGTGTTGCCGGAAGTGCCCGCGCTGGCCGCCGCCAAAAATTTGTCAGCGCAGTACGCCTCATGGCCCGCCTTGCTCGATGCGTGGCGCGGCGTGCTGGAACAACTGGCGCGCGATTATTTGGCGGGCGACGCGCGCGTAGCGCCGAAACGCTTGCCGCAGACCTGCGAGTACTGTGATCTGGCGGCATTGTGCCGCGTGCGCGAGTTGAATGAACGCGCGGTCGCCGATGCCGCCGATGCCGGGGAGGCGGACCGCCCATGAACGCACGCAATCATGCCGATCACGCGCAGCGCAGCCAGGCGCTCGATGTATCGCGTTCGTTTATCGTGCAGGCGCCCGCCGGGTCCGGTAAAACGGAGCTGTTGATCCAACGTTATCTCGCGTTACTGGCGGGGGTGGATGCGCCCGAGGAAGTCATCGCCATCACCTTCACGCGCAAGGCGGCGGCGGAAATGCGTGCCCGCGTGCTGGCGGCGCTGGCGGCCGGCGCGAACGACATGCCGCCGGAGACGCCAAATGAGGCCATGCATCAACAACTAACCTGGCGTCTGGCGCGCGCCGCGCGCGCGCGTGATGTAACCCAGGGGTGGGAACTCGCCGCCAACCCCAACCGCCTGCGTATCGACACCATCGACGCACTGTGTCACGCGCTGGCGCGGCAGATGCCGGTGCTGTCGCGCTTTGGCGCGCGGCCCGAGACCGTGACCGATGCGCGGGCGTTGTATGAAGAAGCCGCGCGGCGCACCCTCGCCTTGCTGGAGGCGGGCGGCGACGAAAGCGCGCACGTCGCGACCTTGTTATCGCACCTCGATAACCACGTAGGCGTGGCGATCAATCTCATCACCGGGATGCTGGCTAAGCGCGATCAATGGATCCGCCACGTCGCCGGGCGCATGCCGCCGGATGAACGGCGCGCGCAACTCGAAGCGGCGCTGGCGAACGAAGTGGCGCAGTCGCTATCCCGATTGGCGGAGCTGATGCCCGCCGCGCTGCACGATGCGCTGTCGTGGCTGCTGGGCTACGCCTGCGGCAATCTGTCCGCGGCAGGCATCGCCTCGCCGATACGCGCCTGCGATGGGTTGGATGCGCTGCCCGGCGCCGGCGCCGCCAGTCTCGACGCATGGCGCGGCGTGGCTGAACTGTTGCTGACCAAAACCGAGGGCGCGCCGCGTAAGGTGGTCAACAAAAACACCGGCTTTCCGCCCGGCGTCGGCAAGGCGGAAAAAGCCGCTGCGTCCGCCGCCAAGGACCGGCACGCCGCAATGATGGCGGCGCTGGAGCCGCATCGCACACTGGTGGAGACGCTGCACTTCACCCGTGCGTTGCCGCCCCGCGCATACAGCGAGGCGCAATGGCGCGTGGTCGAAGCGCTGACCGTGTTGCTGCCGCTGGCGGCGGCGAATCTCGAACTGATTTTCGGCGAACGCGGTCAGGCCGATTTCACGGCGGTGTCGCAGGCGGCTCTGCGCGCGCTGGGCGAGCCGGATGCGCCGACCGATCTCGCGCTGGCGCTCGATTACCGCATACGCCATTTGCTGGTGGATGAATTTCAGGACACCTCGCTGTCGCAGTACGAGTTATTGACGCGGCTCACGGCGGGTTGGCAAGCGGATGATGGCCGCACGCTGTTCGTGGTGGGCGACCCGATGCAATCGATCTATCGCTTTCGCGAAGCCGAAGTGGGCTTGTATCTGCGCGCGCGGATCGAAGGCATCGGCGGCGTGCCGCTCACCCCCCTTACGCTGTCGGTGAATTTTCGTTCGCGGCGCGGCGTGGTGGATTGGGTCAATCGCGCGTTCGCGGCGGTGATGCCCGACGCCGAAGACCTCGCCAGCGGCGCGGTGCCCTATGTGCCGTCACAGGCGCATCAAGCGGGCAATGAAGACCACGGCGACGACAGCGCCGATGCCGTGCATGTACACGCGCTCGGCACCTTTGACCGCGCCCTCGAAGCGCAGCGCGTGATCGAAATCGTGCAATGGGAGTTGTCAGAAAACCCCAATAAAAACATAGTGTTACTGGTGCGCGCACGCGGCCACCTGCGATGCATCGCGCAAGCCCTGCGCGATGCGGGGCATGCGTTTCAGGCGGTCGAGATCGAGCCGCTGGGGCAGCGTCCGGTGGTGCGGGATTTGACCGCGCTCACCCGCGCGCTGTTTCATCCGGCGGATCGTATTGCGTGGCTGGCGCTGCTGCGCGCGCCGTGGTGCGGGATGACGCTCGCGGATTTGACGGCGCTGGCGGGCGACGATCATTGCGCGGCGGTGTGGACGTTGATGAACGACGCGGCGCGCGTGCAAACGCTGTCCGCCGATGGCGCGCGCAGGCTCGCGCGCGTGCGCGGGATACTGCATGAATTTATCTCGGCGCGGCGGCGCGTAAGCGCGGCGCGCTGGATCGAAGGCGCATGGCTGGCGCTGGGCGGCCCGGCGTGCGTGACGGCGCACGCCGATCTTGACGACGCACAAGCGTATTTGCGCCTGCTGGAAACGCTCGACGAAAGCGGCGACATCGTTGATTTCAGCGTGCTGGACGAGCAGGTGGATAAACTGTTTGCTGCCGCCGATACGCAAGCCGATGCGCGCTTGCAGTTGATGACCATCCATAAAGCGAAGGGCCTCGAATTCGATGTGGTGATCGTGCCGGGGCTGGGCTACACGCCGCGCCGCAACGAGGCGCAATTGCTGGCGTGGCAGGAACGCCCGCGCGCGCACGGCGGCGCGCAATTGCTGCTCGCGCCGATTCGCGAAGCGGGCGAGGAGGAAGACGCGATCTACCGCTATCTCGACGCACTCGAAAAACGCAAGGCCGAGCACGAAGACGCGCGCCTGCTGTACGTCGCGGCGACGCGCGCGAAATCGCGCTTGCATCTGGTGGGGCAGATCGACGCCGGTGCGGATAAGCCCGGCCCGCGCGCCGGCTCGCTGCTCGCGCGTTTGTGGCCGGCAGTGGCGGGCGAGTTCAATGGCGTGAGCGCACCGGCGACGGACGGCGATGCCGGCACGCCAACCGAAGACACGCCAACCGCACCGCACCTTATCCACCACCTGCATCGCCTGCCGCTCGATTGGACGCCGCCGTCCCCGCCGCCGCGGGTTGCGCTGGCCCTGCCCGTCAACGATGTCGCGCACGGCAGCGCGCACGATCAGGTGGAGTTTTCGTGGGCCTCCGAAACCGCGAAACACATCGGCACCCTGGTGCATCGCTTTCTGCAACGCATCGCCGAAGACAGCCTTGAACAGTGGGACGCCGCCCGTGTGCAATCCCTTGACGCGGTGGTTCAGCGTGAGCTGAAACGCCTGGGCGTGCCCGACAGCGAAATGCCGCACGCGGTGGCGCGCGTCACCGCCGCGCTCATCGCCAGTCTGCACGACGCGCGCGGCCGCTGGTTGCTGGGTACGAACGGCGGCGTACATCAAGCGGCGCGCGCCGAAATGCGCTTGACCGGCGTGATGGCCGGCGACACGGTGGACGTGGTGATCGACCGCACGTTTATCGACGAACACGGCACGCGCTGGATTATTGATTTTAAAACCAGCGTCCACGAAGGCGTCGACCGGGATGCGTTTCTCGACAACGAGCGCGTGCGCTATGCCGCGCAATTGCAGCGCTACGGCGCGCTGATGCGGTTGGCGGAGGATCGCGAAATCCGGCTGGGCTTGTATTTTCCGCTGCTCGGCGGCTGGCGCGAGTGGCGCTATGAAGGTTGATTTTGGCGCGGTAGGTAAGGTCAAGATCAAAGGCATTGCCGCAAAGGCGCAAAGACGCAAAGGAACCGCAAAGAAAACCATTTCACAATTTGACTGGAGCACCGAGGGCGCCCCCACAGGCGGCCTTCGCCGACGCGTCGAGCTGGCTCACACCAAGCTGTGTGCCAGTCGTGCCTTCTAGTTGGTGGCTTACACTGGCCAAGGCCATGAAATACT
>JANPOH010000072.1:0-4794 GCA_031427895.1 Betaproteobacteria bacterium
GGTGTAGTTCAGATCGATCAACTTTTGCCACAGCTCGGGCGTGGTGTTGACGAAGGCTTCGATCTTGCTCCAGCCCGCGACGTTGACCAGCACATCCACCTCGCCCGCCGCATCGCGAAAGCGCGCGACTGCCGCGTCATCGGTGACATCCAGCGGCATAAAGCTCGCGTTGTGCCCGGCGGCCTTGAGTTGGCCGGCGGCTTGTTCGCCGCCTGCGACGTTGATGTCGCCGAGCACGACCGACGCGCCTGCGGCGGCCAGCGCCTGCGCCGTAGCGAGGCCGATGCCGGAGGCCGCACCGGTGATGACTGCGATTTTTCCATTGAGTTTCATGGTGATGCGGGTTCCGTGGTTGGTGAATGGGGGTGCGCGCATTTTACGCCAGCGCCCATGCTCGCGAGAATCAGGATGTGATAACTTCACCCCGTGATGAACGACAATCAATTTCTCGAATGGCCCTTCTTCGATGAGTCGCACCGGTGTCTCGCCGGCGAACTGGAAGCCTGGGTCAACGTCAACCGCCACGCGCTCGAAGCCAAAGGCGCGGACGAAGCGGCAGCGGTGCGTGCCATCGCGCGCCTGTTGGGTGACGGCGGCTGGCTGCGTTATCTGCAACCGGCCACGCACGGCGCACGGGTGGATGTGCGCAGCCTGTGCGTGATACGCGACGTGCTCGCGCGTTGCTCGGGGCTGGCCGATTGCACCTTTGCGATGCAGGGCCTGGGCGCGGCGCCCATCGTGTTGTTTGGCGCCGCCGCGCAACAGGCGGCGTATCTGCCGCGCATCGCCGACGGCTCGTGCATCACCGGCTTTTGTTTGTCCGAGTCCGAGGCCGGTTCCGATGTATCCGCCTTGCAGACCAGCGCGTGGCGTGATGGTGGCGGCAACGATTACATACTGAACGGCCGCAAGACGTGGATCTCCAACGCCGGCGTCGCGCACGCCTACATTGTGTTCGCGCGCACCGGCGAAGCGCCCGGCGCATAACGGGTTGTCCGCGTTCGTGGTCGATGCCGATATGCCGGGGTTAAGCGTGCCCGAATCGATCAACGTGGTCGCGCCGCATGTCATCGGCACGGTGGCGTTTGACAACTGCCGCGTGCCCGCGAGCCAGTTACTCGGCAAGCCCGGCGAAGGCTTCAAGGTGGCGATGGCAACGCTGGACGTGATGCGCGTCATCGACTCGGCGGTGCAGTTGTTCGGCGGCTTGGGCGTGACAGTGGGCAGCACGGTCGAGCAGCTCTACCGCGAGATACGCCCGCTGCGGATTTACGAAGGCGCGAGTGAGATACAGAAACTGATTATTGGCGGGCAGGTGCTGGGAAAATAGTGCTGGCAAACCCTGGAAATGCAATCGGCTGGGTAATGACGGCTATCGGATGCCCCATTTGCAGTTGCTGATCTGCGCTGGCGGCCCAGAGTTGATGGTGACAACTGCCCGAAATCGCACAGATTCGGGCGCCAATAAGCGTAGCGCATTGCGCAGAACGCGGTGCGCAGCAAATCATACGGCGCAATAACGATTGCGCCCTACGCGGGCTGCACCAAAGCTGTCGCGAAGGACGCAGCTCGGCGCGTTGGCGAATAGATCCGACACGTAATCCATAGTGTTGTTCGGGATTGTCGCCCACGGGAGTGGCGTACATCTGTGTGCCGCAATCGGGACAAAAGGCATGCGCGCGCTTCCTGCCGCTATCGGCTACCCGCCGACCGCAACCTTGCTGCAATTTCTGCGCGACACGCGCGACTTCGCGCGCGAACACACCGCCTTGCCGTTGATTTAAAAGGTAATTGTCGGCGATTCTTGCCGTGTGTCTGACATCAAATAAGTGCTTGATTTTAAAGTATTTATAGCGCATCATTGGCACTCTACTCCATCGAGTGCTAATGCGTAGTAGCGCGTAGCAGCGATTCCGCCCGTTCAGGCTCGATATCACAGCAGTCCACCCAGGAGCATCACCCATGAAAATTCGTCCCATTCACGACCGGGTCATCGTCAAGCGCTTGGAAGAAGAACGTAAAACCGCATCGGGCATCGTCATTCCCGACACGGCGGCCGAAAAGCCGGAGCAAGGCGAAGTCAAAGCCGTGGGCACCGGCAAGCGCCAGGACGACGGCACGATTTGCCCCATCGACGTCAAAGTCGGCGACCGCGTGTTGTTCGGCAAGTATTCCGGCCAGACCGTCAAGGTCGACGGTGAAGAGCTGCTGGTCATGCGCGAAGAAGACATCATGGGCGTTATCGAGAAATAGCAATTCCATTTCATTGACGAAATAAGTTTGACGTTCCATCAACCTGATAGGCATGGAACATGTCGTCACAGTTGAAATAGAAATGGCATAAGTCCGAAGTAAACCAGGAGAAGCAACATGGCTGCAAAAGACGTCAGGTTTCATGATTCGGCCCGCACCAAGATTGTCGCGGGCGTCAATATACTCGCCGATGCCGTCAAGGTGACGCTCGGCCCCAAAGGCCGTAACGTGGTGCTGGAGCGCTCGTACGGCGCGCCGACCATCACCAAGGATGGCGTGTCGGTCGCCAAGGAAATCGAACTCAAGGACAAGTTCGAAAACATGGGCGCGCAGATGGTGAAAGAAGTTGCCAGCAAAACGTCCGACATCGCGGGCGATGGCACCACCACCGCCACCGTGCTCGCGCAGTCGATCGTGAAGGAAGGCATGAAGTATGTGGCCGCCGGCATGAACCCGATGGATCTCAAGCGCGGCATCGATCTGGCCGTGGTATCGGTGGTGGCGGAGCTGAAAAAGCTGTCCAAGCCCACCACCACCAGCAAGGAAATCGCACAGGTCGCGTCGATCTCGGCCAACTCCGATACGTCCATCGGCGACAAAATCGCCGAAGCCATGGATAAGGTTGGCAAGGAAGGCGTGATTACCGTTGAAGACGGCAAGTCGCTGGAGATGGAACTGGAAGTGGTTGAAGGCATGCAGTTCGACCGCGGCTACCTGTCGCCGTATTTCATCAACACCGCCGAGAAGCAATTGGCGGTGCTGGAAAACGCGTATGTGCTGCTGTCGGAAAAGAAGCTCTCCAACATCCGCGATCTGTTGCCCGTGCTCGAGCTGGTGGCCAAGGCCGGCAGACCGCTGCTGATCATCGCCGAAGACATCGAAGGTGAAGCGCTGGCGACACTGGTGGTGAACAATTTGCGTGGCATACTCAAAACCTGCGCCGTTAAAGCGCCGGGCTTTGGCGACCGCCGCAAAGCCATGCTGGAAGACATTGCGGTACTCACTGGCGCCACCGTCATCGCCGAAGAAGTGGGCTTGTCACTGGATAAAGTCACGCTGAAAGATCTGGGCCAGGCCAAGCGCATCGAAGCGGGCAAGGAAGACACCACCATCATCGACGGCGCCGGCGCGGCCAAGGCCATCGAAGATCGCGTCAAGAGCCTGCGCAAGCAACTGGAAGACACCACCAGCGATTACGACAAAGAGAAGTTGCAGGAGCGCGTGGCGAAACTCGCCGGCGGTGTGGCGCTGATCAAGGTGGGTGCCGCGACCGAAGTCGAAATGAAAGAGAAAAAAGCGCGCGTGGAAGATGCGCTGCATTCAACGCGTGCCGCGGTGGAAGAAGGCATCGTCGCGGGCGGCGGCGTGGCATTGCTGCGTGCTCGCGCCGGACTCGCCAAACTCAAGGGTATCAACCACGATCAGGATTCAGGCATTCAGATCGTACTGCGCGCGATTGAAGAACCGCTGCGCTGCATCGTCTCCAATGCCGGTGAAGAACCGTCGGTGGTGCTGAATCAAGTGGTCGAAGGCAAAGGCAACTACGGTTACAACGCGCAGACGGGCAAGTATGGCGATATGCTCGAAATGGGCGTTGTCGATCCGACCAAAGTCACCCGCGCTGCGTTGCAGAACGCCGCGTCGGTGGCGGGCTTGATACTGACCACGGCCGCGATGGTCGCTGAATCAGCAAGCGAAGAACCCGCCGGCGGCGGGATGGGCGGCGGCGGTATGGGTGGCATGGGTGGCATGGGCGGGATGGGTGGCATGGGCATGTAGCCCTGACCAACTGCTTTGCCGGTCATAGAACAAGCCCCGCTTCGGCGGGGCTTTTTTATTGTTTAAAAACATATAGTTACGAATATCTACTGTTGCCACGGTACAACGAAAAAGTATATCCATCCGCACTGCGCATAGCGCGTAGACTGGCTGCACACGGTGTGCGCTTGAGCGCGGTTTCGCGCAGCACCTGCGGTGGCGCGGCCCGGCGGCCCATCACCGTTTTCTGATCCATCGCGGTTTAACAGGCAAGGCGAGATGAATCTCATATTGTGGCTGGTGGCCGGCGGCTTTGCAGGCTGGGCCGGCTTTCGCTTTATCGGCGCGAATGCCGGCCGCGGCTTGTTCACGTCCATGGTGATCGGCATTGCCGGCGCCTTTTTAGGCGGCAGCGTGCTGGCGCCGATGCTCGGCGACAAGATTTTCCGGCGGTTCGTTGTCTGATCAACCGCCAGTGCGGGCAGCCGCGGCCACGGACACCCTGTCCGTGACGCGCTTTCAGGAGGAACTGCGTCGCGGCGTACAGGCGTCGGCACCGGCGGCGTTTCCGAATCCGTTGAACGACGTGGTGCAAAGCATCGAACGCAATCCGGCGTTTCCGCAATCGCGCCTGCTCACGCGCCTGCTGTCGGCGCTGATGTCGCAGGCCGGCGAATTTCGCAGCGCCGAAGTATTCGCCTTTGATACCAAGACGCGGGCCTTGGTGGTCGCGCTGCTCGATGCATTCGCGTCGGGCATTCCGGGGCGCGATGAATGGCAACG
>JANPOH010000073.1:0-5240 GCA_031427895.1 Betaproteobacteria bacterium
GATGATCGCCAAAACGATCAACCAGTGCCAGATGCTGAATGAACCCATGATGCTCTCCTATATGGTCGTCTGCGTCGTCTGCTGCATCTGCTGCATCTGCTCCACCCGCTACTTGCGCGAGGTCTTTTCGTCGATGCCGGAAATACCCTCGCGCCGGTGCAGCTCCGCCAACACGTCGTCCGGCGTCAGCCCATGCCACGCCAGCAACACCATGCTGTGAAACCATAGATCCGCGACCTCGCGCACGACATGCAGTTTATCACCCTCCTTGGACGCCAGCAGCGTTTCTGCGGATTCCTCGGCGATTTTACGCAGAATCGCGTCTTCGCCCTTGGCCAGCAGCCCAGCCACGTAAGAACTCGCGGGATCGGCGCCTTTACGCGCCGCCAGCGTCTCGCCCAACCGTTGCAATACCTTGGCATCGATCATTTTTTGTAAATTTCTTTCGGATCTTTACGCACCGGATCAACCGCCACCCATTTCCCGGCATCCAGTTGATTAAAGAAGCAGCTCTCGCGTCCGGTATGACAGGCAATGCCGCCGACTTGTTCCACCGTCAGCAGCACCACGTCCTCGTCGCAATCGAGGCGAATCGATTTGACCTTTTGCACATACCCGGATTCTTCGCCCTTGTGCCACAGCTTTTTACGCGAGCGCGACCAGTAGTGTACCTCGCCGGTGGCGGCGGTTAGCTTTAGCGCCTCGCGATTCATCCACGCAACCGTGAGCACGCGACCGCTGGCGGCGTCCTGCGTCACCGCGGGCACCAGGCCATCTTGCGCCCAATTCACTTTGTTCAGCCAGTTATCACTCATCATTTACAGCCTGACTTCTATGCCTTTACCCGCCATGTATTCCTTCGCCTGCCGCACGGTGTACTCGCCGTAGTGAAATATACTCGCCGCCAGCACCGCATCCGCGCGCCCCTGCAACACGCCGTCGGCAAGATGTTCCAGATCGCCGACGCCGCCGCTGGCGATTACCGGAATTTCCAGTCTGTCGGAAAACGCGCGCGTCAGTTCAATATCAAAGCCGATACGAGTGCCGTCGCGATCCATGCTGGTGAGCAGAATTTCGCCCGCGCCCAGTGCCTGCATTTTGCAGCCCCATTCCAATGCGTCAAGGCCGGTCGCCTTGCGTCCGCCGTGGGTATAGACCTCCCATTTCAGGGTATCGGCTCCCACCACACGCTTCGCATCAATGGCGACAACAATACACTGCGAACCATAACGCCCCGATGCATCGGCCACCAACTGCGGATTTTGCACCGCCGAGGTATTGATGCTGACCTTATCCGCGCCCGCGTTCAACAGCCGTTGCACGTCGCTCACCGCGCGCACGCCGCCGCCGACAGTGAACGGGATAAACACCTGCGCGGCGACGCTTTCAATGATATTCAGAATCAGATCACGGTCGTCGCTGCTGGCGGTGATGTCCAGAAACGTCAGTTCGTCCGCGCCCTGATCGTCGTAGCGGCGCGCGATTTCAACCGGATCGCCGGCGTCACGCAGACCGACGAAGTTAACGCCCTTGACCACGCGCCCAGCGGTCACGTCAAGGCAGGGGATGATGCGTTTGGCTAGCACGGCACGTGAGGCGTGAGGCGAGGGGCGAGGGGCGTGAGGCGTGAAAGGGCGACCCGAGGGACCGCACGTACGCCTTACACCTTACGCCTCACCCCTCACGCCTTACTCCTGGACAATTCATCCGCCAGCTTCTGCGCGGCGGAAAAATCCAGCGTGCCCTGATACACCGCGCGCCCGGTAATCGCGCCCTGTATACCTTCGCCCTGCACCGCGCACAGCGCTTTCACGTCGTCGAGATTGGTGATGCCGCCGCTGGCGATCACCGGCACGGACAGCGCCTTCGCCAGCTTGACCGTGGCTTCGATGTTCACGCCGTTTAACATGCCGTCGCGGCCGATATCGGTGTAGATCACGGCTTCGGCGCCGTAGTCTGCAAATTTTTTCGCCAGGTCGATCACGTCGTGCCCGGTCATTTTGGACCAGCCATCGACGGCGACTTTGCCGTCCTTGGCGTCCAGCCCCACCATCACGTGCCCGGCAAACGCGGTGCAGGCGTCGTGCAGAAAACCGGGCGTCTTCACCGCCGCCGTGCCGATGATGACGTAGCTGATGCCGGCATCGAGATATTTTTCGATGGTATCGAGATCGCGGATGCCGCCGCCCAACTGGATCGGCAACTTATCGCCGACCGCGGCGATAATCGCCTTGATCGCCGCGCCATTTTGCGGCTTGCCCGCGGTGGCGCCATTCAGATCCACCACATGCAGACGGCGCGCGCCCAGATCCAGCCAGCGTTTAGCGGTAGCGCCGGGGTCGTCTGAAAACACGGTGGCGCTGGACATCACGCCCTGTTGCAGACGAACGCATTGCCCATCTTTAAGATCAATGGCGGGGATAATCAGCATAAGTGTGAACGTTGACGAAGCGTTGGCGGAGAAACGCAAGTGCGCGCAAGAGGCGCGGGAGGCTGTGTGGCAAGGCGATTACCGGTTCAGCGGGTTCGACAGGTTCAGTAAGGTCGGGGAATTCCGTTACGCGGATCATACTATAGCCGCAAATAATCTGTTGCGGTCAAACGGCCCTTATTCAAACTGCTGCAAACCGCTGCAAACCGTCGACAACGGGCGCCCATGTTGCAAAATTCGCCAAAAGGCGCAATCCCGCCGCCGCGCTTTTTTCCGGATGAAACTGCACCGCGAACAGGTTATCGCGCGCCGCCGCGCACGCAAACGCAGCCGGATAGCGGCTGATGCCCGCCGTCAGCCCTGGAATAGCGGGCGCCGGGTAATAGCTATGCACAAAATAAAAGCGGGCGTTTTGCGCGATGCCGCCCCACAACGGATGTTCCATGCGTTGCTCGACCTCGTTCCAGCCCATGTGCGGCACTTTGAGTTTTTGTCCGCGCGCATCCACCAGATCATGCGCGAAACGCCGCACGCGGCCCGGCAAAATACCCAGCCCCGGCGTGTCGCCTTCTTCGCTATGCTCAAACAGCATCTGCAGGCCGATGCAGATGCCCAGAAACGGCTTGTCGCGCGCGGCTTCCATCACGGCCTCGTACAGCCCGCGCGCGCGCAACTCGCGCATGCAGTCGGGCATCGCGCCTTGCCCCGGAAACACCACGCGATCCGCGGCGCGCACCGCCGACGGATCATCCGTCACACGCACGTTCACGCCCGGCGCAACATGCTCAATGGCCTTGGACACCGAGCGCAAGTTGCCCATGCCGTAGTCGATGACTGCAATCATTTTTTCGTGAGGGTGAGGCGTGAGGAGTGAGGCGTCAAGAGCAGTGCCGTGGTTTATCAACGTGTAGCGCGTAGATTATGTCAATGAAAATGTAACGAATCCACTCATGTTACACACCTCACCCCTCACCCCTCACGCCTTACGCCTCACGCTCATAAAGAGCCCTTCGTCGAAGGCACGCCCACCATGCGCGCATCCACTTCCACCGCCATGCGCAGCGCGCGACCGAACGCCTTGAACGCGGTCTCGGCCTGATGATGCGCGTTGTCGCCCTTGAGGTTATCGATGTGCAGCGTCACCAGCGCGTGATTCACAAAGCCCTGGAAAAACTCGCGCGTGAGATCGACATCAAACTCGCCGATGCGCGCGCGCACGAAATCGATTTTCATATCGAGGCCCGGCCGGCCCGACAGATCGACCACCACGCGCGACAGCGCCTCATCCAGCGGCACGTAGGCGTGCCCATAGCGGCGCACGCCCGCCTTGTCGCCGATGGCCTTGGCGAACGCCTGCCCCAGCGTGATGCCGATATCTTCAACCGTGTGATGCGCGTCGATGTGCAAATCGCCCTTGGCCGACACCTCCAGATCAAACACGCCGTGACGCGCGACCTGGTCGAGCATGTGGTCGAGAAAACCCACGCCGGTGGCAAGTTGGGATTTGCCGCTGCCGTCGAGATTGAGCGTGACGCTGATCTGCGTTTCGTTGGTGTTGCGGGTGACTTGCGCTTGCCGGGACATTTGAGTGGCCAATTGGGTAACTATTTGATTTTATTGACTTTTACAATTTCGCGCAAGGCCTCTACCAAACCCGCGCATTGCTCACCGGTGCCGATGGTAATACGCATGAACGGCGAAATACGCGGCGGGTTACGGAAGTGCCGCACGATGATGCTGCGTTCGCGCAGCTTGGCCGCGATGTCGGCGCCGTCGCGCCCCGGAAAACGCGCGAAAATAAAGTTCGCCGCCGACGGCAGCACTTCAAAACCCAGCGCCTGCATGCCCGCCACCAGGGTTTGCCTGGAAGCGATCACCTTCCCGCACATCGCCGCGAAGTACGCCTCGTCCTCCATCGCCGCCGCCGCGCCCGCCTGCGCGAAGCGATCCAGCGGATAGGAGTTAAAACTGTCCTTCACCCGGTTCAGTCCCTCGACAAGATCAGGGTGCCCGGTCGCATAACCCACGCGCAAACCCGCCAGCGCGCGCGACTTCGACAGCGTGTGCGTCACCAGCAGTTGCGGATAGTCCCGGATCAGCGGCACGCACGACACGCCGCCGAAATCAACATAGGCTTCGTCGATCACCACCACCGATGCGGTGTTGGCCTTGAGCAAACGCTCGATCTCGGACAACGGTACCAACTGCCCCGTGGGCGCGTTCGGGTTGGGGAAGATGATGCCGCCGTTCGGCTTTATATAGTCGCCAACATCAATTTCAAATTTTGCATTCAACGGCACTTGCTGATACGCAATGCCGTACAACCCGCAGTACACCGGGTAGAAACTGTACGTGATGTCGGGGAACAATAAAGGTGCGTCGTGCTTGAGCAACGCCATGAACACATGCGCCAGCACTTCATCCGAGCCGTTGCCGACGAATACTTCATCCGCGCTGACGCCATGGCGTTTCGCAATCGCCGCGCGCAATGTGTCGCTGCCGGGGTCGGGATACAAGCGCAGCGTGTCGCCGACCTCCGCGCGCAAGGCATCCAGCACACGCTTGCTCGGGCCGTAAGGGCTTTCGTTGGTGTTGAGCTTGATGAGGTTGGCGAGCTTGGGCTGTTCGCCCGGCACATAGGGCGTCAAACCGCGCGCGACCTCGCTCCAATAACGGCTCATGGCGGCTTCAGGCGGGCTACTTTAAACGATACTCGGCAGAACGCGCATGCGCGTGTAAGCCTTCGCCATGCGCGAGCGTAGAGGCCAGACGTCCCAAGGTTTGCGCGCCCGCCTCGGACACTTGGATC
>JANPOH010000074.1:0-22605 GCA_031427895.1 Betaproteobacteria bacterium
AAACAAATACTTATGTGTTTTCGCCTGAAGGGCTTGTCCTCCAACGCACAACGCCCGCTTGCGCGGGCGTTGTGGTTATCGCGGGACGGAAATTGCGGTTACTTCGTACCCCAGGGCTTGATCGCTGCTTTCAACTGGTTGTAGCCATCAATGTAGCGCGGGCGCTTGCCCGATGAGTAGATTTTATCGAAGGTCGCGAGTTGCGCATCCAGCCAGTCGGCGAGTTGCTTGTTGCCGGGGTTGGCCGCTTTGTAGGCCTCGTTAATCAGCACGAAGTGGATGCGCGGGTCATACGGGTCTTTGGTGCCGCCGACGGTTTCGTCGCCGTTCAACAGGCGCATCAGCATGGCGTCGGCGGAGCCGAGGGTTTGTTCGTAAATCGGCGCGCCTTCCATGCGGTACATCACGCTGGTCATGTCCTTGCCGTTGGTCATGGTGAAGCCCATGTCTTTCCACACTTGCTTCATGTCCAGGCCGGCCTTGGCGTGATCGAGCACCAGTTGCCCCCACGCGCGCAGCACATCGGGCGCGTCGGCCATCAGGTCGGTCAAGCGGTCGCCGTCGAGGTCGGTTGCGTACACGATGCAGCCGCGCTGATTCATCATGTCGTGCAGCAACAGGCCGAAGTTGGTGTCGGAGATGTGCTCGTAGACATCGCCGCCCCATGATTCCATGCCGGCCTTGAAATCTTTCGGCAGCAGCGCCGCGATGGCATCGACGTTTTCTTTGTGCTCTTCGTAGGCGTCCACCGCGTACTGGCGCTTTAACTTGAATTTCGTGCCTTGCAGCAGCCAGCGCATGATGCCGGCGTTGACGGCGTCTTCCTTGGCTTGCGTGGGCTTGGTGGCGATGCGGCCGATCTGCCCGGTGTCATGCACCAGTTTCAGGAATAGGCGCGCGGCGTAGGCCATGCGCACGCCCGGCGTGTTCATTTGCGAGTGAATATTGCCGGTGGCTTTGTCGACGACGAATTTTTTGTTGTCCTGCGAGTAGGGCAGGCCGGGCATGAAACGCACATTGGTGATCGAGCCATACGGGCGCACATTGCAATACACGCCGGACGCGGTGCGCAGCGGCGCATTGGCTGATTTGCCGGCGACGACGACTTTTTTGCCGCCTTCGTTGACCATGAAGTCGCCCGCGGTGGACCATTTCAGGCAGGTGTAATCCATTTTGCCGAACCACTCCAGCGACTTCAATTTCGTGTCGTGACGGAACTGCGCCATCATCGGCACGCCGAGGAACGGCAGCCCCAGCACATCCAGCGCCATGAGGGTGCCGTTCAGGGCGAAAGTGTCGGTCAGCGCATGCGCCACGGGTTTAACGCCGCTCGCATTGCTGCCGCCTTCCCAGATGATCGCATCGCTGATGCCGCGCGGCTGGGTCGTGGAGCGTTTGAAGATGCTGTCGAGATACTTGAACAGGTCGCCTTCTTGCTCTTCTTTGGCGATTTTAAAAAGATCGAGTTTTGCGGTCATGGTGCTTGGGTCTCCGTTGGGAAAATGAAAAGCGGATGTGAAAAAATCGTGATCGGCGCGGTGCGGCGATCGGCAGGGGCGTCCCGAAGGGCCGTTCAAGCAGGGTCGTATAGTGCGCCGCCTGCCTTGCTGCCCCATTGGTGCGTGGGCCGATTATCGCATTTATTGAATTTCACAGAAATGGCTGTATCGACGTGTTCGTATTGTGGGCGAAACGCCGTGTGGCGTCGACGATACAAACCGCTGACAAATGTGTCAAAGAATTCACGTACTTACGGCAGGGCTTGTGACTTATTCACGGTGCCCGCCGGAATATAACGTTTATAGTTTCGCCCATTATTTTAAAAGATGCTGCGGTTCATCCCAAAGCACCGGAGAGAGAGATTTTCATGAGTCAATCATATTTGCGGCGTTCCATACGGCTTCCCGTTACCCACCGGGGCACCATCAGCGACGGGCACAGAACGCTCAAGTGTCTGGTGCAGGATGTCAGCGGCAGCGGCATGCTGATTGTAAGCACGGTGCCGTTCGCGGTTGGCCAGATTCTCGATCTGGAATGCGAAACTGAAAAACGCGCACGTCTGGCGTGCAAAATTGAAATACGCTCCTGCGAGGAAGACGGCTACATGGGCGCGAAGATCGTCAAGATTGGCGCGCAAAGCGCGGGCGGATATCAGCATTACGTGGATGCAGGGCATGCCGCGCAGCCTCAACCCTCGGCGGTCGCGGCGCGTCAGAAGGTGTAGTGCGCCGCAGTTCAGGAGGGTTTTCAGAATTTCTCCGCGCGTGTTCTCCGCGCCTCCGCGCCCCCGCGGTGAATGGCGTTTTTCATGAATAATCCAGCCCCAGGCGTTCTCTCGAACCTGAATGGTTACCATCAGTTCTTGATATTCGCGTCCTTAATCACCTTCGCCCACTTCGCGGTTTCGCTGCGTATTTCCTGAGCGAATGCCTGCGGCGTGTTGCCCACGGCGGTTGCGCCGTCCTGCGTGAGCCGCGCAATGATGTCGGGTTGCTTTAGCACGGCTACCGTCTCCCGGTGCAGCAATGCAATAATCGCCGGTGAGGTGCGCGCCGGCGCCGCCAAGCCGTACCACGCGAGCGCTTCAAAGCCCGGAAAGCCCGATTCATGGAACGTAGGCAAATCAGGAAATATCGCCATGCGTTGCAGGCTGGCCGAGCCGATGGCGCGCAGCCGCCCTGTGTTCAGGTGCGGCAGGAACACACCGGGGTTGGCAAACAGCAAATCGGCTTCGTTGCTGAGTACTGCGATCAGCGCCGGCCCGGCGCCTTTGTAGGGAATCGGCACGATGTCGATGCCGGTAGCGAGGCGAAACAGATCCATCGACAGCGTACCCGCCGAACCCGTGCCCGACAGCGCCCAGCGCAGCTTGCCGGGATTGGCCCTGGCGTAAGGCGCAATCTCCTGAATCTTGTGCAGTGGCAGCGATGCGCGCACCGCCAGCATATTGGGGACGAACGCAAACTTGGTAATAGGCGCGAAATCCTTGATCGGGTCGAAAGGCAGTTTTTGCAGGCTGCCGGTGACGGTCATCACCGCCACGGCGGCAACCAGCAGCGTGTAGCCATCCGGGTTCGCCCTGGCCACAATTTCGCCCGCGATGGCACCGCCCCCGCCGCCGCGATTGTCGTAGAGGATATGCTGTCCGATGCGTTCAGTGAGTTTGTGCGCGATGGGGCGGGCGACCACATCCGTCCCCCCGCCCGGCGCGAACGGCACCACCCACCGTATCGGCTTGTTGGGATAGGCGTGTCCCGAGCTTGTCGCGGCGGGGCCGGCTTGTGCAAACGTATGCGACGCGCCGATCAACAGCAGCCATCCCGTGAGCTTGAGGTATTTCCACATCGGCACTCTCCCCGGCAACGGCGCGCAATGGCCCGCCTGTGCGAAACTATCCACGAACCACCGCGGGAATGCAACCGCTGACAGCGGCGCACGGTCAGGGCGAATACCCGCGCCGTCGACAGCGAACATTTACGTTAAAAATCCAGCCCTTTCCGCTGTCCGCGGATACCGGGAATAGTTATGAAAAGCAACGAGATACGCGCGAAGTTTCTGGATTATTTTGCCGCCAAGGGCCATGCCATCGTGGCCTCCGCGCCGCTGGTGCCGGGCAATGATCCGACGCTGCTGTTCACCAACTCCGGCATGGTGCAGTTCAAGGACGTGTTTCTTGGGCAGGACCAACGCAACTACGTGCGCGCCACCACCTCGCAGCGCTGTCTGCGCGCGGGGGGCAAGCATAACGATCTGGAAAACGTCGGCTACACCGCGCGCCATCACACGTTTTTCGAGATGCTCGGCAATTTCAGCTTCGGCGATTATTTCAAGAAGGACGCGATTCATTTCGCATGGGAGCTGCTGACCGGCATTTATCAATTGCCCAAAGACAAGCTGTGGGTCACGGTGTATCAAACCGATGACGAAGCCTACGATATCTGGTCCAAACAAATCGGCGTACCGGCGAATCGCATCGTGCGTATCGGCGACAAGCCGGGCGGCGGCTCGGATAACTTCTGGCAGATGGCGGACACCGGGCCGTGCGGGCCGTGCAGCGAGATTTTTTACGACCACGGCGCCGAGGTCGCGGGCGGCCCGCCGGGGTCGGCGGATGCCGACGGCGACCGCTACATCGAAATCTGGAACCTGGTGTTCATGCAGTTCGATAAACAAAAAAGCGGCGACGATTACGTGCTGCATCCGCTGCCCAAGCCGTCGGTGGATACCGGCATGGGGCTGGAGCGCATCGCCGCCGTGTTGCAGCACGTGCATTCCAATTACGAGATCGATCTGTTTCAGGCGTTAATCAAGGCTGCCGCGCGCGAATGCACGACAGTGAGCGGCGCCCCGGATGTTGCGAACAACTCGTTGAAAGTGATCGCCGATCACATTCGCGCCACGTCATTCATGATCGTCGATGGCGTGATTCCCGGCAACGAGGGGCGCGGCTACGTGCTGCGCCGTATCATCCGCCGCGCGATTCGCCACGGCTATCAGTTGGGGCAGAAAAAACCGTTCCTGCACAACCTCGTCGCCGATCTGGTCAAGGGCATGGGCGAGGCGTATCCCGAACTCGCTGCCGTCAGCGCGCGCGTCGCGGGCGTGTTAAAGCAAGAAGAAGAACGCTTCGCCGAAACGCTGGAAAACGGCATGAAAATTCTGGAAAGCGCATTGACGCGCGAAGACCACATGCTTGACGGCGACACCGTGTTCCAGTTGTACGACACCTTTGGTTTTCCGGTTGACTTGACCGCCGACATCGCGCGCGAGCGCAACGTGCGCGTGGATTACGCGGGCTACGAAGCAGCGATGCAGCGTCAGCGCGAAACCGCGCGCGCGGCATCGAAGTTCCAGATGGGCGCCGCAGTCGAATATTCCGGCGCGAAAACCGTGTTCAAAGGGTACGACACGCTGGATGTGGGCGACGCGCAGGTGGTGGCGATTTATCGCGAAGGCACGTCAGTGCCGTCGATCGCCGGCGGCGAAGCGGGCATCGTGGTGCTGGACCGCACGCCGTTTTACGCAGAGTCCGGCGGGCAGGTGGGCGACGCCGGCGAGCTCGACGCGGCGAAGGGCACGTTTGTCGTCAACGACACGTTGAAAATTCAGCCCGATGTATTCGGCCATCACGGCAAGCTGACCGCCGGTACGCTGGCGGTGGGCGACAAGGTGGCGGCGAAAGTCGATACCGCGCGGCGCGCGCGCATCATGCGTAATCACTCCGCCACGCACCTGATGCACAAGGCCTTGCGCGAGGTGCTGGGCGCGCACGTGGCGCAAAAAGGGTCACTGGTCGATCCGGGCAAAACCCGTTTTGACTTCTCGCACAACGAGCCGATGACCGACGCGCAAATCCGCACGGTCGAGGCGATGGTCAACGCCGAAGTGCTGGCGAATGCCGCGACCGCCGCGCGCGTGATGAAATTCGACGATGCCGTGAAAGCCGGGGCGATGGCGCTGTTCGGCGAAAAATATAGCGACGAAGTACGCATGCTCGACATCGGCAGCTCACGCGAGCTGTGCGGCGGCACGCACGTGGCGCGCACCGGCGACATCGGGTTCTTTAAAGTGACGGGTGAAACCGGCATTGCGGCGGGCGTGCGGCGTATCGAGGCCGTCACCGCCGAAGGCGCGCTGGCGTGGGTGCAGCAGCAGGAAGACGCGCTCGCCACCGCGGCCTCGGCGTTAAAGGCCGGCCCGCATGAGGTGGGGCAGAAAATTACGCAAATGCTCGATACCGTGCGCAATCTCGAAAAAGAACTCGCGCGGCTGAAATCCAAACTGGCGTCATCGCAGGGCGACGATCTCGCGGATCAGGCGGTCGATGTGCACGGCGTCAAAGTCATCGCCGCCGCCATGGACGGCGCCGACAGCAAAGGCTTGCGCGAGTCGATGGATAAATTAAAAGACAAACTTAAATCCGCCGCCATCGTGCTGGCGGCGGTCGAGGGCGGCAAAGTGACCTTGATCGCGGGCGTCACCGCCGATCTCACCGGCAAACTCAAAGCCGGCGAACTGGTGAACCACGTCGCACAGCAAGTCGGCGGCAAGGGTGGCGGGCGGCCGGACATGGCGCAGGCGGGCGGCACCAATCCCGAAGCCTTGCCGCAGGCGCTGGCTTCGGTGCGCGCTTGGGTTGAATCTAAAATTAAGTAATAAAAACAAATAGTTACATTATTTTAGGCGTGCGAAAAGCATTAAGAGCCAGTGATTCTGGCGCGCGCGCGCGCCAGCGCCCGTTCCACCGCTGCCTGTTTCTTGCGCGCATCGTTGTTCAATTCAATGACTTTTTGCATGGGTTCGCCACGCGCGCTCGCGGCGTTCAGTCGCGCGTCGCGGGCATGGTAGCGATCACGGGCATGGGCCGCGCGCGCTATGCGGGCTTCGCGTGCTTCGCGATCATCCGTGCGCGCCACCGCAACCATCTGGATGCAATCCACCGGGCACGGTGGAATACACAGCTCGCAGCCCGTGCATTCATCAGCGATAACCGTATGCATGAGTTTGGCCGCGCCGACAATGGCATCCACCGGGCAGGCTTGGATGCACAGGGTGCAGCCGATGCACCAGGCTTCGTCGATCAATGCCACGGCGGGCGCTGTGGTGACGCCGCGGCTCGCGTCCAGCGCCACCACCGGCCGGTGCAGCAACGCCGCGAGTTCGGCGATCACCGCGTTGCCGCCGGGCGGGCAGCGATTGATATCGGCGGCGCCGGTGTTGATCGCCTCGGCGTACGGGCGGCAGCCCGCGTAGCCGCATTGCCCGCATTGCGTTTGCGGCAGCAGGTCGTCGATGTGCGAGGTCAGGTCGGCTGCGGGTTTCATGCGGGGAATAAGGCGCGGCGGGTGTCCTGCCCAAGCGGGCGGCGCGATTCGTTAATGAGATCATAGAGTATAACAATGACGATCCAGCACACCACGCCCGACCACAATACATGCGATGCGAAGTGCGCGCCCTGCGAGATGCGTACCAGGCCCAGGCCCAAGCCTGCCAGCAGGCCCAGCGCAAAGCCCGCGCGCGCCAGCAGCGGCTTGTTCAGCGCGCGCCCGGCAAAATGAAACGCGAACAGGCAAAAGCCGGTGGCGGCATGGCCCGCCGGAAAGCAGCGGCCCGGCGCGGTAGCGGCGGGATAGGCGTCGAGCAAGCCCACGTAGGGCACGAACCCGCCGAACCCGGCGATATCCCACGGGCAATGCCGCAGGCTGAAAAATTTCATGATCGCCACCGTCAGCGGTGCGAGGGTCAGCGCGAGCGCGACGAACAAAAACAAGTCGCGCGACGGGCGTAGCTGCGGGGTAATAAACGAAATCAGGTATCCCGCGAATGCCGCCACCGCTGCCAGTATCACCAGATACTTCGTCCAGTGGTGCATCACCACTTCCAGAAAACCGTTGTAGCGCCACGGAAATCCGCCCGCGGCCTGGTCGTAAAACCAGTTGGATACCACCGGGTCGATCCCGGCATGATCCAGCGCCACGATCACCGCCGCCACCAGCGTAACCGGAAGCAGGCAGCGCGTGTAGTAGCGCAATCGCGCGCTCATGGCGGCAACACACCGGCGATCTGGGGACGCCGGTTCGCATAGGTGTCATAGGCGATCTGAAACATGGCGCTCGCATCGCGCAGGGCTTCCTCGTCATTGGGCAGGCGCGTTATCCGGCGCGTGTCCTTGTCGTAGGCTGCCATCGAGCGTGTCTTGCGAAAACCGAGTTGCGCCAGTTGCTCGTTGTGCAGCAGCGCGATGTCGCGGTTGTGGTTAAGCACCGCGACGCGGCTTTGTGCGTCGCCCAGTAGCGTGTCCTTGCCGAAAAACAGGCTGTCGTACGAAATATTGAGCAACCCCAGCACCGTGGGCGCGACATCAAGCTGGCTGGTCAGGCCGTCAAAGCGCCGTGGCGTGATGTGCCTGGGGCTGTACACCATGAACGGTATTTCATAGGTGGGCAGCGGGATGCTGGCGCGGCCATAGGCGCGCGCGCCGTGGTCGGCGACGATCACCACCAGCGTGTTGTCGAAGTAGGGTTTTTTCTTCAATTCCTCGATGAACCAGCCGATGGCGTAATCGGCGTAGCGCACGCCGGCTTCGCGCCCGCCGCCCGCGGGTTTAACGCCGGGCACGCCGCCTGGAAAGGTGAACGGCTTGTGATTGGAAGTGGTCATCACCACCGAGAATATACGCTCGCCCTTCTGGTGTTGCTCATCAAACACGCGGAAGGCATTGCGGAACAGGTCTTCGTCCGAGACGCCCCAGATATTGGCGAAATTGGCCTTGGGCATGTCGGTGCGGTCGATCACCCGGTAGCCGTTGTTGCCGAAAAAATAATTCATATTATCGAAGGTGCCGTAGCCGCCGTAGATGAAGGTGGGCGAGTAGCCGTTTAACTTCATCACGGTGGACCAGTTGAACATGCCTTCGTTTTTGCTGCGTTTAACGATGGATTCGGGAGGCACCGGCGGAAACGAGGCGGTCACGGCCTCCATGCCGCGCACGGTGCGCGTGCCACTGGCGTAGGTGCGGGTGAACACCAGGCTTTCATTGGCGATACGGTCGAGGTTGGGGGTAAGGCCGGGGCGCTTGCTGTACTCGCCAACGAATTCAGCGCCCAGCGACTCTTCGAGCAGCACCACCACGTGCAGCGGTTTCGGCGGCTGGGCGTAACTGACGCGGCGCGCCAGCGGGTGCGCCGCGCCGGGAATGAATTCCGTATTGGACTGGGCGACCATTCCGCGCGCGCGCGCGACGGCCTGATCGTGATCGAGCGTGGCGTAGAACTGGTAGTAGTCGAGGTGGTTGTTCACCGCCGCGTTGAAAAAGGTATACAAGCCGTTGGCGGCGAGTTCATCCGCGACGCGATTCGCGTTGTTGCGTCCGCTGTTGATGTTGAACGCTACGTGGGTCAGCGCCAGCGCGCCGCAGGCGGCCAGCGCCCACGGCAGGCGTTGCGGCAGGCGCTGCACGGTATCCAGCCCCTGGCGAATTACCCCGCGCGCGAGCCATAGCGCGAGCGTGGTGAGCGCGGCGGTGGCGATCAGCACCAGCCCCACCGGATACGATTGCCAGATGTTGACGAACACCTCGTGCGGGTAAATCAGGTATTCGACGGCGATAAAATTAAGGCGCGCATCGAATTCATCGAAGAAAAAATACTCTACCGCGCCCAGATACATCAGCCCGAAAAAGGTGGCGGCGAAGCCGCCCCAGATCAGCGCACGGTGCCAGCGCCGCTGAAACCAGCGCTGCGGCAGCAGCGCGAGCCAGATGATAAATGCAGCGGCGGCAGTCAGTGCCACGATCGCGTCGTAGCCCATGCCCACCGCCAGAATGCGCGGCAATTCCGCCGGCGTGAGTTGGCCGGCCGTGAGCGCCTTGACGCACAACACGATGCGCGTCAGCAGGGATATGCAGGCATAAGCGCCGATCAGCAGTGCGGCCAAAACAAAGCGCGAATTGAATAAGGCATCGCGCACCCGCGATGACAAAGAGGGTGAAACAGTGTGCATGGATTTTCCTTCGATGCCCGCAAGCGGCAGAAAGTGCGGGCGTGCGCGCGTGCGGACGTTGATGAGATTGCGGTAAAGCGCAATCCTATAGTGTCGGCTGTGAAGCGACCGTGAGCACGGTGTGAAGCGTTTGTGATGTTGCGATCAGGTTATAACTATTTGTTTTTATTGATTATTATTATGTAAGATCGTTAGGGTGAAGGTGCTTCCGCGTCCCGCCTCGCTGGTGGCCGCGATGCGCCAGCCGAATTGCTCACAAATACGTTTGACGATGGATAGCCCTAAACCCAGGCCGCCGGGGCGGGCGCCGTCGCTGCGGTAGTAGCGCTCGAATATCTGCTTGCGCTCGCTGGCGGGTATGCCCGCGCCGGTGTCCGCCACTTCCAGCGCGCCGTCACGGTAGCGCACGCTGATGCGGCCCTGCGTGGTGTGCTGCATCGCATTGCGTATCAGGTTGGACAGCACCAGTTGCAGCGCGCGCGGATTCAGCGTTAACACGGCATCGGACGGAATGTCCGCGGTGATGCCAATGCCACGCTCGTGCAGCGTGGCGCGATACGGCTCCAGCGCGTCGTCAACAATTTCAGCAATCGACACGGACTGGTTTTCGCCGGGCGTCTGCGCGTGCGCCAGTAACAGCAGCGTTTCGATTTCGGTCGCCATGCGTTGCGTGGCATTGGCGATGGCGGCGACGCGCTGCGCGGATTTCGCCGACAGCCCGTTATCCGCCGCGAGCAGCTCGCAACTGGTGCGGATGGCGGTGAGCGGCGTGCGTAACTCGTGACTGGCGTTGGCGGTGAATTCCTGCTCGCGCCGCAGCAGTTCATCGAGCCGCGCCTGATAGTTGTCGAAGGCCCGCGCCAATTGCGCGACTTCGGCCTCCTGGCCGGGTTGCGCGAGCGCGGGGCGGGCCGCGCCCGGCACCAGTGTATTCACGGTCGCCGCCAGCGTGGCGATCTGTTTGACTAAAATGCCCGACAGCCAGTAGCCCAGCGCCAGCGACACGCCGATCACCGCGATCAACGACAGTCCGAGCAGGGCAAGAAACTGGCGCTCGCGTTGCTGAAACAGGCTCACGTTATAGGCTGCATACAGGCGCCCATCCGTGATCTGGCGCACGGCGACATGCACTTCGCCGCCGTTCTCGTACACCACGTGGTGGCCGGCGCCGAGCGCGCGCAGATAGGCGGGCAACGCCTGCACGTCGGCGTGCGTGCGTGCCACGTACGCGGTCAAATGCGGGTTGGTGGGCGTGGCCACGCGCGGATTTTCGCGCAGCCGCTCCACCATGAAATTCACCTCGTCGTTTATCAGGCGCTCGACCAGCGTGTCTTCCATCTCCTCGAAGGCCGTGAACAGCGTGAAGCCGAGCGCGCACACGATCAGCGTGAACGCCACGGTAAAGGTCATCGCCACCCGCCAGCGCAGGCCGATCGGCGCGTTACTCATCGCGCAGACTCAAGCGGTAGCCCCGGCCATGCACGGTCTCGATGGGGTCGGCGCCGCCTGCCTGCGTCAATGCGCGGCGCAGCACATGCATGTGGGTGCGCAGGGTGTCGCTGGTCTGCTGTTTATCGCCCCACGCGGCCTGTTCGAGATCATTGCGCGTATGCACCTTGTCCGGTTGCACCATGATGCTTTCCAGCAAGCGCAGGCATTTCGGCGGCAGTTTCACGTCCTTGCCGCGATACGTGACGCGCAGCGCGCGCGGGTCCAGCGTGAGCGCGCCCACCGTGAGCGCGTGCTGGATGCGTTTGCCGCCGTGACGCCGGTGCAACGCGGTCAGCCGCGCCTCCACTTCTTTCAGCGCAAAGGGTTTGACCAGGTAATCGTCCGCGCCGTGCTCGAAGCCTTTTAACTTGTCATCGAGTGTGTCGCGCGCGGTAATCATCAACACCGGCGTGTCAATATGCGCTTCCTCGCGCAGACGGCGGCACAGCGTGTTGCCGTCCAGACGCGGCAAACCGATATCGAGCACGATGCAATCGAAAGGTTCGCTGGAGGCCAGGTGCAGGCCGGTCACGCCGTCCGCGGCGGCATCCACCGTGTGCCCGGCGGATTCCAGAAAATCGTACAGGTTGGATGCGATATCCGGATCGTCTTCAATAATCAGGATACGCATGGCACGCATGGGCAGGGTTCGCCGGGTACGGCATGGCGCGAATGAAGGCCGCGCGGATGAAAATCAGGATCAGGGTTCAAGCGCTTGCCACTGACCATCGATCAACCCTTCAAGCGGCTGAAATTGAATTTTATAGGCCATTTTGCGGCTGTGCGCGATCCAGTAGCCGAGATAAAGATAGGGGCGATCGAGTTTTTTGCACAGCGCGACTTGCCACAGAATATTGTAGGTGCCGAAACTTGCGCCGCGAATATCCGGGTCATAAAAAGTGTACACCGACGACAAACCGTCGGGCAGCACATCGATGATGCTGACCATGTGCAGCACGCCGTCCTGGCGAAACTCCACCAGCCGCGAGTCAACATTGCTTTGCAGCAGAAAATGCCGGTATTGCTCGCGGCTGTCCTGATCCATGCCGCCGCCGCTGTGGCGGCTGGCCTGATAGCGCAGATACAGCGCGTAGTGTTCCGGCTGATATTTAAGTTCAAGCAAATGCGTGGACAGCTTCGCGTGCTTTTTGGCGTAACGGCGCTGCGTGCTGCTCGGCTTGAAATCCGCGATGACAACGCGCGCCGGCACACACGCATGACACTGATCGCAGCGCGGGCGATAGGTAAACGCGCCGCTGCGGCGAAACCCCGCGCGCACCAACTGGCCATACACGGCGGTGTCGATAAGATGACTGGGGGTGGCGACTTGCGAGCGCGCCAGCCGCTCCGGCAGATAACTGCACGGGTACGGCGCAGTCGAGTAAAACTGCAACACCGACAGCGGGAACTCAGTTAAGTAAGTCATTCAAACAAGTCATCGTCGAAGCGCCATGATGGCGGCGGTTCACAGTCTACCAAGTCTGTGAGACGGCGTACGAACTCGGCGCGTGGCAATTCGCGCGCGCCGAGCGAGGCCAGATGCGCGGTGTTCATCTGACAATCGATCTGGCCGAAGCCCCAGCGATGCAACTGGCGCGCCAGATGGGCTAGTGCGATTTTCGAGGCGTCGGTGACGCGCGTGAACATCGATTCGCCGAAGAACATGCGCCCCAGCGCCACGCCATACAAACCGCCCGCCAGTTCGCCGTTGATCCAGGTTTCCACCGAATGCGCCAGACCGCGCCGGTGTAACTCTGTGTACGCCGCGATCATCTCATCGGTGATCCAGGTGCCGCCTTCGCCATTCGCGTCGCGCGGCGCGGCGCAGGCGCGCATCACGGTTTCAAACGCCGAGTCGACGCGAATTTCAAAATCATGCTTGTGCAGCCGCTTGCCGAGCGAGCGCGAGATTTTCAGTTCAGCGGGGATCAACACCATGCGCGGATCGGGGCTCCACCACAGCAGCGGTTGATCCGCGCCGTACCAGGGGAAAATGCCCTGTTGGTAAGCCTCGATCAAACGTTCAGCGGAGAGATCGCCGCCCGCCGCGAGCAGCCCATTGGGTTCGGTCAGCGCGCGTGACAGCGGCGGAAACGGCGTGTTGTGATCGAGCCAGGGAATCATGGGCTTATTGTAGCGGGCGCGCGAATCCGCCGCCGCGCCGCCGCCTACGGTAAAATCTTTCATGAAACGGGCGCGCGGCGCGGGCCGCTCCAAATCGAGGAGAATTGCCATGGACGGAAATTCACGTGCGATATCACGCGCGACATCGCTTTCGATAGCAGGCGGCTTGCTGGCGGCTTTAGTGTGCGCGAGCGCGGCGCACGCGCAAGCCCCGCAAGTGTTTCCATCGCGCGCGCTGCGTATCGTGGTGCCGTTCCCGCCGGGCGGCACCTCGGACATACTCTCGCGCACCATCGGCCAGAAGTTGACCGAGGAATGGGGACAGCAAGTCCTCACCGATAACCGCCCCGGCGCGGCGGGCAATATTGCGTCGGATTTTGTCGCCAAGTCCAAGCCGGACGGCTACACGCTCTACATCAACACCGTCGGCACGCACGCTATCAACCCGGCGATCTACGCCAAGCTGCCGTTTGATCCGCTCAAGGATTTCACCGCGATTACCAACCTGGTGAACCTGCCGAGCGTGTTGCTGGTGCATCCATCCGTGCCGGTGAAAAACGTCAAAGAACTCATCGCACTGGCGAAAAAACGCCCCGGTGATTTGCAATACAGCTCGGCGGGCAGCGGCGCGCAGCCGCATCTCACCGCGGAAATGTTCAAAAGCATGACCGGTGTCAATATTCTGCACATCCCGTACAAAGGCGCCGGCCCGCAAATGATCGCGCTGATTTCCGGCGAGGCCGCGCTGACCTTCGCCACCGCGCCTTCCGGCGTGCCGCTGGTGAAAAACGGCCAGGCGCGCGCAATAGCCGTCACCAGCGCCAAACGCATCCCTGCGTTGCCCGATGTGGCGACGGTCAATGAAACCGTGCCGGGCTACATCGCCGTCGGCTGGAACGGCCTGATGGGCCCAGCGGGAATGCCCGCGCCGGTGCTGGAAAAAATTCATTCCACCGTGTCGAAGATCATGCGTATGCCCGACATACGCGACAAGTTGATCGGCCTCGGCGCGGAGCCGGCGTTATCCACCCCGGCGGAGTTTGCCGAGTTGATTAAAACCGAATTGGTGAAGTGGGCCAAGGTGGTTAAGGATTCCGGCGCGAAGCTGGATTAAATAAAAAATGAATAAAATCAAATACTTATGATAAATACCCCATCGGCAGACCTGGCTGCCTTCATTGCCAACCTGAAGTACGACGACATTCCCCCCGCGATACGCGAGCGGGTGAAAGACATCCTTCTCGATGCCATCGCCAGCGCGCTGGCGGGTACGCACGGCGATGAGGTGAAGCAGATCCGCGGGTTGGCGGCGGCGCTTGGCGCGTCGCATGAAGCCAGTGTGTTCGGCGGCGATAAATTGTCGCTGGCGGGCGCGACGCTGCTTAACGGTTATTTGATTACCGCGGTGACGGTGTGCGATGTGCATCGGCCCACGCTGTATCACACCACGCCGCAGGTGGTGTCGCCCGCGCTGGCGATTGCCGAGCGCGACGGCGCTTCCGGCCGCGCGCTGTTGACGGCGATTACGGCGGGTCTTGAAACATCGGTGCGTGTGGCGAACGGCACGCACTACGCCGCGTTTCGCGCGCGCGGCTGGCATTCGCCGGGCGTGGTGGGGCCGTTCGGCGGCGCGGCCGCTGTCGGCAAGCTGCGCGGCTTCAAGGCGGATACGCAGTTGATGGCGTTCGGTCTTGCGGGCAGCCAATCGGCGGGCACCTTCGCGCATTGGGGCACGCCCACCATCAAGTTTCATCAATGCCGCGGGGCGCTGTCGGGGCTGATGGCGGGATTGCTGGCGGAGCAGGGCTTTCTCGCATCCAAAGAAATTCTCGTGCATAAGGATGGCGGCATTTACAACGCCTATTCCGACGGCGGCGATCCGGCGTCGGTGGTGGCCGATCTTGGGCGCACTTGGGCGCTGGAGCAAATATCGCTGCGGCTGTGGCCGGCGGCAAGTTCGGTGCAGTCGGTGATTACCGCGCTGCTGGCGCTGGTGGAGCAACATGATCTCAAGCCGGCGGATATCGCCGAGGTGCGTGTGGGGTTGTCCAAAGGCGTGTACGACATGCACGGCACGTTGGCGTGGGATGACAAGTTCAAGGCGCTGCTGTCGATGCCGTACATCACGTCGGTTGTGCTGCATGACCGCGCGTGCTGGCTCGATCAGTTCGAACCCGCGCGCGTGAAGGACAAAGCGGTCGACGCGTTCGCGCGCGAGTGCGTGAATGTACGCGCCGATGCCGCGATTCAAGGCGCCGCTGCCATCGTCGAGATCAAGACCAAATCCGGCGCGACCTACACCGACAATCGGCCGGTGGCGAAGGGCGACGCCGCCGATCCGTTAAGCCGCGCGGAGATTCAGGGGAAATTGCGCACTGCCGCGCGCGGCGTGATTGCGGATGCGGCAGTGGCACGGCTGATCGCGCTGGTCGATGGCCTGGAAAATCTCGCCGACGTACGCGAACTGATGGACGCGGTGCGCGCTGCCTAGAGCCCGTTATGAACTAGCGGGATATCGGAAAACATCTACCTCATCCCAACCCTTCTGCTTGGCTTCAAGTGTGCCCTTGTCCCGAGGGGCATGGGTATCTACACATCATGAAAAAGGAGTGCGCCGGCTACTCCCTTTCCCCGTGCGTCAGCGGTGTACCAGCACCGGAATGCGCGATAGCGTCAGCACTTTGCTGGTCTGGCTGCCGAGAAACAGCCTGCTCAAGCCGCTGCGCCCATGGGAGCCCATGTAGATCAGGTCGCATTTGTACTTGCGCGCGGCTTTGACAATGGCGTCCGCCGGCGAATCGCTCATCACGTAATAGCCGTCGCAGACCACGCGCATGTCAGACGCCGCTTTTTTCACGGCATTCAGGTGGCGCTGCGCGGTTTTTTTGGCCTGCGCCGCGTGCTGCAGTGGGGTAATCATGTCGGGCGGCACGTAATCGGTGTAGACCTCGATGTGATAGGTCGGGGCCACGTAAAACGCGGTGATGGCGGCACCGGTCTTGCGCGCCAGTTTCACTGCGTCGCGTATGGTCCGGCGGGATAGCGCTGAACCATCCGTCGGCACCAGAATCTTCGTAACCATCGCGTGCTCCTTTCACGGTTGTACGGCTGATAATTCTCAAACTCCGTGGCAGCACTATAGACGCCGAACCTGTCGCGGCATTGATCTATATCAAAGAGTAATCGTTTGTTTTTCATGGGTCATGCTGTTGTTTCGGGCTACGCGAAACAACGCCTCCATCTCGCGCCGCACCCGCACCGCCTCGCTGTCGGGTGCGGCGATATCGTTCCATGTCACCACCGAGCTCTTGGCCACGCGGCGGGTGATTTTCACGCCGTGCGCCAGGCCGATGGGCAGCCCCGCACATGCCAGCGAAGCGGCGGCGGGCATCAGCCGCCCGTAGATCGTATAGCCGCCTTCGCCGTCGAGCGCTTCGCCTTCGTTCAGATCACGTTTGGCGATCGACACTACATCGCCGCGAAAGCCGGTGGCCGTGCCGGTGGATTCACCGCGCAGGCCCACCGACGCGACGCTGATGCCGAGCTCCAGCCCGATCAGGTGATACGGTTTATACATCGCGGCGTAGTTGCCGCTGTCGTCGGTGTGCAGGCCGTATTCCTTGAAGCAGCGGCGCACGTAGTCGCTGTCGGCGGCAAAATTCACGTACACGCCCCAGCGCAGGTCGCGGAACACCGGGCGTCCATCGCGCTCCAGACTGGATACGACTTCAACCTGCCCGCGATGCGCGAGATGCCCGCCTTCGGCGCGCGGGCGCATCACGCGCGGCAGATCGTCCACGCCGCACGGCGGAAATTCCAATCCGCCGGGCGCGGGCGTCAGCCCCGTGGCGTTGGCGACCGCCGCCATTTCAATCGCCGACTTGGTGCCGTCCAGAAACGAGTTGAACATTTGCGCGTTGAAATCCCCACTGGCGACTTGCTCCGGCGTAAATCCGTAATGGCCCCACACGGTGTCGGGCGTGGCCTCATGATAGACCGGCAGATACTTGGTGCCCTTGCCTGCGGCGATGACTTCAAAGCCCGCGGCGCGCGCCCAATCCACCATTTCGCAGATCAGCGCCGGCTGGTCGCCGTACGCCAGCGAGTAGACGATGCCGGCTTCACGCGCGCGCCGCGCGAGCAGCGGGCCGGCCAGCGCATCGGCCTCCACATTGACCATTACGACGTGCTTGCCGTGCTTGCAGCAGGCCAGCACATGACGGATGCCGGCGGCGGGGCTGCCGGTGGCGTCGATGACGATTTCAATCGCGTCGCTGGCGATGGCGGCGGGCGCGTCATCGGTGATAAAGGTCGTGCCGTGCTTGCGGGCGCTGTCGAGGGAGGCGGCGGCATATTGCTCCGCGGGCCAGCCCACACGCGCGAGACTCGCTTTTGCGCGCTGCGGCGACAGATCGGCAACGGCAACCAGATGCAGGCCCGGCGTGCGGCGCACCTGCGACAAAAACATCGAGCCGAATTTTCCCGCGCCGATCAGCAGCACGCGTAGCGGTTGGTTGTCGGCGGCGCGCCTGGATAAAAGGGCGTGTAAATTCATGTTGCGGAATGTGTTTGGTGCGGGTGTTCAGCGCATCGGATCGCCATCCGCCGGCACATCGACCTCGAACGCATTGGCGATGCCGGACACGAACACAAAGAAATTGAACGTCGCGGTCAGTTCCACCAGCCATTGCACGCCGTGGCGGTTATGCAGCGTGTCGAAAAGCGCCTTGTCGGCGCGGTGCGTGCGCGTCAGTTGTAGCGCGTAATTCATCACATCGCGCTCTTCGTCCGGCAGCTTGGCCGGATCGCCGCGCGCACGGATGTGATCGATGAGTTCCTCGCGGATATTGTGCTTGCGCGCCTGCGCCACTTGCGCCGCCCACACGTAGGGTGCGTCGCACTCGCGCGCGGCGGCGAGGATCGCCACGAAGCGCAGCTTCGGCTCGACGATGGTGTCGCCGCGCACGAAGCCCACCCTCGGCGCGAGTCGCGCGGCGCCCCCTGGACTGTGCAGCAGCACGCTGAACGGGCCGCGGATATGGCCGAAAATTTTCAGCACGGCGTCGGCGGCGGCGTGGTGTTCCGGGGCGAGGTCCGTTTTGGCGGTGATGAGCTTGGCGCGCGGCATGAAGCTTCCTGTGGTGATGAAGTAGGGGCCGCGGCAAGTGTATACCGCAACCGCGCGTCCGCGCACCCGGCTGCGACACTGGCTGCGACGCCACGCCGGCAAAAAAGCGCCGGCAACCTTGCGGCTGCCGGCGCTTTGTCTATCCGCCACCGATCAGGCGGGCTTGCGCTCGCCGTGCATCGGGCAACCTTCGCCCTGGTTGCCGCGCTGCGTGCCGTGCCCGCCGTGCATCGCCTGCATCCTGCCGCGCATGCCACCGTGGCTCATGCCGTGCTGGCCATGTTGTTCGGCGGTTGCCGCCGGACAGTTGGTGCCGATGCATTGTGCGCGCTGGCCGTGGCCGGTATCGGCCAGCAGCGGCGTGCCGGCGAGTGCCGCCGCCGCGAAGGTGGTGCCTATCAACAGTTTCTTCAACATCATGGTCTCCTTGAGGTTATGTAACGAATTTGTCGCGTGGCTGCGATCAGTCTCGTTGGTCTATTTTTATAAGCTATTGTTTTTAAAGGGAAAATTTATTGCTTCCGCTGGCGGAGTAATGAATGCAATAGATGCGGTCAATCCTTTTCCGCCCGGTCCGTCCTCCAGGCTGATACTCGCACCCAAGCGCTCCGCAGCTCGTTTGGCAATGGCGAGGCCGAGGCCAGTCCCCGTGTCATCCGATGCATGATGCGCGCGATAAAAGCGCGAAAATACCTTTTCACGAATTTCTGCCGGAATGCCGGGGCCTGAGTCTGTAACCTGCAATTGAGGGCCGCGAATGGTGTTACTGGTCTGGACGGTAACGACGCCCCCGGCAGGGGTGAAACGCAGGGCGTTGTCCAGCACGCTGCGGACGAGAGCTTCGAGGCTTTGGGTGTCGGCCATTACTACGACAGGCTCGCGGCTCACCGACTTGAAGTCGATGGATTTCGTCGCGGCAATGCGGGCATAGTCGTCGTGGAAATTGGCGATAAGCGCATTGATATCGACAGGAACCGACCGTTCACGATGCTCAGGGTCGAGCCGCGCCAGCGTGAGAATCTGCTCAATGAGCCTTCTCATCCGCGTGATGCCCTGCTTCAAGTCATTCATCGCTTCCTCGCGCTCGCGAGGCGTCGACGCCGTTTCGAGCAAGCTTAGCTGCAAGTTCAGCGCTGTCACCGGAGTCCGCAGCTCGTGGGAAGCATCGGCGATAAATGCTCGCTCGAATTTCAAGGCGTGATCCAGTCTGCTCAATAGTTTGTTAAGGGCTGCGACCAGCGGCGCCACTTCCGAGGGCAACCGGGGAAAGTCGATAAGCTGCAGGCTCATAGGATCTCTCGATTCCACCTCTCGCGCGATGGTGCGTAGCGGCCGCAGGCCGTAGCCGACCACCAGCCAGATAATCAGTCCTCCCGCGGGAATGATGGAGAGCACGGGGGCAACGGCCTTGAAGGCGATTTCCGCCGCCATTTTCCGCCGCAGTGACTGTGGTTGGGCGACCTGCAGGGCATAGTCGCCAGCCGCTGACGTAAACGTGCGCCAGCCGTTGCCGTGCTCGCCGAAATCCGAGAATCCTTCCGGCATCAGGCGGTCGGGACCAAGTCCGGGGCGCGATGCAAACAGCAGTTCCCGTTGTTTCCCCCACACCTGCGTAACGAAGTCATGTTCAGTGCGGAGCAGTGGTTCTTCCGCCAAATTCGGGTGCGCCGAAATATGCATGGACAGGGTCAACGCCATCTGTTGGATTTCGTAATCGAACAACGCATTGACGTCCGTTCTCGCCTGCAGGTAAGTCGCGATGCTCGCCGCGAGCGAGAGCGCGAAGAAGGCGAGGAGCAATGTCCAAATCAGGCGGTACCGGATGGATAATGTCATTTCGGGTTTATCCGGTAGCCTACGCCGCGCACGGTCACGATTCGGTCGGGACCGATTTTTTTCCGTAGATTGGAAATATGCACTTCGATCGTATTGCTTTCGACTTCTTCTCCCCATGCGTAAATGCCGCCTTCCAGGCTGGCCTTTGAAATGATTGCGCCGGGCCGGCGCATCAGGTGTTCCAGCAGGGCAAGTTCCCTCTGAGACAGCGCCACGCTCTTTCCATCAAGGCGAACTTCCCGTGTTTGGGGATTGAGTTCGAGCAAGCCCGCGTGAAGCGTGGTTTCCGCGCGGCCGAAACTGCGCCGCAGCAGCGCGCGCACGCGGGCGCCGAGCTCCTGCATGCTGAAAGGCTTTACCAGATAATCGTCGGCGCCGGCGTCAAGGCCCGTAACCCGGTCGCCGACCTCGCTTCGCGCGGTAATGATCAACGCGGGCGTGGTTTTTCCCGATGCGCGTACGGCCGAAAGCACGGCGAGGCCACTCTTGCGCGGCAGCCCGAGATCGAGAATCAAAAGATCGTACGATTCGGCATTGACGGATTGTTCTCCCGCCCAGCCGTCGCGCACCCAATCAACACCATAGCCTTCGCGACGCAATCCGTCCCGGATGCTTTTCCCGATCATCGGGTCGTCTTCTATCAGCAGCAGTCTCATGGCGACATCAATTCATGCATCGGGGTAAAGCGACAACAGCGTCCACACAGCGCGCACGCCAGCGCCTCGCGCGGGTGCGCGAGGCGCTGTGTGGACGAATGGCCAGCGGGATATCGTTTTCCCGGCCTAATAATACTGGAATTTGGGGAAGAACTCGTCCGGTTTTGAAGGGCGTTCCTTCGCTGCCTTTTCGAGTTCTGCATCGCGCTGTTTCTCATAACGAACTTGATCCGGCGTTTTATAACGCGGAACGTTTGTCGCGTTAATGGGAAAGCGGTCTGTGCCATGTGACCCACCAGTTTGAGCGGCGGGAGCACGCGCTGCGCGCTCGTCAAAGTAACGGTCGCTGGCCGGCGCGCGCCAGTAGTGCTCCTCGGGGGCGGGTTGCGGGCTGCCCTTGCCGCTATAGGCGTGCGCGGCGGAGAAGGCGGTCAGCACGAGGGCGGTTGTGGCCAAGGTTTTTGCAAGCAAGCTTTTCATGATGGATCTCCTGTCAGGGGTAAGCGGTACCGAAATCGATATCGCAAGTCCATTGTCGAGCCGTCACCTTAACGTACCCTTATCACAGGCTTAAGCCAACCTTAAGCGTCTCGTGACGAGAATAAAATCGCAGACGATCAAGTGGGCTTAACGGCGCTGTATAGCGCCATGGTCCCGTAGGTGGTGCTAAAAGTCTGTCGTTGTGAGACTTCCACAAACCCAGCATTCTCAAAAAGCGGGATGAGCTTGCCCGACACATTGTCATAGGTGTTTTTGAAGCCATCCAGAATTTGAATGAACACGAACAGCGCGCGCATCAACGCGTTGCCGGCGCGTCCCCAGTCAACAATGTGCAACTGCGCGCCGGGCTTGAGAACTCGAAACAACTCGCGTGCGGTTCGTTGTTTGTTTCTCCACGTCAAATGGTGAAAGAACAGGCTTGACACCGCCCGGTCGAAGTGAGCATCCGTATACGGCAACTCGAAAGTCAGGGCGCGGTCGAACCGCACCGAGACGCCGGCTTTTCGCGCCTTTCGAGACGCCAAGGACAGGATGGCGGGATCGCCGTCAACGCCCGTTATGTCGGCTTGCGGATGCGCCTGTTTTATCCGGATCGCCAGGGTGCCCGTGCCGGCGGCAAGGTCAAGCACCCGATGAGCAGGCGCGACGCAAGCTTGCTGAATGAGTGCTTGCTTGAAACTGCGCTCTCGCGTCGTTGCGCCCACCACGGCATCGTAGTAGGGGGTGAGCCAGTGATAGCCCAGCGCCGGCACATACGGAGGGTCCTTGGTTTTTTGCATTAGCGCGCTTACCTGGTTACTTCGACGCTTCGATTCCGGTCACGGTATAGGCGCCGCCGGTTTTCTCGGCGCTGAACTTCACCTTGTCACCGACGTTGACCTTGTCGAGCATGGCGGCGTCTTTCACCTGGAACACCATGGTCATCGCGGGCATGTCGAGATTGGAAATCGGGCCGTGGCGCAGGGTGATTTTTTTGGCATCCTTGTCGATGCGGCGCACTTCGCCGTCGGCCATGGCGGCGTTGTTGTTGTTCTTGGCCTGCGCCGGATGATGCGCGGCGTGGTCGGCATTTTGTTGCTGCGCGTAGGCCGGCTGGGTCAATGCGGATGCCAGTATGACGGCGAGTGCGACTGTGACTTTCTTCATGATTTTACCTTTTCATTTACGGTTGGACCCGGCGTAGCGGGCATAGGTGCTATAACGTCCATCCCCCTGCACCAGGAGTACATCGTAGGGATCTTTAATATCGGCCTCCATGCCCGGCGAGCCGCGCGGCATGGCGGGTACTGCCAAACCCAGTGCGCGCGGACGCTCCGTGAGCAGGCGCGTGATTTCGCGCGCCGGCACGTGGCCTTCGATGACATAGCC
>JANPOH010000075.1:0-16078 GCA_031427895.1 Betaproteobacteria bacterium
GACAACACGACCGCCGCCGCCCGGTTGCGTTTGACGATATGTACTGGCCCGCGGCGCAGACCGTCCTCGATCGCGGCCATGCCGCGGCGTTTAAGTTCAGCAACGGTTAAGGTGTTCATACGCATCGCCGGCTCCGGTCAGCACTGATAATGGTACTGACTATAGAGAATGCCGTACTTTTTAACCAGATCGACAGACGCAGCCCATCGCCGCCGCCGGTGGCGTCACCCCGGCGCGTGATCCTGCCGCCAGGCGTAGGTGATCGCCCAGTCATTTCCGCTGCCTTCGACACACACCGCCGTGCCGTTGCCGGGCTTGAACTCGACCACTTTCTTTTTCTCGTCACCGCACACCAGATGCGACGCCGAGCGCAGCAGATAATCCACGTGGCCGCACATCATGATGTCGCCCTGCTTTCCACTCTCTGCGGAAGCAATTTCCGCCATGAAAGGCGCAATCGGGTCGCCAGTATTGATCGAGTAGGCCGCCTTCGCCACTTTGTCCGATGCACCCAATTTGGCGGCGATGCGCACGGCGGTGTCGATGGACCACTGCAACTCACTGTGCAGGATGCGCACCGGATAGACGCCCATCGCGCGCCAGCGACTACCCAAGCGATCCGCCTGATCGCAGCCCATCGGACTGATATGACGCTGCGCGTCCTGCGCGGCCGACAACGCGTCGACGTGATGCACAAGATAGACTTTCATGATTTCTCCATTTTGTTCGATCACGCTTTATTGCGTGCGGCGATTTCCCGGCGTATGCGCTCCATTTCCGCGCGCTCGGCTTCCGGCGTTCCCCACTTTGGCTTGTGTTCTCGCTCTTGCCGCAAGCGCTCGAGCGTGGCGCTCAATTCCTGTTCACGTTTTACGTTCTCCAGCGCCGCAGCCGCCTTGCGCGCGCGTACATGCGTTCGGCGGCGATGGGAATGGTGCGTTCGGCCAATCCCCCCACGGACAGGTATCCCGCGATGCAGGCATCCATGCCGTCCCATTCATCATCATAGGCAAACTCGTTGATGAACGGCAAGTTGAGTGCGGCATAAACCGGCGTCCAGGACGCTTCATCGCCCTGCCGGCGGCGCACCGATAGCCCGGGATTGAACTGATACCAGCCTTGGGCCACGCGCATGAACAGCGCGCGGTTGTAGGCGTAATCGCGCTCGACTTCGTTGCGCGCGAGCACGCCGGAAAGATGCTGGCGCTTGTTGCGCTCGGGGCGCACCACGTTGGCGGGCAAGTGCTCCCAAGCCTGCAATATGGCCTGCGTCTCGAACGCGCCATGGGCGCGGCGCTGCCTGTGAGTGAAACGCGATTTGAACAGCGTCCACAGCGTCTGAAACAGAAAATACTCGGACAAATGACGGTCGATGCGCACCAGACGCTCGCCGACATTGACGTCAATGCTCGCCGGGGCCAGCAGTTCATACAGCGCGGCCAATGGCCCGCGCGCGAATTGCGGGTCGCGAAAGGCCTCACGCAATGCCCAGTGCAGGGCATTGCCGCCGTAGTGATCGGCGGCTTCGCGATCTGCGCCGCGCTCAAGCAACGCCTCCACCAGCGGCACGTTGCCTGCCGCGGCTGCCGCCATCAGCGGCGTCTGGTTCATCGGCAGACGGTGTTCGACGCCGTATTGCTCGCACTGGCGCAGAATGTCTTTGAAACGAATGCCGAAATAAGGCACAAAGGTCTTGCGCGATTGCGTGGCACGTTGCTGCGCGAAGTTTTTCGCCACATCGAACCGCGCCTCACCCGCCAGCCGGTCCGCCAGCACCGGTTCGTCAAAGCACAGCGCGTAATCGTAAAGCTGCTGCCGCAGTTTGCCGCCCGGTGCCTGTTCGCGAAACACCTTGAGCAGGAGATCCCGCACCTTTGATTCTCCAAACACCGGCCACGGCACCGACGTTTGCTTGAGGATGGTACGCCGGATCGCCTCCGCCTGCTCCTGCTTGCCCTGGAGTTCGAGCTTGCGCGCTTCTTTTTGCCAATCTTCCAGCGTCGACTGTTTCGCCTCGACTTTAGCCTCGCCGGCCGTCATGTCGAGCAAACCAAACAGCGGATGGCCGGTATCCGACTCGATCACGTAGAGGTTCTTGATCGCGCGCGTCAGCGCGACATAAAGCGCGTTGACGTAAAACTTGTAGACCTCCAGCGATTTATCGCTTTTATCCTTCGCGCGCCGGTAATCGAGCGTATCAGCAGCAAGATCGGCTTTGGCGACGCCATCGACAATATCGGTGAACTCGGCGCGATGGTCGGACACAAAGCGGTAGAGCACGATGTTCTCGTATTCCAGCCCTTTCGCCTCGTGAATGGAAAACAGCAGCGGTGTGGCGAAGTGCTTTTTCGCGGCGGCTTTGTCTTCGTCGCGCATCACCAGCACCGCGAACCGGGTCGATTGGCGAATTTTCTGATCCAGTTCGCGCTTGGTGGCATCTCTATCCGGCAATAGCGCTACTTGCCCCGCTTCGCCCCCCACCGCCTGCACCAGAAAGTTGCTTTCACGATCAATGGAGCCAAAGCGGCGATGCTTGATTTTCAGCAGTTGATTGGCAACGCGCGTGGCTTCAAGGCCATTGCGAAAATTGGCGGTCAGCACACGCAATTCCTGCCGTTCGGCCAACGTGGGGTCGCGCCAGAACAGGCTTTTGACTTGCCCCCAGGAGAAAAAATTGGGATGCACAATTTGATTGGAATCCCCGCACAACAGAAAATGGCCGGGTGTTTTGAGTGTTTTCAGCACCAGCGCAAGCTGCACCGTGGTGATGTCCTGCACTTCGTCGATAACCACGAAATCGTAGCGGGGTGCGGCGAGCGCCTGCCATTGCTGTGCGACGAGATTCAGATCATAGAGCCTGGCTTCAATCAGCCAGGCACGGTATTTCTCGAAAATATCATATAGCGCATCGCGCTCGCTTTCGGGAAATATGGACTGGCGCACGCCAAGCGCACGGTAATCCTCGCGCGACAGCATGCCGCCGGCACCCGCGGCAATCACACCGCGAATTTCCTCGAACACCTGATGGGCATCATTCGCCTTGAATGTCTGCCGCATGCGCGCAAACCAGCCGGCGAAATCGCGCCAGTTGGCCTCGCGTCCGGCCGGCACGCGAATCGATTCGACAAACTCCCGATATGAAAGAAATACCGCCTCCTGACCCTCGCGCTCAAAACCGTTGGCGTAGTAAAGGTCTCGCGCGCTTTGCGCGAGAAAGGCGGAGTGGGTGACATACAACACCTCGCCTTCCATGTGCTTTAACTTTTCCAGCGTCAGCGCGGTCTTGCCGCTGCCGGCGCTGCCCACCACGATCAGCGGCGGCGGCTGCCGGTAAACGGCCTCCTGCGCATCGTCGAAGGAAATCGGCTTGTCGAGCAGGTGAATCGCCATTCGCTCCGGGTGCAGGTAGCGCACGGGTTGCGCCTCGGTGATGGCCTCCGCGGCATTGACATCCGCGATTTTGGATTCATCAATCGCCGCGCCTCGCAGGAAGCGTGATTTACCGTAGTCGTGACTGAATATCACCTCCAGCATCAGCGCGCACACTTCGCCGCCATGGCGCACCAGGCTGAACAGCAGCCGGTCCGCATCATTGAGCTTTGCGCGGTAGAACTTGCCCTGACTGAGATTGCCGAGTTTTTTGACTTGTGCGGCGCCAAAATCGTGGCGCGCAATAGCGTCGGCGACCTTGCGATAAGCGGCGCTCACGCGGGCAGTGTCGAGGTCGATGTATTCGAGAATTTTCATCGGAAAACCGTGTGCAAGGGAAAAGGATAACGCAAACGCCGGGCGTTACTCCTTCTTCAACCCCGCCCGCTCGATAATCTTCGCATACCGCGCGGTTTCGCTTTTAATCAACGCCTCGAATTCCGCCGGCGTGCCGGGCCACGGCTCCACACCCTGCACGGAGAAGCTCTTGCGCAGATCAGCCGAGGCCAGCGCCTTGACGGCTTCTTGATGCAAGCGGGTAACCAGTTCCTTCGGCAGGTTGCCCGGCGCGAGCATGCCGTACCAGATCGACATGGTGAAGCCGGGCACGCCGGATTCCAGCGCGGTCGGCACATCGGGCAGCGCGGCGACGCGCTTTTCCGACAGCACCGCCAGCGGCCGCACTTTGCCGGTGCGGATATACGGCAGCGACGACGCCACCGACACGATGACTTCATCCACTTCGCCGCCCATCAGCGCCACTGCCGCCACGGTGGCGCCTTTGTAGGGCACATGCACGATGTCGATTTTTTCGAGCGTCTTCAATAATTCATTGGCAAGGTGATTGGTGGTGCCCGGCCCGCCGGAGCCGTAGTTCAGCTTGCCCGGCTGCTTGCGCGCGAGCTCGATAAACTGGCGCAGCGTTTTTGCCGGCACTGCCGGATGCACCAGCAACACGTTTTCAATCGCCGCCAGCCGCGCGATGGGAGTTAAATCTTTTTGCGGGTCGTAACCCAAGTTCAAATACAGCGACGGGCTTAAGGCGATGGCGGGCGTGGTGACTGCGATGGTGTAACCATCCGCCGGCGATTTGGCGACGATGCCCAGGCCGATATTGCCGCCCGCGCCCACGCGGTTGTCGGCCACCACCGGCGCGCCCATTTGCTCCGCGAGTTTGTTGCCGAGCGCGCGGCCGATGATGTCGCTGGGCGCGCCCGGCGGAAACGGCAGCACGAGGCGGATGGATTTGGCGGGATAGGTTTGGGCGTGCGCGCCGACACCCTGCAATGCCAGCAGGCCGGCGGCGATCATGATGCGGGGGCGTAACATGTTTGATTTCTCCATCGGTGGCTGCGGAGTGTAATGTAAAATCGTTTGCACCATCGCCGCGACTTTTGAAAGGACGCTCCATGAACGCGCCCGAAATCCGATCCGATTCCCATTTCCAATATTTCCCCGGCAACTATCGCTGGTCGGCCGAGATGCTGGTGGTGCTGTCCACCGCGCCGTTCGGCGGCTCGGAGGTTTCCGAGGTCATGCGCATTGGCAGCCGCCTGCAAAGCAAGGTCGGCGACGACGAAGCGTGGTTCGACGAATGGGTGAAGGGCGCGGATTTACGCATGCAAACCGCGCAGGCCGCCGAGGCCGCGGGCCACAAATTCACCGCCGCGCAAAATTATCTGCGTGCGTGCTTTTACTACCAGATCGGCGATCACTCGCGGCAGCCGAAAGACGACATCGCGATGGCGGCGTACAAAAAATCGCTGGGGTGCTTCCGCAAATTCGCCGCGCTGACCGACCACCCGAAGATCGAAGTCGTCGAACTGCCGTCGAAACACGGCGCTTTCGCCGCGTATTTTATTCATGCGGAAAATGCAAAAAACAAACGCGCGCCGTGCGTGGTGCGCTTCGGTGGTTTTGATACGCAAAAAGAAATTCAGTACTTGCGCGGCGTACCTGATTTAGTGCGGCGCGGTTTTTCGTGCCTGCTGGTGGATGGGCCGGGCCAAGGCGAAGCGATCCGTTTTCGCGGCATGCACATGCGTTACGACTTCGATATCGCCGGAACCGCGGCACTCGATTATCTCGAAACGCGCGACGACGTGGATATGAAGCGCGTGGCGATCCTCGCCATGAGCCTCGGCGGCTACTACGCGCCGCGCTGCGCGGCGATGGATTCCCGCTTCAGCGCGTGCATCGCATGGGGCCCGATCTGGGATTACCACGCCACCTGGGTCAAGCGCCTGAAGGCGATTCAGGACGCCGCGCTGCCGGTGCCGGCAGAGCATCTGCTGTGGGCCTGCGGCGTGGAAACCTACGACGAAGCGCTGAAAAAACTCGAAGGCTTCAAAAGCGGCGATGTCGCGGGCAAAGTCACCGTGCCGTTTTTGCTGCTGCACGGCGACGAAGACGCGCAGGTATCACGGGCGGATGCCGACAAATTGTTCAACGCGATCGCGTCCAAAGACAAAACCCTGCGCGTATTCACCGCCGAAGAAGGCGGCGCGCAGCACTGCCAGCGCGATTATTTGACGCTGGCGTGTGATACCGTGGCAGATTTGCTGGAAGATCGGTTTAATAAATAGTTGTTTAAAAACATATAGTTATAAAAAAACCCCCATGATCGAAATCAAAGAAAAGTCCGTCACCGGCCAAACCATCCGCCTGCACGCTGCCGACAACGTGGTGATCGCGCGTGTTGATCTCGCGCTCGGCGCAAAAATCGAAGGCGGCCTCACTTGTCGCGGGCAGGTACAGGCGGGGCACAAAGTCGCCTCGCGTGCCATCGCCAAAAACGAGCCGGTACTCAAATACAACGTGGTGATTGGTTTTGCTTCGGTGGATATTCCCGCCGGCAGCTACGTACACGCGCACAACATGCAGTTTCGCGAATTCGACCGCGACTATGCCTATGCCGAAGAATTCAAACCCGTGCAAATGGTGCCCGAAGCGGAGCGCGCGAGTTTCATGGGCATCGTGCGCGCCAACGGGCAGGTGGCGACGCGCAATTTTGTCGGCATCTTGTCCACGGTGAATTGCTCCGCCACCGTCGCGCACAAAATCGCGGAATACTTCACGCCGGAGCGGCTGGCCGAATACCCGAACATCGATGGCGTCGCGGCTTTCTCGCACGACACCGGCTGCGGCATGGAAATGACCGGCGAGCCGATGAATCTGCTGCGGCGAACCATGGCGGGCTACGCGCGCCACGCCAATCTGGCCGGGTCGATGATTGTCGGCCTGGGCTGCGAGCGCAATCAAATCAAGGGGCTGATGAAGGAACAAAAGCTCGACGCCAGCGACCGGCTGCATCTGTTCACCATGCAGGACACCGGCGGCACGCGCAAAACCATCGAGGCCGGCATCGCGGCGGTAAAAGAAATGCTGCCCGAAGCCAATCGCGTCACGCGCCAGCGGGTATCCGCGAGCCATTTGATGATCGGCCTGCAATGCGGCGGCTCGGACGGCTTTTCGTCGATCACCGCGAACCCCGCGCTGGGTGCGGCGATGGATATCCTCTGCCGGCACGGCGGCACGGCGATCCTGTCCGAAACACCGGAGATTTACGGCGTTGAACACACGCTCACGCGCCGCGCGCGCAACCGCGAAGTCGGCGAAAAACTGATCGAGCGCATCCGCTGGTGGAAAGATGTTTACACCGTGGGCCGCGACACGCAGATCAACGGCGTGGTCAGCCCCGGCAATCAGCACGGCGGGCTGGCGAACATCCTCGAAAAATCACTCGGCTCGTCGATGAAAGGCGGCACCGGCCCGCTGATGGAAGTGTATCGCTACGCCGAGCCGGTGACGCAAAACGGCTTTGTGTTCATGGACACGCCGGGCTTCGACCCCTGCTCCGCCACCGGGCAAATCGCCGGCGGCGCCAACATGATTATGTTCACCACCGGGCGCGGCTCGATGTTCGGCGCAAAGCCCGTGCCCTCCGTCAAACTCGCCACCAACACGCCGATGTTCCGCAAGCTCGAAGAAGACATGGACATCAACTGCGGCGAGATTCTCGACGGCACCTCCACCCTGCGCGGCATGGGGCAAAAGATTTTTGACCTGATGCTGCGTACGGCCTCCGGCGAAAAAACCAAGAGCGAATTGCTGGGGCTGGGCGATCATGAGTTTGTGCCGTGGAATATCGGGGTCGTAGGCTAAGGTGCAAGCATGATGTCCGTGCGCGGATTTTGGATTTCAGCAATCTTTGCCGCCGGGTGCGTAGCCGCCCCTCTCCACGCCCAACCCTGGAAACCCACCCGCAACATCGAAATCACCGTCTCCTCCGGCGCGGGCGGCGCGGCCGACCGCCAAGCGCGCGAACTCCAGCGCCACCTGCAAACGCTGCCCGGCATGCCGCCGATCACGGTGAACAACCGTCCCGGCGGCGGTGGTGCGATCGCGTGGTCATCGCTGAGTCAACATCAAGGTGATGCACACTGGCTCGCCACCATGAACGTGGCGCTGCTCACCAATCATATCGTCGGCGCCTCCACGCTGCGTTATCAGGATTTGACGCCGCTGGCGATATTGATGCGCGAGTACATCGCGGTATGGACGCGCGCGGAGTCGCCGATCAAATCCGCAAAGGAATTGGTTGCACGGCTCAAGTCGAACCCCTCGTCGGTGAGCTTTGGCCTTTCGCCCGCGCTGGGCAACCAGAATCATATCGTGCTCGGCATGCTGGCGAAGGCCGCGGACATTGACCCGAAATCGCTGAAAATCGTCGTTTACGCCGGCGGCGCTGGCGTTACCGCCGCGCTCGGCGGGCATATCGATGCGTGGGTGGGCACGCTCGGCGGCGCGATACCGCTGGCGCACGCCGGCAAGGTCAACGTGATGGGTATCAGCGCCGAGAAGCGCCAGCCCGGCAAGGCCATTGCGCTGCCGACCTTCCGCGAGCAGGGCATCGATGCGGTGTACGCCGCCTATCGCGGCATCATCGGCCCCGGCGGTCTGTCGGCGGCGCAGATTGCCTACTGGGATGCGACATTTTCCAAAGTGGTCAACGGCGCGGAGTGGAAACACAGCGCGCTCGAACACGCATGGGAAGCGGATTACAAAAACAGCGCGAATACGCGAAAGTTTCTCGATGCCGAGTATCCGGTGTTGCGTAAAACCCTGCTTGAACTCGGCGTCACCAAAAATTGACCATCCCTCGCACCGGCGATACAGTGCCGCGCAGCGACGCTATTTAACGTCCGCCCCCGTCTGGAGAATGCCTCGATGAAAATGCAAGGGTTCAATGCGTTCGTGGTGGTTTGCATCGCCGCCGGTGTCAATGCCGGCGCCAACGCGCAGGCGTGGCCGGTCAAGCCGGTGCGTTTCATTCTCCCCGCCCCGGCGGGCAGCGCGCCGGATTTTCTGTCGCGCACCCTCGCGCCGAAACTCAGCGAAATCTGGGGCCAGCCGGTCGTCATCGACAACATCGTCGGCGCGTCGGGGCACATCGGTACCGAGCGCGTGGCGAAGGCGGCACCGGACGGCTACACCATTCTGTTCAATACCATCGGCCCGATCGCGGTCAACATCAATCTTTTTGACAAGCTGCCGTTCGATCCGGTGAAGGATTTTGCACCGATCACGCTGGTGGCGCTGACGCCGAACATCCTGTGCCTGCACCCGAGCCTGCCGGCGAAAAGCGTGAAAGAACTCATCACGTTGGCGAAAAAAAATCCCGGCAAAATGCTCTACGGGTCAGCCGGGGCGGGCACCACGCAACATCTGTCCGGTGAACTCTTTAACGTGCTGGCCGGCGTTAAGCTGATCCAGGTGCCGTATAAATCCAGCGCGCAGATGACCATCGACGCGATGGGCGGGCAAGTCGATCTGATTTTTCACAACGCGCCGGTGGTGCAGCCGCATGTGCGCTCGGGCAAGCTGCGCGGCATCGCCGTCACCAGCGCGAAGCGGCTGGCCGGCGTGCCCGATCTGCCCACCATGATCGAGGCCGGAATGCCGGGCTTCGAGGTCACCGCGTGGTTCGGCCTGATGGCGCCCGCGGGCACGCCGCCCGCGGTGATCGCGAAGATACACGCCGATGCCGTGCGCGTGATCAATATGCCGGATGTGAAAGAACGCTTTATGACTCAGGCCGCCGAACCCGGCGGCAACAAGCCGGAGGAATTCGCCGCATTCATTCAGGCCGAGACGGCGAAATGGGCGAAGGTGATTAAGGCATCGGGCGCGAAAGCCGACTGAGATTCATGGCACAACCTTGAGCAGCAAATGTAGTCGTAGTGCGAGCAAAGACTGTCCCGATCCCGTCGAAAGTCATCGCGTGCCCACGAGTCATCGTCCGCGTGAGCACAAAAATATCCTCCACCCCGCCCCGATAACTATTTATTTTTATTGAGATATTTATGACGGCTCAACAATACCAACCCGTACCCAACTCCAGCGGCGTCGCCCCGCCCAAACTCAAGGCCCCTGCCTACGCCTGCGACTGCCATCACCACATTTACGATCCGGCACGCTTTGCGTTGCCGCAACCGCAGCCCGCGCGCCCCGTTCCGCCGAACAGCACGGTGGCGGATTACCGCTTGCTGCAACAATGCATCGGCGCCACGCGCAACGTGGTGGTGCAGCCGCGCCACTACGGCACCGACAACGCGGTGACGCTCGATGCGCTGAAGCAGTTCGGCAAAAATTCGCGCGGTATTGCGGTGGTGCATCCCACCGTCAGCGACGGCGAACTCAAACGCTTTAACGCTGCCGGCATTCGCGGCATCCGCTTCAGTCTCGGCGATCCGAAAACGCGCGCGGTGCAGCCGGAGATGATCGAGCCGCTGGCCAACCGCATTGCCAGTCTCGGCTGGCACATCCAGTTCAATATCGAGGCCGATCAGATTGTTGAACTCGCCGATATTTTGCGGCGGCTGCCGGTGACTATCGTGATCGATCATCTCGGCCATCCGCATTTGCCGGCGGGCGTCAACGATGCGTCACACCGCATCGTTCGCGGCCTGATCGACAGCGGGCGCGCGTGGGTCAAGCTGGCGGGCGCTTATTTCAACACCGAAGTCGGCCCGCCCACCTACGCCGACGCGACGAAGATCGCGCAGGCCTTCGTCAAGGCCGCGCCGGAGCGAGTGGTGTGGGGCAGCGATTGGCCCCATCCAAGTGCGAGCGCGACAGACGGCAAGCCGGACGATTCGCAGTTGTTTGATTTGCTTTCGGTATGGGCGCCGGATGAGGCGGTACGCAATCGCATCCTGGTGCAAAACCCGGAGGCGCTGTACGGCTTTGAGCAATCGGTTTAGTGAATGCCGGCATCAAGGGCGGCGGGCACGCTGGCGATGCGCGCGCGTCTGACCGTCCCGGCGCGATATTCGTTATGATGCTGTTCTCTTCCTCCCGCAGACCCCCGCCATGATCCCCGCCAAAACCGCCCGCATGCTCACGCGCTACAACACCTGGTCGAACAAGGTTTGGCACGACGCCATCGCCGCGCTGCCCGACGGCGAGGCGATGAAGCCGCGCAACAGTCTGTTCAAGAACATGGTGCATACGATGAATCATATTTACATCATCGACTTGATCTGGCAGGCGCATCTCGAAGGCCGCGATCACGGCATGAGTGCGCGCAACTCCGCCGAATCGCCGGCGCTGGCGGAGTGGTGGAAGGCGCAGCAGGCGATCGACCAATGGTATGAGCAGTGGAGCGATAAACAAACCGATGAAACCCTCGCCGACCGCCGCCCCGTCACGCTGATCGGCGGCAACGTGGTCAGCATGTCGCAGGCCGAAATGCTGCTGCATCTGTATCACCACACCGCGTATCACCGCGGCTTTGTCGGCGACATGATGTATGCGGTGCCGGGCTGTCGCCCGCCGGTCACCGACCTGCCGGTGTTTTTGCGCGAAGCGCCGCAGAGTTATTAAAATAACCAATAAAAACATATAGTTATACAACTGCCGCTCAAGGGGAACGCCATGTCTGACGAAGCAAGCCTCAGTCCGGAAATCGTTCTGGCTGAAATGAAAAAACACGGCATCACGCATGTGGTGTGGCTGCCGGACAGCGAAACCAACTGGCTCTACACGCTGATGAAAGCGGATAAGTCGATTACGCTGGTGCCGGTGCCGCGCGAAGGGCTGGCGTTTTCGTGCGCGGCGGGCCTTTACGTCGGCGGTGCCAAGCCGGTGATCCTGATCCAAAACACCGGCCTGATGGAGTCGGGCGACTCGCTGCGCGGCTGGGTGATGGGCATGAACATTCCCGTGGTGCTGATGGTGGGCTATCGCGGCTACACGCGCCACGGCGTCAACAAAGATACCGCTGCCACTTACACCGAACCGTTTCTGAATGCGTTTCACATTCAGTACTACCTCGTCGAAAACAGCAGCGACGCGCCGCGCATTTCCGTCGCCTTCGAGGAGGCGCAAAAAAACAAACGCCCTGTCGCCGTGTTGATCGGCGACGAGTATCACGGCTTTAATCGCTAAGTTCGCTAAGTCCGATAAGGAGAAACTCACATGATGCAAGCAGAAGAAATCCTCAAGGTGTTCCAGCCGCATCGCGGCGACGCCATTGTGGTATCTGGCCGCTCCAGCCGCCACTGGGACAAAATCAGCACCCTGCCCAACCGCGATCTGGCGCTCGGCGATCCGGCGATGGGCGGGCATGCCTCGTTTGCGCTGGGACTCGCGCTGGCGCAACCGAACAAAAAAGTGGTGCTGTTCGATTCCGAGGGCGATCTGCAAATGAGCCTAAGCGTGCTCGCAATGATTGCGGAACTTAAGCCGAAAAATTTCTATCACTTCCTGCTCGACAACGAGTGCTACGCCACCACCGGTGGCCAACCCGTGCCCAATGCAAAAAATATCGCCTACGATGCCGTCGCCAAGGGCTGCGGCTATCCGTATTCCTACGCCTACACCAATCTCGAATCATTCACGGTCAACGTCAAGCGCATCATGTCCGAAACCGGACCGGTGTTCGTGGCAATGAAGATCGTGCCGGAAATCGAGAACGTGCCGATTGGACAGCGCACACCGCGTTTGGGCAAAACCAAGGAACAGGCGATCGCGGATTTGCGCGCGGAGCTGGGGGTTAGCAACTGATCTGCTTGCGCTGCCGCGGGCGACATGGGTATCTACCCCTCTCAAACACCCAACCGCCGCGCCGTCTCATCCAGCGCCGTTTTGAACCGCGCCAGCATCTCGCCGATTTCGTCTTCGCTGATAATCAGCGGCGGGCAAAATGCGATGGTGTCACCGATGGCGCGCACGATCAACCCGTGTTCCTCGGCGATTTGCGCGCACAGCGCGCCTGCTTTTAACTTCGGATCAAACGCGGCGCGCTTTCCATCCTGGATTACATTGGGCATCAACTCAACGCCCGCGAGCAACCCGCGCCCGCGCACTTCACCCACCAGCGGGTGTTCGAGCAGGCGATTCAGCCCGCCCAAAAACGGCGCTTCGAGTTGGCGCACGCGCACGGTGATGTTCATCTCGTCGTAGATGTTCAGCGTTTCGAGCGCGACCGCCGCCGCCACCGGATGGCCGGAGTAGGTCATGGTCAAACCGAACACGCCCCTCTCGTCGCTCTGGCGTGCAATCGCTTCGTACACGCGCTCGTTCATCAGCAGCGCCGAGATGGGAATGTACGCACTCGACAAGGCTTTGGCGCACACCAGCATGTCGGGTTTCAAGCCCATCGCGGTTGCGCCGAACATGTCGCCGATGCGTCCGAAGGCCGTGACCACCTCATCACATATCAATAAAATATTGTTTAAAAACAACAGGTTATGTAATTTCTCAAAATAGCCGCGCGGCGGCACGACGATGCCGCCCGCAGCCATCACCGGCTCGGTGAAAAACGCGGCGATGGTGTCCGCACCTTCGCGTGCGATCACTTGTTCGATGTCCGCGATCAGGCGATCAGTGAATTGTTCTTCGCTTTCACCGGGCTTTGCGTGGCGCGTGTAATGCGGTGTAGCAACATGCAAAAAACCCGGCAACGGCAAGTTGAATTTTTCGTGCGCGTAACCCACGCCCGACAAACTCGCGGTGGCGATGGTGTTGCCGTGATACGCGAGCTGGTGCGAAATGAATTTTTTCTTCGCGGGTTTGCCCACCGCGTTCCAGTAATACCACGCGAGTCTTGCGGCGCAGTCGTTGGCCTCCGAGCCGGTACTGGCGAACCACACTTTCGACATCGGCACGGGCGCCATCGCCAGCAGTTTTTCCGCCAGCGCGATCACCGGCGGATGGCTTTTGTGATTAGTGAGCGGGTAGTAGGCCAGCGTTTTCATCTGGTGCGCCGCGACTTCGGCCAGCCGCTCGTTGCCGTAGCCCAACGCGATGCACCACAGGCCTGACATCGCCTCGATGTAATCCTTGCCGTGGTTGTCGGTGACCCACACGCCGTGACCGCGCTCGATCACTGTTGCGCCACGCTCGGCGTGCAACTTGAGATTGGTCAGGCCGTGGATAACGCTGCGCGCGTCGCGCGCGTCAAGAGAATCAGGATTCATATCCGCTATTCTAACCAAAACCCTCTGGAGAAAAGCATGGCGGTGATGTTGGGATACGAAACGCTCAACGGGGTGTTGAGCATGCGCGAAACGATCGACCTGCTGGAACGCCTATGCCCCGCTATTCTCGCCGCGCGCGTACACACGTCACGGTGCCTTTACGCCCTTTCTGAAATCCCGGCAACATGTCGCAGAGCCTGTCACTTTCCGCCACGGAAACGCCCCAATAAATCAGCCGATGTTCCCGCTCACTCCGCTGGCCTCTGGCCATGCTGACATAGGTGACGGCGGCAGGCGCGTCATCAAACAATCGGGCATAGCGGGGTGCCAGCTCCGCCTTGCATTCGGATGTGGGTGCCTTGCACGCCGGGCAAACACTTTGCATCTGGCTCTCGAGTTGGCGCTCCATCGTTTGAACGAGCTTTTGGCAATCCGCTTGATCGACGGTTTTGGCGAACATGATCGCCTCCGCCGATCTGCCGGGAAACTCCATTTTCACGCGCGTCTCGGCATAGACCGGATTGGCAATGGCCTCGGGATTCAATTTATCGTCCAGCGTCTGTCGATTCCTCTGCCAGAGGTGATATCCGGCGCCGATAATCAGCAAGAAGATGATGATTTTTTTCATGTTTGAAATTCCCGTTTCCGGTCGTTGAAATTGATGTTTTTACGGCCTTCGGATTGAACACTGATTCGTTTGCCTGCCGAGGGTCGGCACAACAAAAAGCCCGGAGAATCTCCGGGCTTTTTTATACTACGTCAACCTCACAAGAGCCGCAACAGACCTCTTTTGCTCTAACTTAGTCTCACTTAACCTTCGCGCGATTTTTCGCCAGCCAGCCATCCACCAGCGCCACGGTTTGATCGACCACATCCAGTTGCATGCCTTTGGATTTGGCGATGGTTTGCACCAGGCGATCCACGCGCTCGATGTTGGGCGCGCCGGCGGCGAGTGCGCGCGCGGCGGACGACGGGCTGCCGAGTGACAATGCGGCATTGGCGTATTTCTCGAACGGCACCAGGTCTTTTTCATTCGCGCCCAGCGCCACGCACAGTTTGACTACCCAATCGTAGACGGCTTGCGAGGCGGCAAGATCGCCATGCACGGCATCCTTGATCGGGCGCATCTCGTCTTTTTGCACGCAGCGGTAATTGCCGGCGAGCAACATGCTCCATTTCGCCAGCGGCGTGAACATCGATTCATGCACCCGCAGCTTTACCGGCAGTTCGATCTTGACGCCGCCGACCTCAAAGCGTGACGCATCCACGTCTTTTTCGAGATCACGCAGAATCGCGTTGTGCGCGGCCGATTCAAAGCTCGCGGATTTGAAGTTGGTGGGCAGGCGCACCTGCAACACGTTCACTTTGTCTTCGGGCGGGCGGAAGGCCTGCGCGTCGGGGCTGCACAATGTCATGCAGGCCGGATCGAAGCTGTCCCACACGGCGGCTTCGGTGTAGCAGTCGCGAATCGCATTGGCGTCGATCGATTTGATGCGCTTTAAGTACGGCAGCGGCGGCATGTTCATGATCGACATGCAGGGCTTTTTGGATTTGGCCACGGCATCCAGCAGCTCGCGCACGCCGGGCGAGCGGTATTGCGGCTCCTGCATCGCCAGCGATATCAAATCATAGTCGGCGGGGTTGAATGCGTTGGCGCCGCCGGCGGCCATTTTGCCTGGCAGCTTTTTGGAGTTGATTTCCACCAGGCCTTCGCGTCCGCGAATCGGCATGCGTACCACCGCGCCTTCGGTGTTAATCAAATCCGCTTCGGCGGGCAGGCACACGAGATCGACGTTGTGCCCGGCGAGCGCAAGTTTGGTACCGAGCAGCGAGCCATAAGACGCGCCCATGATAAGAATTTTGTAGGTCGGCATGGAAACCTCTGTTTTGAAAAAATGCTTCGTCAGCAGAATCTGTGGGTGATTTTCCCCCATTTTAGGAAAACGGGTGTTCACGCTGGTTGAATAATTTGACAAGCGAAGTTATCCACCGGCGCGCGTGCGGCTCCCTGACTAGAGCCAGAGCGCGCGCGCCGGTGGGTAACTTCGCGGTGGTCATTGCATCCGATGCGTTTTCAAGCGGTATTTTCGAAGGGTTTAACAGCAAGGCCAAAGTGACCATCAGAAAAACCTGAAACTTTCGGGCATTCAAAAGCGCGAAAACTT
>JANPOH010000076.1:0-2054 GCA_031427895.1 Betaproteobacteria bacterium
GAAATGGCATCAGCATGAAGATTCGTTGCGTTTGTGTCAGCACTGTATGAGAGATCGGCACGCAGTTTCATTTATCGGGCGAGCTGCTGAAAATGCTCGCCGGCATCAACATCGTGCATGTGCCGTACAAAGGCACGGCGCTGGTGTACCCCGACATCATCTCCGGCCAGATACATATGTTGTTTGACGTGCCGCCGGCCGCGCTGCCGTTCATCAAGCAGGGCCGGGTGCGCGCGCTGGGCGTGTCGGGCAAAAAACGCGCTGCGGTGCTGCCGGATGTGCCCACCATCGCCGAGGCGGGCATCGCCGGCTACGATGCCGACTTGTGGTTTGTGTTGTCCGCGCCGCCCAAGTTGCCGGCGGTGCGCCTTGCGCGCGTGCATGCCGAATCCGTGAAGGCGCTGAATTCGACCGAGCTCAGGGAGCGTTACGCGGGCCTGGGTACCGAGGTGGTGGCGAGTTCGCCGGATGCGGTAGCCGAGTTTCTGAAATTCGAAAACGCCAAGTGGGAAAAGGTGGTCAAGGCATCGGGCGCGAAGGCGGACTGACGCGACCAGCCGCGCACCAATCGCGGTAGACTGTCGCAGGGTACGGAATCACTGCAAGCGACAGGGGAGGGGCGGCCATGCGGAAATTGCGTCAGACACTGATATTTTTGATTAGCGTGGCGTGCATCACCGCGCTGCCGGCGGCTGACCTCACGCGCGTGGACGACTCAGAGGTTCAGCGCCTGATGGACGCGGTGGCCGGCAACAACGATGCGTGGCGGCGCGATATTCAACGCCGGCTTACCGGCTGGAAGTCGATGATCGAATCGCCCGCGAATCGTGAGCTGGCCGAGCCCGCCCGGCTCAAGCTGGTGAATGACTACGTGGCCGAAACGCTATTTGTGTGCGACCCCTTGCAGTGGTGCATGGAAGATTATTGGGCCAAGCCGCTGGAGTTTCTCGCCAACGGCGGCGGCGATTGCGAGGATTACGCGATCGCCAAATACTTTGCCCTGCGTGCGATGGGCGTGCCCGACAGCAAGCTGCACATCATGTACGCGACATACAACAATAACGGCATTAACGGCGCGCACATGGTGCTGGCCTATTACCCGACGCCGGGCGGCGAGCCGTTGATACTCGACAACCTCGATTATGAGATTCGCCCCGCCAACCAGCGCAAGGATCTGACGCCGCGGTTCGGCTTCAATGTGCAGGATCTCTGGGAGGCGCAGGAATTGAAGGGGCGCACCGCAAACCATCCCTATTCGGCGTGGCGCAGCGAGTGGAGCCGGTTGCAGTCCGACGGCGCCGTGCGCGTGGTCACGGCGGATCAGCGCAAAGCGCCGATGTGTCAGGCGCTGGCATCTCGCCAGGTTTGGTGCAGGCGATGACCATTGGATTTTAAAGGGAAATAAATGAACGGTGCCGAGAGTCTGGTTCGCACGTTGTTGAATGGCGACGTGAACGTGTGTTTTGCCAATCCCGGCACGTCTGAAATGCATTTTGTGTCCGCGTTGGATCGCGTTGAAGGCGTGCGCTGCATCCTCGGCTTGTTCGAGGGGGTGGTCACAGGCGCCGCGGACGGCTATTACCGTGTCGCCGGCAAGCCCGCCGCGACACTGCTGCACCTGGGACCGGGCCTCGGCAATGGCTTGGCGAATTTGCACAACGCCAAAAAAGCGCGCTCCGGCATCGTCAACGTGGTGGGCGAGCACGCGGGTTATCACATCCAATACGACGCGCCGCTGACGGCGGATATCGAAGGTGTGGCGCGCCCGATGTCCGATTGGGTGAAGACCTCGCATTCATCAAAAACCATTGCGGCGGATGGCGCGCTGGCGGTGCAGGCCGCGCGCACCGCGCCGGGGCAGATCGCCACCTTGATATTGCCCGCCGATACCGCGTGGGGCGAATCAGACGGCCCGGCGCAGGTGGCGGAGCCCGCGCCGCGCGCGGCGGTGTCATCGGCGGCGATCGCCGATGGCGTGCGCGCATTAAAAAACGGCAAGTCAACCATGCTGCTGCTGGGCAACGCCGCCTTGCGCGGCAAGGCGCTGGAGTGGG
>JANPOH010000077.1:0-14800 GCA_031427895.1 Betaproteobacteria bacterium
CCAGGTGCGGCGTGCAAAGCGCGTTTTTCATTTTCAGCAGCGGATGGTTGCCGCCGGTGACCGGCTCTTCTTCGTAGACATCGACCGCGGCAAAACCAGGGCGGCCTTTTTTCAGCGCCTCGACCAGCGCGCCTTCCGCGACTATCGGTGCGCGGCTGGTGTTGACCAGCAGCGCGGTGGGCTTCATGCGCGCGAGGTCGGCGGCGGTGATGATGCCCTTGGTGGCGGCGTTGGACGGCAGGTGCAGGCTGATCACATCGCTTTGCTCGAAGAAGGCTTCGCGGCTGGCGGCGATCTCAAAGCCCTCGGCGCGGGCCTTGGCGATCGAGCCTTCACGGCCCCAGCACACCACTTTCATCCCGAACGCTTTGCCCACGCGCGCGACGCCGCTGCCGATGTGACCGAAGGCATAGATGCCGAGCGTGGCGCCCGCAAGCTGCGTGCCGGCGGTGGTGTGCCAATGGCCGGCCTTGAAGTTTTCGACCTCGAACGGAATGTGGCGCAGCGACGCGAGGATCAGCGCCCACGCCAGTTCGCCGGTGGTGGTGTAAGGGCTTTTGCCGTCGTGGCCGCCCGCCGATACCGTGATGCCAAGATCGGTACACGCGGCGACATCGAGGTGACTCACGTTGCGCCCGGTCTGGCTGATGAACTTGAGTTGCGGCAGTTGTTCGAGAATCTTGCGCGTGATGACGACGCGCTGTTGCGTGAGCAATAAGACATCGCAGCCTTTCACCTGCTCGACCACGCGCGCGGGGTCGGTGTAGGCGTCGTTGTGGATTGCCACTTCGTGCCCCGCGGCTTGCAGTTTGGGGAACGCGCGCGTGGTGCGCATTACGTCGGCGTAGTCGTGGATGACGGCAATTTTCATGGGGTGATACCTTATTAAATAAGTGTTTAAAAACAGATAGTTACACTACAGTCGCGATCACTTCAACCGCTGATCAAAATACGCCATGAACAAATCAAACGCCGCCTGCTGCGCGGGGTTGGGTTTGAACGAACCATCCGCGCCGCGCTCGATGAAGGGATAACCGTGCGCCGGATGATCGAAGCTCGCCCACGTCGAATCTTTGCCCGCCTCCACCATCCACTCGTGCGCGAGTTTGAAAATACCTTGCAGATGATCGTGATCGCGACCGATGTGCAGTATCGGCGTGTTGATGCGGCGGATGCGCTCCATCGCGCGCGACTTGTTGGCGTTTTTACGCGCCACGTCGACATCGTTGTACTGCACCTCGCTCCCCACACGCGGCGCGTTGGGACCGGTGTCCACCGTGAGAAATTCGTGCGACGCGCCTTCGATGGCGACGCCGCAGGTGAAATCCATCTCGGCGGCGGCTTTCAAAATGGTTTCGCCGCCGTGGCTGATACCCACGCACCCCACCTTTCCGTCCTTCACGAACGGCAATGAACGCACGTATTTGATGACAGTCTGCAAATCATCGTGATCCACAATAGCGGTGGATTTCAGCGTGCGGCCTTCGTTGGCGATGTCGTCCGCCACGTTGCGCGCGGCCTGTCGCGTTTCGTAGTGATACGGAATCTCGTTGCGGTAATTGACGTAGACGACGACATAGCCGCGCGCGATCATTTTGTCCTGCAACGTGCTGTAGAGCGCCACCTTTTGCTCGACCAGCGGCAGGCCGCCATGCCCGTTGCCGCGCCCCATGATGATCGCCGGCCACGGGCCGTCACCCCCGGGTTTACGCACCGCGATCGGCACATAGATTTCGTCGCGCGTGAGGACGAAGGTGTAGTCGGCGGGACTGTCCGATCCCGGCACAGGCTTGGTGATGATGTAACCATGCGGCGGCAGTTCGGCGGCGACCGGGTGCTGGGTGCTCATGGGGTTCCTTCGGTGGATTGCTGATGAGAATGCGCATGGTAGTCAATGCTCGCGGAAAATCCAAGGGCGCGTTAAGCTACGAGCAACGGAAAACCACGCCTGTCGTTACCGCCTGCGCGGGAACGACGGGGAACCATAGAGGTTGTCGAACCATGATCAGGGTCATACGTATATTGTTATGCATGCTGGTTGTTACGTCTGCCATCGCCCAGGACTACCCCTACCGCCCCATCCGCATTATCGCGCCCAACCCGCCCGGCGGCGGCTTTGATTTGATTGCGCGCGTGGTATCGCAAAAACTGTCCGAGCAGCTCAACCAGCAGGTGGTGGTGGAAAACCGCACCGGCGCAGGCACGCTGGTGGGCACGGAACTCGCGGCCAAGGCGACGCCCGACGGCTATACGCTACTGGTCGGCGGCCTGAGCAACATCGCGGCCAACGTCGGTCTCTACAAAAAGCTGCCTTACGATCCGTTGGCGGATTTTGTGCCGGTGGGTATGGTGGCGAGCTACAGCTACTCGCTGGTGTCCCGCCGCGATCTGCCGCAGCAGAATCTGCGCGAGCTGATCGACTTTGCGCGCGCCAACCCCGGCAAGCTCACCTATGCGTCCGGCGGCGTCGGCACCGGCCAGCACATCGCGGCAGCCGCGCTGGCGCACATCACCGGCGTGAAAATGGTGCATGTGCCGTATCGCGGCGCGCAGGCCGCGCATCTGGATCTGCAAAGCGGGCGGGTGGATTTGTTTTTTGATAATGCCGGCACCGCCAAGCCGTATGTCGATGATGGCCGCGTCAAAGCCTACGCGGTGTCCAGCGCGCAGCGTTTCGCCGGCATGCCCAGCGTGCCGACGGTGAACGAAACCGGCGTCGCGCAAATGGACATGGAAGCGTGGTTCGGCATCTTCGCGCGCAGCGGCACGCCGCCCGCGGTGCTAAAGCGGCTGCAAAGCGAAATGGCGAAAGCGATTCAAGCGCCGGACGTGGCGAAGCGTTTCGAGAGCGGCGGCGGACGCATACTGCGCATGAGCGCGGCGGAAACCGATGCCTTCGTGAAATCCGAAATCAAGAAGTGGAGCACGTTGATTCGCGCGGCGGGGATAACGGCGGAATAACGGTAAACAGTGAATGGTGAACCGTGAACAGCGGGCGGCGCGGAGTTACTGTTCACCGTTCACGGTTGACTGTTCACACAAAGAAATGCGCGACTACTACCTGAGCAAACTCTTCTTCGATCTGCAAACGCCCTCGGCTGCGGCGGAATATCGCGCTGACCGCGGCAAGGTGCTGGCTCGCTATCCCTTAAAGCCCGAAGTGCTGGCTGCGATTGAACACAATGACGTGGCCGCGCTGGCCCCGCTGGTGAACGCCTACCTGTTGCGATTTTATTTCCTGGTGATCGAAATGCCCGAAGAAGAATTTGTAAAACGCATCCGTAATACCGGCGAAACAGGCAAGGTGCGACATGGCTAAACTCGTCGGCATCCATGCCGCCAGTCACGGCCCGTTGATCGTGCGTAAATGGGACGTGCTGACGCCGGCATGTAAAAGCGCCATCACCACCGCGTTTGATGAACTCGGCAAGCGCATCAATGCCGCGCGCGCCGATGTGTTGATCGTGATCTCGCCCGACCACTGGGTGAATTTTTCGCTGGATAACCTGCCGGCGATCTGCGTCGGCGTAGGTGAAATGCACGACGGCCCGCCGGAGCCGTGGCTCGGCGCGTTTCCACACAAACAAATGGCGGGGCATGCGTCGCTCGCGCAACACATCGTCGCGCATGCGTTTGCGCGCGGCTTTGAGCCGAGCGTGTCGTACAAACTCGCGCTCGATCACGGCTTTTGCATTCCGCTGATGAAGGCGGGCGTAGATCCGCTTCCCGCCATCGTGCCGGTGGTGCTCAACACCGTGGAGCCGCCGTTTCCCGGCGTGCGCCGCTGTTACGAGTGGGGCGCGATGCTGGCCGAGGCGATTGCGAGCTTTGCAGGCGACACCCGCGTGGCAATACTCGCCAGCGGCGGCCTGAGCCACTCCATCGGCGAAGCCACCATGGGCGCCATCGACGAGGCGTTTGACCGCGAATGCCTGCAACACTTTGCGTCGGATGAGCGCGAGGCGTTATTTGAGTTTCTGGATCAACGCATGGCGGCTGCGGGCAACGGCACCGCCGAAGTTCGCAACTGGCTGGCGGCCCACGGTGCTGCCGGTGTTGCCGATGCGCGTGACTTTGATTTGATTCACTACAGTGCGATGCCGGAAATTTACGTGGGGTGTGGCGTTGCGTCATGGGTGATTAACTAAAAAAGTATTTAAAAACAAATGGTTATGTCGTATCAGTCATTCCATCACCAAGGAAACCATGTCATTCTTAAATTTATCCATCGCCACTACAGACTACGACCACTTCCGCGATCTGCGGCTGGGCTTTGTCAAAGCCGAAGGCATTGATCTGAATTGGCTTAATCTCGGCCATCACGAATGTTTCGCGCGCTTTACCGCCAACCGCGAATTTGATCTGTCCGAACTGTCGTTCGCGAAATTCGCCGCGCAGGTCACGCGCAAGGATAGCGACATCATTGGCCTGCCGGTGGTGTGCTCGCGGCTGTTTCGCTTCAGCTCTTTTTACGTCAATAAAAAAAGCAAAATCAAAAGCATCAAGGATTTAAAGGGCAAAAAAGTCGGCTCACCGGAGTGGGCGCACTCGGCGGCGGTGTACATGCGCGGCTGGATGCACAACGACATGGGCGTGAAGTTGACCGATGTGTATTGGGTGCAGGCCGGCGCCAACAGCGCGGGCCGCGAAGAAAAGGTTGAACTCAATCTGCCCAAGGGCGTGAAGTTGACGCGCATCAAGGACAAATCGCTGAGCCAGTTGCTCGCCGCGGGCGAGATCGACTGCGCCATCATCGCGCGCCCGCCGACGTGTTTTCTGGAAAACCACCCCGACGTGGTGCGTCTGTTTCCGGATTACCTGGAGATGGAAGAGCAATACTGGGAAAAAAACAAAGTGTGGCCGATCATGCACATTATCGCCATGCGCAAGCGTATTCTCGATGAGCATCCGTGGGCCGCACGCAATTTGTACAACGCGTTTCTGGAATCGAAGCGCCGCAGCATCGAGCGCCTGCTTGACCCGGCGGTGTCGCGTTACCCGCTGGCGTGGCTGCCCACTTACGCGCGCAAAATGCGCGATATGTTCGGCGGCGACCCATACCCCTACGGCATCGAAGAAAACCGCGCGACGTGGGAGCAGATGGCGCTGTATACGCATCAGCAGGGCATTGCGCACCGCCAGTTCAAGCCCGAGGAGATTTTCCCCAAGGGTTTGATGACTAAAGTGATTATTTAGACTTCAAGGGGGCGTCCTCACATCGTTCAAGATAGGCACAAAGTCGCGCGAGCACGTGACACTCGCCGCCGAACGCGCTGCCGTGAAAATTCAAGCGCCGCTTGACGCGACACAAAATGCGTTGGATCGGGCCCGCTGATCGCCAGCGGCAGCTACCATCGCGATGGTTTCCACACCCGCAGCGGGCAGAATGAAGCCGCGTGTGAGAAATCCTTATCGGTCGTTAACAGCGTCAATGTGTTGCGTATGCAAAGCTGGGCTAGCAAGGCATCTATGGTGCCGAGTTGCACCCCCGAGCGACGGCACTTATTGCGTAATTCAGCCGCGTCGATGTGATCCTGACGATCCGGCATCAACAGCGGCAAGGCGCTAAAACGGTCGATGATGTCCTTGCGTGCGCGTGGCCCGGAGAACCCTTGCAGCAACTCCTGCAAAATCACGCCTGTGGTGACTACGGTATCACCGCCTTCGAGCGCCTGGCGCAAGGCCGACACTTCGGCAGCGCCGGACGCCGCGTCGCGCTGAAACGCCAGCGACCAGACGCTGGTATCAACGAACAAATTCACGAACGGGAGCGCCCCGCCTTGTAATCAAAGGATTTATCCCATTCGAGCTTGCCCATTAAATCGAGCAAACCCTTTTGCTTGCGCCGCAGGATGAACTCCTCCAGCGCGCGGGTTACCGCAGCTTTTTTGGTGCGCTCACCGCTAACCTCGAGCGCGCGTTCAATCAGATCAGGGTCGAGAGAAAGATTGGTCGCCATGTGTCACTCCTTACACATTAGTCTACACAACACTGCCCTGGACGACAAGAGCAGTCTTATGGCGCCAGCGATGCCGCATACGCCGCCAGATTCAGCATATCTTCAACGCTAAGTTTTTCCACCGTCGGCTTCATCAGCGCGCTTCCAGTTCCAGCCCGCGTGCCATGTTTGAAGTCATAGAGTTGGCGCACGATATAGCTCGGCGAACGGCCCGCAATGCCGGGTATCGGCCCCAGGCCTTTCAGGCCGGGTCCGTGGCAGATGCCGCATGGCACCGTCTTGCCGCCACCGCCATCGGTGGCGAGTGCCTGGCCTTTTTTGATACTGCCGGGCGGGACATACGCGGTGAAACTTGCACGCGTATCCCTGCTGACAAATTGTTCCAGATCGTTTGGCACTTCGATGATGCGTTGCCCGATCGGCTCTTGCTCCCCGGATTTCATGGCAGCCAAATGGAAACCGGTAACATAGGTCTTGGGAACCATGCCGGCCTCAACTACGGTCACGATCGATCTCGGTTTTATTGACGAAAAGTATGCCGCTGCAGCTTGCACTTCAGTATCGTTGACCGCCTTGGCCACAAAGTTCTTGGATGTAGTGGGATTTCCCCTGTCCACCGAGCCTTTACGTGCTCCACTCTTGAAATCGGCCAGTTGCTGAACAATGTATGCCGCAGGCAATCCTGTGAGGTTCGCGTTTTCCGGGCCGCCCGGCCCGTCCGCCCGATGACAAGACCCACAAGCGATAACATCGGGCTTCCTGCCGTTCGCTATGATTTCAGGCCGTGCGGGATAGTCGGTTGGATGCCAGTCCGGCGAAATAAAAAGATCGCGCAATTGCGTCAGCGTATAGCCCGCCGTACTGCCGGGAACGCGACGTATCGTGCCATCGTCCGGTAGCGGTTTAAAACCAGGAGGATTTACCGGATAAGCCCACTCTGGGGGGCCTTCAGCGCCCTGCGCGAAACACGCGGTTGCGATGGCGGCAAGCAGCGGAACGGCGAGTAACCTGGAAAAACGCTTCATCTCTTCCTCCTGACAGTTATTTGGAACGTGCAATGTCATTTGCTAGCGAGCGTAGCCCGTAAGTAGCGCAGCGTATTACGGGGCAACAACCGCAGCACGACTTTGACTTTGGTTGCCATCAAGTCATCCAGCGAGGCCACTTGAAGTACGCCATCGTCGGTCAACTCCGGCTCGCTGACCCGGCCAAAGCCTATCGTCCCGAAGAATGAAACCTTGACGTGTGCGTGCGCGGTATCTGCGTTAGCGTTAGCAACGAGAACACTTAATACGCTGCGTTCATCCTGCAAGACCGTGGCTTGCGCGATGAATGGAAAAGCCGCTTGAATGGCGCCCCGATCCAGCGGCTTTTCCGAGAAGAAATCGAAATCAACGGATGGTCTGTGGCCCACGACAACTACTCCAACTCGATTCAACGATGCGAGTAAAGCATAATATTACGCCTAAGCGCACTGTGCGGCAGCAAAAATTCCAGAGATATTATCGAGCGCGATTCGCGCGCCCAACCCGCGCGATGCGCTCCGGTTCAGCCCTGATAAAGGAGGGTGCCCGATCGGAGCTTCCGAGCGGACGGGCAAATCCGTTATCATCGGCGCCGCACCACTAAAATCTGGAATCGGAAGGGAATTCATGTCTACTATTGATTCACCCCAATCCGGCGGGCCGGTTGATCCGGCGCTGATGGCCGACCTCGCCGCCGCAGGGCGTATATTGGTAACCCAAGGCGTGATGGATGGCTTCGGCCATGTATCGCTGCGCCACCCGCAGGCGCCCAACCGCTATTTCATGGCGCGCTCGATTGCGCCGGCGCTGGTCACGCCCGCCGACATCATCGAATACGATCTCGACAGCAACCCGTGCAACGCCAACGGGCGCGGCAGTTTTCTGGAGCGATTTATTCACGGCGAAATTTTCAAGGCGCGCCCGGACATCATGTCGGTGGTGCACAGCCATTCGCCGTCGGTGATCCCGTTCGGGCTGGTGAATGTGCCGATGCAGGCGATGTTTCACAACGCGGCGTTTTTGGCGGCGGGCGTGCCGGTGTTCGACATTCGCGAAAAATTCGGCGCCACCGACATGCTGATCGGCAACGGCGCCAAGGGCGTGGCGCTGGCGGCAGTGATGGGCAAAAAAGACATCGCGATGATGCGCGCGCATGGCAGCGTGGCGTGCGGGCCGACGCTGCAAACCGCCGTATTTCGCGCGGTGTACACCGAGGTCAATGCCCGCGTGCAGCACTGGACGGTAGCGCTAGGCGGCGGCGCGCCGATGGCTGCGCTGGGCAGCGAGGAGGGCTTGCTCGCCGACGCGGTGAATCAGACGGCCGGCATGCGCGCGTGGGATTTGTGGCGCAGTCAGGTGCGGGCGTCGGCGGGATGGTGAAGTTCAAGGATGAAGGATGAAGGCGGAAGGATGAAAACCACCGGGTTGGACTGTTTTCATCCTTCCGCCTTCATCCTTGGGTTCGCATGCCACGAATAACCGATAGGAAATAACATGACAAATACCGAACAACTCAAGCAGCAACTCGTCTCCTGCATCCGCATGCTCGAGCAGTCCGACATCATCGACTACAACGGCCACGCCAGCATTCGCGCCGGTGATGGCATGTTCATCAACATCGGCACCTGCCAGCGCAGCAAGCTCACGGTGGCGGACATTTGCACCATCGACATGGACGGCAACGTGATCGAAGGCAACGGCAAGCCACCGCTGGAGTTTCACTTGCATGCGGGCATCTACAAGGCGCGCCCGGACGTGCAGGCGGTGGTGCATGCCCATCCGAAGTGGTCCACGTTTCTCACCATGACCGGCCACGCTTACCAGCCGGTGTACGCGCAAGGCTCGCTCGTCTACCCGATGCCGGTGCTCGATTCGCCGAATTCGATCAACAACCCGGTGATGGCCGGGCGGCTGGCGGATACGCTGGGAGATCGCCCCGCAGCGATGATGAAATCGCACGGCGCGGTGACGGTGGGCAAGAGCATCGTCGAAGCCTTCGTGCTCGCCAACTACATGGAAGAAAACGCCTACCGCCAATACATGGCGCTGCAAATCGGCAAGCCGTATGTGTTCAGCGAAAAAGAAATCGCCATGTGCCGCGAGAAGCTGTGGGACGACACCTTGTTCAAGCGCACCTGGGATCATTTCAGCGCCAAGCTCACCGGTTGATGAATGGCTGACGCAACGCCCCCGCGTTTTTTACTCGCCGGCGTGGTGGGCTGGCCCGTCATGCACTCGCGTTCGCCGATGCTGCACAACTACTGGATGCGGCAGCATGCGCTGGCCGGAACCTACGTGCCGCTGGCCATCCAGCCCGACGGGCTGGCCGCCGCATTACGGGCGCTGCACCCGCTGGGATTCTCGGGCTGCAATCTCACGCTGCCGCATAAGCAACAGGCGATGAGCATCGTGGACGAAGTGGATGAAGTCGCCCGGCGCATCGGCGCCATCAGTTGCGTCACCGTGCGCGCAGATGGTTTGCTCGCCGGTACCAACAACGATTGCTACGGTTTTATTCACAACCTGAAACAGGAACATCCCGACTGGCGCGCGGACGCCGGGCCAGCGGTGGTGCTGGGCGCGGGCGGCGGCGCGCGCGCGGTGTGTTACGCGCTGATGCAGGCGGGCGCGCCGGAGATTCGCGTGGTCAATCGTTCGCTTGAGCGCGCCCAGCGCCTCGCCGCTGAGTTCGGCGCGCCGCTCATTGCGCTGCCGTGGGAACAACGTCATGACGCACTCGACGGCGCGGCGATGGCCGTCAACACCACCAGCCTCGGCATGGCCGGTCAGCCCGCGCTCGACATTCGCCTTGATGCGCTGCCGAAAACCGCGCTGGCGGCCGACATCATTTACATTCCGCTGGAAACGCCGTTTCTCGCCGCCGCGCGCGCGCGCGGCAACCGCACGTCCAACGGACTCGGCATGCTGCTGCACCAGGGCCGCCCGGCGTGGAAGCTGTGGTTCGGCATTGAACCGGTGGTGACAGCGGCGCTGCGTGCGTTGATCGAGCGCAGTCTTTGAGGGCTCTATCACTACCGCCCGGCGTTAAAACGGCCGGTCGCCCCGAACCAGTATGCGGTGAAGCATGCGATGCTGGTGACTTCCGCGCCGATATGTTCCTTGAGTTTAGAGATTTTCATTGCCGCCCCTTTGTGACTGACACTGGCAGGTTCATCCATTTATTGTCGCACCAGGATTTACACCTGGACGGCCGGCGTTCGCCGCGCAGAGCGCCACCAGCAATGCACCGCACCGGATCATGTGGCGGCTACCGGTTCAGCTTCTCGTCAAACCAGTTCCACATGGTTGCCACGCCCAGCGTGAGGTAGTCGCGCTGGCAGTGCTGCGAGCCGCCTTCTTCGGCGGTGAACACGCGCAGCGTTTTGTCCTTGGAGCCCGATGCATCGTAGAGCGCCTGCGCGTCGGCGAGCGAGATTTGTTCATCCTCCGCGCCATGCACGATCAGGAACGGGCAGCGCATTTTTTGCACCACGCCGTCGAGTTGATAGGGTTCGAGTTTTTTCAGCGCCTCGTCAAGGGTGTTCACGCCCAGTATCCAGGTGATGTGATGGCCGGGCACGGAGAGCGAGGTTTTAAATTTGGCGTCGATGCGTTTTTTCCAGGTGCCGTAGTAATCCCAGATCGCGCCCCATGCAATGCACGCGGCAAAGCGCGGCTCCATCGAGGCGATGCGCGGCGCGTAGTAGCCGCCGAGGCTGATGGCGACCACGCCGACTTTTTTGGCATCGACATCTTCGCGCTTTTCGAGCCAATCCATGCACGCGCTGCCGGCGACTTCGTAATCGTGGCGCAGCACATTGCCGCGAAAGCGGATCGCCTCGCCGGTGCCGGGGCCGTCCATCACCAGGCACGAAATGCCGCGCTTGATGAGATCGGTGACGCCGCGCACAAACTGGATTTCCTTGGTCACATCGAGGCCGTCGAAAAACACCACGCATGGCGCGCCCTTGGTCCCATTGTTCTTCGGGTTTTGCGCGGGCACGAAATAGCCGGGTAGACTCTCGTTACCCATCGGCACTTCAACCACTTCAATTTTGATATCGCTGAGTTTCGCGTGTTTGTGAAAACAATCCACGCCGGTTTTGAACGCCGCCAGCGCCTTGGCGTCCTTGGGCGTGCGAAAGCGCTCGGCCATCTGGTAGTAATTGCACGCGCGCAGGTAAGCGGCGGCGGCGGAAACACGGTGCCCCCCGGCCTCGAACTTTTCCGCATGCGCGCGCACGCCGTCGGCTACCTTGGCGCAGGCGTCAAACCACGCACCGTCGTCTTCCGGCGCGGCGCCTTTTAACAGCGCGCCGATTTTGTGCAGCTCGCCGATGTCCGAGCCGCCGTACGCCGCCGAGCCCATCATGTTGATGAAGGCTGCCGACCAGCGATAGTTGCCGGGGAAATACATGAAATATGGCGGTTCTTTGGGGGCCATTATCTTCCTTGTGTTTTCAAAAATATCAATAAAAACAAATAGTTACTGTTTGCTGATGCTCGCGGCTTTCGCCACGCGCGCCCATTTTTCGATTTCGTTGCGGATAAAGTTTGCGTAGTCGTCGGGACCCAGCCCCGCGACTTCGTGCCCCTGCGCGACAAAGGTGTCGCGATGTTCCGGCGTCGCGAGTTGTTTCGCCAGCACGTCATGCACGCGCGTGATGATCTCGCGCGGTGTTTTCGCCGGCGCGAGCATGCCGTTCCAGTTGTAGCTGACGAATCCGCTTAAGCCCTGTTCCGCCACGGTGGGCAAGTTCGGCAACAGCGGTGAACGTTTTTCAGAGGTTGCGCCGATCGCGCGCAGGCGGTTGCTTTGCAGCAGCGGCGCGCAGCCGGCGAATTGAATAATGGCGATTTCGATGTGGCCGGCGAGCAGATCCACGGTGTATTGCGCCGCGCCTTTGTACGGCACGTGGTTCAGTTTGATGCCGGCCTGCGTGGCGAACAACTCCGTGGCGAAGTGGCCGACGGTACCCACGCCGGGCGAGCCGTAATTGATTTTGCCCGGCTGCGCGCGGGCCAGCGCGACAAAATCTTTCACGCCCTTGGCCGGCACGCTGGGGTGTATGCACAGGCAACTCGCGGTGCGTGCGATCAAAAATATGGGCGCCAGATCGCGCAGCGTGTCATAGGGCATCTTCGCATGCACGCTGGGCGACACGGTAAGCGGGCCGGGGTTGCCGGCGAGCAGCGTGTAACCATCGGGCGCGGCGCGCACCACGGCTTCGGTGCCCGGCACGCCGCCGCCGCCGCCGCGATTCTCGACGATGAAATTTTGCCCCAGCGCGTTGGTGAGCTGTTGCGCCGCCCAGCGGCCCTGCACATCGGTGGGGCCGCCCGGCACGAAGGGCACGATCACGCGCACCAGCTTGGCGGGGTAGTTTTGCGCGGCGGCCACGCAGGCGACAAGCAGGCACGACGCGCCCACCAGGTTCAACATGCGGTTCATGAGAGGCAATTCCGGGTTGATGCGACTGTCGGCGGAGCGAAGTTGAAACACGATAGTTACTGCCGCTGGGGTTGTCAATCGTCGTGCGCTGTTCTGGTACGCGGTTCTGTTAAAATCCGCGTTCATTTTTATTTCATCCGAGGGAGTAGTGGCCATGGCCGCAAGCAAAAAATCCGCGAAGAAATCCAAATACACCGACATTCTGTATGAGGTGAAAGATCAGGTGGCCTGGATCACCATCAACCGGCCGCGCGTGCTGAACTGCTTTCGCGAGCAATCGCTGGATGAAATGATTGACGCGCTGAAATCCACGCGCGAAGACCCGTCGATCGTGTGCGCGGTGGTCACCGGCGCGGGCGACCAATCGTTCTCCGCCGGCGGTGATTTTTACGCCATGAAGCGCCTCAATTTCAACAACGCCTACATGTGGAACGACCGCATGCTCGGCCTGGCGATGACCATCCGCGGCCTGCCGATCCCGGTGATCGCCATGATTAACGGTTGGTGCATGGGCGGCGGACACGAACTGGCGCTGTGGTGCGATCTGGCGATTGCCTCTGAAAACGCCGTGCTCGGGCAAACCGGCGCCAAAGTCGGCGCATGCCCGACCGTGGGCGCCACGCAATACATCCCGCGCCTCATCGGCGAACGTTTGGCGCGTGAAATGATTTTCTGCGCGCGCCGGTTTGGCGCCAAGGAAGCGGCGGAAGTCGGCCTCATCAACAAATGCGTGCCGCAAAAAGATTTGCGCGCCGAAACGTTGAAGTGGTGCGAAACCATGAAAGGCCACAGCGCGCTCACCATCCGCATGACCAAAAAGTCGCTCAACTTTGAGTCCGACTTGTTGTATGCCTCGTGGCAGCAGGGCATGGAGTTGCTGGCGCACGTATGGGGTTCGGAAGAAGCCGCGGAAGGCATGAATGCCTTCCTCGAAAAACGTAAACCGAACTTCCAGAAATTCCGCATGCGCGACAAGAAGATGCTGGCGGATTACCTCGCCGGAAACGAACGAGATTTGAACGCGCCGCCTTCGATGCGCAAGAAGAAGTAATTCGTGAGGCGTGAGGGATGAGGAGTGAGGCGTAACCCCCTCCGCCTTAGGTGCCATGCCGCAATAGTGTTTTTACGCCTCACTCCTCACGCTTCACGCCTCACCCGCCACCAACCATGACTGATCCCAAGCAAGTCGCTGACGGCGCCCTCACCGGCACCAAAGTTCTCGACCTCACCCGCATCCTTGCAGGCCCCTTGTGCGCGCAGACGCTGGGCGACATGGGCGCGGAAGTCATTAAGGTCGAGCCGCCGGGCGCGGGCGACGATACGCGCTCGTGGGGGCCGCCGTTCGCGAATGGCGAGTCGGCGTATTTTCTCGGCATCAATCGTAACAAACGCTCGATCACGCTCAATATGGCTTTGAGGCCGGGACAGGAGATTCTGGCCAAGCTCATCAAGCAGTGTGATGTGCTGGTCGAAAACTTCAAGGCCGGCACGTTGGAGAAATGGGGCTTTACCAACGACTGGCTGGAACAAAACGCGCCGCGCGTGATCCGCTGTTCGATTACCGGCTACGGCACCGACGGCCCCAAGGGCGGGCTGCTGGGCTATGATTTTATTTTACAGGCCGAGTCCGGCCTGATGAGCATCTGCGGCGAAACCGATGGCGACCCGATGAAGTACGGCGTCGCGATCGTCGATATCACCACCGGGTTGCTGGCGTGCAATGCCATCCTCGCGGCGCTCAACGCGCGGCATCGCACCGGGCGCGGCCAGCATGTCGAGGTGTCACTGTATGAATCCGGCCTGTTCATGCTGGCGAACGTGGCGTCGAACCATCTGGTGTCGGGCAAGGACGCGCGGCGTTTCGGCAACGGACACCCGAACATCGTGCCCTACACCGCGTATCCGGTGAAGGACGGCATGATCGCGGTGGCGGTGGGCAACGATGGGCAGTTTGCCAAATTCGCGGCGGCGTTGAGGCATGCGGAGTGGGCCACCGATGTGCGTTTTGTCAGAAATCAGGATCGCGTGGTCAACCGTGAAGCCATCGATGGTTTGATTATCGACGCATTGAAACACGAAGTCGCCGAATCGCTGATCGCCAAGCTCACCGAAGCGGGCATTCCGTGCGGGCGCATCAACAGCGTGGCGCAGGCGCTGGCGGCGCCGCACACGGTTGCGCGCGAGATGGTTCGCACTATCAAGCACCCGACGGCGGGCGACGTTAAAGTGCTGGGCATGCCGTTTCGTTTCAGCGATACGCCGCCGTCGATACGCCGTGCGCCGCCGACGCTGGGGCAGCATAACGAGCAGGTGCTGGGTGATGAGTTGGGGCTGTCGGTGGAGCGCATTGCGGAGTTGCGTAAG
>JANPOH010000078.1:0-2770 GCA_031427895.1 Betaproteobacteria bacterium
GGTGTGCGTTGGCAGGCGATTTCAAGGCGTTGTCCAGATAAGGTAGATTGCATACTTTCTTACCCCGTAAGTTATGCACAAAAGTACACGATGGCGAGTTACCGTAAAGAAAATGACCTTGGAGCGCTAGCTCGCCTTGCAGAGCGAGCCAAATCTGAAGGTGATCCAACGGGGTTCATATCTGGCGGCTTGTTTTCCTCTGAATTTCAAATAGTTTTGGGAGGCTGTGTTGACTTCCATCCTGACGTGCCGGCGTTCGAACGCGGACGAATTGTTGCAACGGTGGCGCACGCTAGTGATCTTCAACGGCCAATAACTACTGAAACTTTATTGCGCCGCTGTTCAAAGCTCGAAAATGAATATCTAGCCCTACCAATACGTTCGTTTCGCCTTCTTACGGAGATCTCAATTTGGTGGACCATTGACGTTCCTAAGACAATTGTTGGTAAAACCACGATGATCTTTAAGCCTAAGACTACCAAAGGCTTCGGTGAACGCTCCAGGCTTTTCGCTGAGTCCAAAAGTGCGGTTGGATTCGATCTTCCACCACACTACATGCGTCTTTCCGCGCATGTCCTAGCTCGTACACCTCATGAAGCAGCCGAGTGCGCGTTGAACGACATAGACTTGGTCCGCGCAAGCTGGAACTTATCGCTGAATCGCGGGAAAGCATGGAGGCACACTAACGGCCGCCCTGTTCCCGTCAACGACATTCGCCTCTCGCCGTTTCACACGCTGCACGATACAGAGGGCACCCTTGCCACCGAAACGTATTGGTACGACCCTGGGTACTCAAAGCCCGCCGCACTTTTTTCAGACAAGGCCAAGTTCATAAGACTTTTAGCATTTGCTAAAAAATTGCGCACACGGCTTTCGGAGCTCCCATATCGCTCTGAAATCGAAGTAGCTCTGCTCCGATATGTCAGGGCTCTGGACTCGGCAGACCTGAATGATGCATTTTTGAGACTCTGGAGCTTACTGGAATATCTGACCGACAGCACGCATCATCCGTATAAAGTCGCGACTCGACGCGTCGCGTTCATGTTTGCCAACCGAGAACAGACTCTACTTGTTTTGACTCATCTCACTAACCACAGAAATCGATTTGTCCACGCAGGCTCCGACGCTGACGAGATCGAATCCCTCGTCTTTTTGCTTAAAAGATATGTCGATTCGTTATTCTTTTTTCATTTGAGCAATCGCTTAGGCTTTGCGACGCGTGCTGAAGTAGCGAATTTCATGGAACTTCCGCATGAAAAAGAAGACATCGATCAGCGAATCAAAAGGCTGCGTGAAGCTCGGAAATTCGTATCCGGCGGAGCTTAATTTCAAACATAACTGATTCGGAGAGAACAGACGCACCCCAGCGCAAGCCAAGAGTAAAGAAACCAAGACATCACCCTTGATAGGTTCAGGTTCAACAGTACCCAAGGACGACATTCTCCGCAGGACCGCAAATGATTCCGCGTCCTACCCCGTCCGCTGGGTACCGCGTGGGCTAGCCGCGAAACTATTGCCTAAAATCGAGCATGACCACCGGCTTCCCAATTCCAAAGCACACATCCTCCTCTGCGGAAGTCGTCTCCAACCCGCCGGTCTTTTCGCCGACGCAACCCCCACCTACCGCTGCTGGTGGTGCCAAGCCACGCCCACCTACCGCCACTACCACGACACCGAATGGGGCTTCCCGGTAGCCGACGAGCGCAGGCTGTTTGGAAAGATTTGCCTTTAAGGCTTTCAGGCGGGCTTGGCTAGCTGACCATCTTGAACAAGCGAGAAAACTTTCGCCGTGCATTCGCCAACTTCGAAGCCGAACAGGTTGTCAGCTTTGACAATGCGGACGTGAAACGCTTGCTGCCTGACGCAGGCATCGTGTGCCACGCCGGAAAGATTGCCAGACCATCAACAACGCCCAACGCGTGATCGAGCTGCGCCGCGAGTTCGGATCGCTGGGCGCTTACTTTTGGAGGATGGAGCCCGATCCCGCCATCCACCTACGCATAACTGCAATCTCCACCGTCTGGCTCGCCACAATCTCTTCGGCAATTTTCCGCACCATCGCGTCGCGGCCATGAATCAGCACCAGCCGCGCCATATCCACCGCGCCTTCGTGGTGCGGAATCATCATCGCCAGAAAATCGAAGTTGGGCTGGCCGGTGTAGCCAGGGCGGTGCATGTCCTGCCTCACGCGGGCTTTGGCGGCGTACGGCGCAAGCGCTAGATTTGCTATTACAAACATAGCTGCTTGCGCAGGTATTACCTGGGCTGACGAGTGAAATAGTCCAAGAGATTGCCGACCTTGGTCTCAATTTCGTGCGAACGAATTCACGGGGCGTCCCAGGTTGCGTCGATGGCAGCTATGCAGCGGAAGCCCTCCATTGGCCTTTGCTGCTTGAACAACCGGGTTCGGCCAAAAGCGGGTATCCGCAATGACTGCTGTTGGCTTTTCCGTGGAATAGCAGAGCGGCGCCCCGAGCGCATAAAGCAAGCGCAAACCCGACTGTTCCATGCAAAGTCGGCAGTTAGACTTCAAATATAAAAATTCAGCAACTTGTGCGCCAGCCAGACAAAGTATCTTGCTGACGCACACCCAAGGGGAGGCAGATTTTGATTGCTTTGCTCCACACAACCGACTGGCAGATTGGCCAGGCGCTGTCGCAGTTCGCGCCCGACGACGCTGCGGCGCTTTTGAAAGCGCAAGCCAAAGTTGTTGACCCTCTGCGCCTGGTCTCTAGAGGGCCTTGTCAGACCCGAAATTCCGGGCGCATGG
>JANPOH010000079.1:0-4140 GCA_031427895.1 Betaproteobacteria bacterium
TGGTGGGCCCTGATGGACTTGAACCATCGACCAACGGATTATGAGTCCGCTGCTCTAACCAACTGAGCTAAGGGCCCTGAGGGGCGTGATTCTACCGTTTTCGCGGGTATAGCGACACCATCGGCGACACCCGGCGTGGCGGCGCTACGGCTTGTTGCGGCCCGCGCTCACATCAATCCCGTAGTCCTTGAGGATTTTTGCCGCGCTTGCCTTGCCTTCGCGGTAATCCTGCATCAGCGCGGCGTGGTCACGTTCGTTCGGGCCGCCAAAACCACCGCCGCCCGGGGTGAGGATGCGCAAATGCTGGCCGCGTTTGATGCGCCTGCCAAATTTGCTGGGAATTTTTTTCATGGCGCGGTCGGCGAGCATTTCATATTCGCGCAACAGGCCCAGACCGCCGTTGTAGCTTTCGTAAAACACAAAGTTGCGGTTCGTTCTGGGATTCACACCGCCGAAGGACACGCCCACCGGCGCATTGAGCGGGCCTTTCATCTGCGGGTCGGTGCCGGTGAAGTCAAAGCGCAGCCTGTCGCCCAGCGCTTCGAGGCGCACGGTGATCTTGAAGGTAGTCAAACAATTGGAATGCGGCGTAGATTACGCTACATTCCCATCTCGTCGCGACAGCGACGATACGCACGCTCTTCGGGAGCTTCAACATGTGGCTCGTTCGTTGCATCACCACCGTTTTGATTGCGTTGCCGTCTCTTGGCGCCGTCGCCCTGTCTGCTGATGGTCAGCCCCGGCGCGCCATATCGCTCGGTAAACGATATCATCGCGGCGGCAAAAAGCAAACCGGGCGCGCTCACGCTGGGGTCCAGCGGCGTCGGCAGCCGCGGGCATCTGGCGATAGCGCTGCTGGAACAACGCGCGGGATTCAAAATCACGCAAGTGCCTTATCGCGGGCCGGCGCAAATATTGACCGATGTCATCGGCGGCCAAATCACCATGCAGATGGGCGCCTCCTTGTTCGGCGTGCCATTTGTGAAATCGCAGCGCGTGCGCGCGCTCGGCGTGTCGTCGGCGGCACGCATCGCGCAACTTCCGGATGTGCCGACGATTGCGATGCAATGAAACTGTGGGGCAAAGTGGTGCGTGATAGCAAAATCGGCGAATACAGCATCACAAAAATAATCGTTTAAAAACAAATACTTATGAATACAATGCCCCCGCTGCTGTTTACCCCCATGACGCTCGGCGGCATCACCCTTCGCAATCGCGTGGTGGTGTCGCCAATGTGCCAGTACGCCTCCGAACGCGACGCCGGCCCCAGTGACTATCACCTGGTGCATCTGGGACAGTTCGCGATGGGCGGCGCCGGTTTGGTGTTTTGCGAAGAGACGGCGGTGGAGGATCGCGGGCGCAAGTCGTATCACTGCGCCGGCATTTACGACGATAAACATCTGGCGCAGTACCGCCGCATCAATGATTTTATTCGCACTCACGGCGCAGTGCCCGGCATCCAGCTCGGGCACGGCGGTCGCAAAGGCTCGGGCCGGCCGCCGTGGGACGGATATCGCCCGCTCACCGCCGAGGACGCTGAGCGCGGTGAAGCGCCGTGGACAACCGTCTCCTCCAGCGCGTTGGCGCCCAGCGCGACCGCGCCCCTGCCGCACGAGTTGTCGCTGGCGGAAATCGCCGAGGTGATCGCGCACTGGCGCGAGGCCGCGCAACGCGCCGCCGAGGCCGGCTACGACATTGTTGAAATTCACGGCGCTCATGGCTATTTGATTCATCAGTTTTTATCGCCGCTGGTGAATCGCCGCAACGATGCTTATGGCGGCGACCTCCAGGGCCGCATGCGCTTTTGCCTGGACATCGTTGAAGCCGTGCGCGGCGCGTGGCCGAAAGCCAAGCCGGTGTTTCTACGCCTGTCCGCCGTCGATGGCAGCGGCGATGCATGGACGCTGGAAGACACGGTACAAGTCGCGCGCGCCGCCCGGGCGCGCGGCATCGACGTGATGACGCCCTCGTCCGGCGGCATCGGCGGCGCGGGCACCGGCACGCTGGTGCCACGCGCGCCGGGCTACCACGTGCCGTTTTCCCGGCGTGTGCGCGCGGAAGCAGACATCAAAACCATCGCCGTCGGCTTAATCACCGAGGCGCGGCAGGCCGAACAGATTTTGCAGGACGGCGATGCGGATTTGATCGGCATCGCACGCGAATTTTTATGGGATCCGTACTGGACGGTGCATGCCGCGCGCGAACTGGGCCTGGCGAATTACCACGATTTGTTGCCACGCACCTATGCATGGTGGTTAAAGCGCCGCGACGATATTCGCGAGGTCACGCGCACGGCGAAGCAGATAGATATCGCGCCGCCGGCTTAGGTTCGCGCCGCAGGCTTAGGCGCGCGCCGCGCGAGTTTCACCGGATCAGCTCTGACTGAACGACATCAGTTGCAGATTGATGTCTTGCAGCACCGTGCCTTTTGCCGTCCGTTGCCAGAAAAATCCCTCGATGTAGCGCCGCACCTCGGCGGCCACCCAATATCGGGACTTGAGTTCAATATTAAAGCCGGATTCGCCGCGCGCCCATCCCGAACACTCGATACGAAACGCATCAAAGGCGCCGGCCGGCACGGTTCTGCGCTCCCGTGCGGCCACCTTGCAATCCACCACGGTGTCATAGGTATTGCCCTTGGCGCTCACCGTGCGATGACGCGAGGTCCAGCGCTTGCCCAGGCTGTAATCCGGAATAAAATACTGCGCGCCTGTCAGCGTTCTGCCGTCGTTGAACTTGATCCAGTTTCCAATCAGGTCCGTGACAATGCCACCTTTGCCGTAGATCACTTCGGTCTCCGTGATTTGGCTGACCACCAGCGTGTATTGTCGAATTTCCTCATGGTTGCCGGCGTTGGTTTCTCTATAGCTGTAGCGGTCGCCGATCTTCACCCGCGTATCAATACGCAACGCGCCCTTGGAAAAGGGATTCTGCGCGCTGGATACAAAATCAATCTTGCGCTCGCCCGCCTTCGCCAGCACTTGGTCCAACCGTAACTGCGCGACTTCCGAAAACAAGCCGCTGGGGTAACGCCGCAGATAATCTTCCAGCGGGGCTGGTTCGGTCGCGGTCTTGATACGCTCCCAGATCGCCAGCTCCCGTTCAAATCCGCGGGTCGCTTCTTCGTCGCTGACCTTGCTAATCACCTTGGGCGGATGAAAATAAAAATCTTCTTCCAGCGAAGTGCTTTCCCAAGGTATTTGTGCGCCGTTGGAGCGCCGCCGCACCGCCAAGCGCACGCGCTTGAACACGTCCTCGATCTTGGCTTCGGGCGTTTTGAGTTCGCGCAGCAGATGTTCCGTGTACAAACCATGGCTGCCGCTGCCGTCGCTCGCCACGTTGCCCGGCGAGGTGGCATACGCCAGCAACGATCCCGGCGGCGCGTCAAACTGGCTCAAGCCCTTTTTCTCGGCGGGCAGCCCTTTGCCGAACGGATTATCGCGGCAGGCGTCGAGCACGATCACGTTCATCGGGTTTTTTGCCTTGGTCAGCCCTTGCAGCAGCGTATTCAGTTCGACCGCGCGCGCGGGCACGTCGTCCATTGATTTAATCACCGCATCCACCGGCAGCAGATAGTTGCGCCACGCAAGCTGCGCGCCGTGGCCGGCAAAATAAAACAGGCCGACGGCCTTGCGCGAGGCGAGTTGCCTGCCGTACGCCTCTATCGCATTCAGCAGGACATCGCGTCCGCTGTCGAGTTGCAACGTCACGTCGAAGCCTGCTGCCTTGAGTTCGCCGGCAATCGCCTTGGCGTCGTTGATCGGATTCTCCAGCGGAGAATTCGGATAGCGGCTGTTGCCGATCACCAGCGCGTGACGCGGCAGGCCGTATAGCGATGACTGCGCCAAGGAAAGCGTCGGGAAAAGAGTCGCCGCACCCACGGCGGCGGCGCCGTGCAGCACGCGCCGGCGCAACGGATCGAACCTCTGATCGTATGCGTGATCGTATGGCATAAAACACCTCATCGATCTCTATAAAGCGATGTTACATAAAAAAACCCACCCCCGGTTACAGGGATGGGCCTTATTCATAAGCGGTAAGAATCAGCCTTCGTTATCGAGAAAGCTGCGCAGCCGCTCCGAGCGCGACGGATGGCGCAATTTACGCAGCGCCTTGGCTTCGATCTGGCGGATACGTTCG
>JANPOH010000080.1:0-4479 GCA_031427895.1 Betaproteobacteria bacterium
CACGCAATCTGCTGCACACCCGCATGGGGCGCGGGCAGCCTCGGCAGTCCCGCCAACGTCTGCACCACCCCAAGTCGCCCCACCTTGCAACGCGGGCAGCACAACACCTCCACGCGGGCCACCCGGCGCATAAAGTCGGCGGCGGACTCCACCGCTTTGGCTTCTACGACCGGCATTCCCAACGCCTGCCGCGCTTGCGCCAAGCGCGTTGTTTTGCACGCCGCTGCCAGCAGCCCGTAATGGCGAATGCGCTTGATGCCCTTCGGCAGCACATGCAGCATGAAGCGGCGTATGAACTCCGCGCCCGGCAGCCGGACGCGGCACTTATGCCCTTTGTCATCAGCCCGCACCGACAACACCACCGCTTGGTTTGTGATCGCCACAATCCTCTCATTGGAAATCGCCGTGCGATGGGTATAGCGGCTCAGGTATTCCAGCACCTGCGCCGATCCGCCCAGCGGCGTCTTGGCATAGACCACCCAAGGGTGGCGATACAGCGCTTTGTGCCGCACCGCCCAGGCCGCGTCCTGCCCTTGCGGATCGCGCTCAAGCAGCCCGTCTTGCCGTGCCGCGTGTAGCGCCGCCATGAACTTGCCACGAAACACGGACGATAGCGCGTGTACCGGAAACAGAAAGTCGGGCTTGCGTGCCGGGGGATGCCACTGCCCCTCGCGATCCAGCGCGCCGCAGGCCATCACCGCATGCAGATGGAGGTGCCGGCGCAAGTCCTGCGTCCAGGTGTGCAGCACCAGCGTGAAGGCGGGTGTGGCGCCAGCGGCGCCGCTGATCCATTTCGGGTTAGCGGCAAACTCGGTCAGCGTCTCCCCCGTTGCGCCAAACAAGGTGTCGATCACCCAGCGCGGGTGTGTGCCATACAAGGCATTCAGACAGTGCGGCAGGGTAAACACCAGATGCGCGTAGGGCACCGCCAGCGCCTCGGCAACGCGGCCTTGCAGCCACGCGTCCTTGGCGCGGGCGCCGCACCGCGGGCAGTGGCGATTGCGGCACGAATGGTATTGCCAGTGCCGATGCCCGCAGTGGTCGCAGGCCAGTTGCGCGCCGCCCAAGGCGCGCGTGCGACACGCCACAATCGCCCGCCACGCACGTGCTTGCGCTGTGCTGAGGGAGTGCTGTGCCAGATAGCCCGCGCCAAAGCGCCTGAGCGCCTCGGCCAGATCGGCCATGCGCGAGACTCATTAAACGCTGGGTAGTCTCGCGAGTAAGTCCAGCGGGTCGCCCTCCTTGGGGGCTGCAAACTGCGGGCTGATCAAGTGCAGATAGCGGCTGGTGGTGCCGATATGGCCATGACCGAGCAGCTTTTGAATGGTGTACAGATCGACCCCGCCTTCGAGTAAATGCGTGGCAAAGCAGTGGCGCAGCACGTGAATGCCGCCCTGCTTGTTGATGCGCGCGCGATGGCGCGCACCTTGGTAGGCGCGTTGCGCGGCCAGTATCCCCAAGGCCGCACTGCCGCTGTGATCGCAAAACAGCCATTCGCGCGGCTGGTAGGTGCGTGCGTAGTGGCGCAAGGTGGTGAGCAATGTGGCGCTGAGCAAGGTGTAACGATCCTTGCCGCCTTTGCCGTGAACCACGCGAATGCACATGCGATCCGGCGCGCTGTCGATGTCGGCGACCCGCAGTGTTATCGCTTCGGACACGCGCAAACCCGTGGCGTAGATGGTTTGCAGCAGTACGCGCCGTGCCGGGTGGGTGCATGCGGCGAATAGTTGCACAATCTGTTGCCGTGACAGCAGTTCCGGTTGGGTGGCGGGGACTTTGGCCAGCGGGATGACAAAGTTCGCGCGCGGTTGCCCAAGGACGACTTCAAACAGGAACCGCGCGGCGCACGCCGCCTGGTTCATGCTGCTGTAGGACAAATGCCGATCCTTGACCAGATGCAGCAGGTAGGCCCGCACTTCTTCGGCGCTATAGGTTGCCGGGTCGCGCCGGTAGTGTTTAGCCATGCGCGCGATGGCGTCGATGTAGGACTCTTGGGTGCGGGCCGCAAACCCGCGTTGCACCATGGCGTCGTGCATGCGTTGGCGTAAAGGTGTCATGACGTTGCTCCTTGAAGTCGGGGAACATTCCCCAACTCCAGAAGGATTGCCCTGCACCTGCGCTTGTCAATCCGCCGTGAAAAATGAAAAACGCGGTGGCTGCCTCGGCTGGCGGGCCACCGCGTTAGCGGTTTAGTTCAACTTAAAGTAGCCATTTTAAACGACGGTTTATTTTACGTCGTAAGGTGGCATTTTGACATTGCTTACAAAAAATTTTGAATGCAATCAATGAGGTCTACGGATTTAGTACGTCCCAAATGGAAATTGTAAATACGTCATTTCCGCCTCATCACATTTCATTCGGGTACGAAAGTTAGATTACTAAAATAGTTAATAAAAACAAATACTTATGTTGATTTCGCCGGTACTCGTTGCTTACAGCCCAACAAACTCCGCCCACCACTGAAGCTTGCCTTTCAACTCGACATCGATCTTGCGCACGAAGGTGAGCTTGCCGTCGTCGCCGATGCGAAAGACGGTCAATGCGGCGGGTGCTACGCGCACGTCGTTGCCGTCCTTCACCCACATGTCTCTAATGCTCGCCGAGATCAGCAGCCGCCCGCTGGGGTCAATGCCGAAGGTGCGCACGTGGTGCGTTTGCGGATCGATGTTCTGAATGCGCGTGGGCTCGCCGGTCGTTGCGTCAATCGCAAACACCGCAATGCTGTTTTCGCCGCCGGTGAAAACCTTTTTACCGTTGATCTCCGCCGTGCTGTCCGCGCGATTGGCGGTGTAGAGAAAGCGGCCATTCGGATGAAAATGGATCGCACTGGTGGTCTGGTGAAACTGCGGATCGTGTTTGGCGGCGAGCGTGGTTTTTACGAACGCGGGCTTTGCCGCCACGCTGTCGCCATCAATGCGGTGCATGTGTAGTTCGTTCTGGCTTTCGACGTTGACGTACATCCACGGTTGCGTCGGATGAAAATCCACGTGGCGCGGGCGGTAATCCATGCCGCCTTTGCCCACGGCGTCGATGGATTGCAATGGCGTCAACTGGCCGTCCTTAAAGCCGTACACCTTGATCGCGCCGGGGTCTTCGGGCTTATCGGAGCGGCGATCATTGCCGCGCGCGGGGAATATCACCAGGCGGTTCGACGGAGCGACCACGACCTGGTGCGCGTAAATGCCGACATCGACTTGGGCGTTTTGCGCGACCAACGCGCCCACGCTGCCGTCGGCGTTGATGCGATGCACGGTGAGGTGGCTGGGGTTGTTGAACGCGGTGAGCGCATAGTTGCCGCTGCGATCCATGCAGTGGTGTATCGGGCGCGAGGGCAGCGGCTGCGCGTCGCCGTGCAGCGCCAGCGCGCCATCGTCAGCAACGCGCACCGCGCACAGCCGATGCATCTTGCCGGGGTTGGGCGTATTGCCCGATGCCGCGTCACTGGTGGAAACCGTCATGGTCTTGCGTAATGGATGCGGCCACACGTATTGCACGTTGGACGGCAGGGTGATCGACGCGCGCCGCGTGAGCGTGGCCGCTTCGATATCCACGTCCCAGTGCGTGAGTTGATCGCCGATGCTTTGGTAGAACGCCGCAGGTTTGCTGCTCATAAGGGATCCATTAATAGAATATCAATAAAAACATATAGTTACGTGTTTTCGTGTTATGCGTGCTATGCGTAGTCTTAAGTGGTCCGGTGTTATGGGTTCCCCCTGCGCGGGAACGACGAGGAAAATAAAGTCTGCATAAGCAACACGCAATTATTTGCCTGCGGGCGGCGCAACCGACAATCCTTGCACCCCGCTGTTGGCGATCCATTTCGCCACCAGCCCTTCGGCCTTCACCGCTTCCACAAAGGCGTGCAGGTACGCCGCGCCCGCTTCGCCGCGTGCGCGCGGCGTGCCCGCGGTGTGGCGCACCACCATGAAGCGTCCATCGAGTATGCGCGCGCCGGGATATTCAGGCGCGCATTTGATCAACTCGGCTTTCAGACCGGCCAGCGCTTCGAGTTTTTCGGCGACGAAATGCTTGAAGGCCTCGGGCAGGCCGGGGATCGGCACGCGCCGAGCGTGCTTCAGCGTGCGGGTCAGGTAAAGGTCGTAGCCGCTCTTGGCGCCGAGCGCGATACGCACGCCGGGAGCGTCCACGTCGTCGATTGTTTGCAGCGTTGATCCCGGCGGCACCATATAAGTGGCCTCGATTTCGGTGGTGGCGCCGGCGAACGCGATATCTTTCGCGCGTGCGGGTTCTTCCGCCAGCACCGATACATCCCACGTGCCGTTGTTGACCGATTCCGCCAATTCCCCGGCCGAGTGATAGGCAATGATCTCAATCGGCACGCCGAGCCGTTTGGCCAGCTCATGCACCAGGTCAACGGCAACGCCGCTTTGTTCGCCATTGGGCCCGAGCTGGGTGAGCAGCGGGTTTTGAAAGTTGATGCCGGCGCGCAGCTTGCCGCCGGGGGCAAGCTGCGCCAGT
>JANPOH010000081.1:0-2981 GCA_031427895.1 Betaproteobacteria bacterium
AATCGACCCGCGAATCTGCTTTGGCCTGCGGCTTAAAGCGCTGCGCGCTGAAATCGGCATGTCGCAAGAGACTCTCGCCAACGATGCTGATCTCGCCCGGTCGTACGTCGGCGAGGTGGAAACCGGCAAGCGGAATATTTCCTTGCTCAATATCTACAAGCTTGCGTCGGCGCTAAAGGTTGATCCCGCTGAATTGCTGCGACGTTGATACGGCTCTTGTAGCGATCGTAGGGTGGGCACGTTTTTGTGCCCACGCGGACAGTGGCTCGCGGGCACGCTGCGCTTTGCCCGCCCTACTCAAACCACTGACGACCGCACGCTCCTGACCGCTCAACCTGCCGTAACCATGCGTTCCGGTTTGACATGCACGGTGTCTTTATCATTGGCCACCCACACCTCGCCATCTTGTATGGTGTAGGTCAACGCCATCGCTCGGTCGGCTAACTTCGCCATGGCCTGACTCGCGGCAAGCGGCAGCGCAATCACCGCCAGGTTACGACAACGCGCGACCGTGTCACGCACGCTCTCGCGCCACATCGCCGCACCCGAGCCGCCGTAGCTATAAACCACCACGTCGTTAGCGCGCCCACACGCTTTGCGTAGACGCTTTTCATCGGGCTGGCCGACGTCGATCCATTGCTCGATGGCGCCGGTTAAATCTTTGCGCCACAGGTCGGGTTCGTCATCGGCGCTTAAGCCGCGGCCGAACGTCAGGTACTCGTGTGCGTTCAACGCGAACGCCAGCAGCCGCACCATCATGCGTTCGTCGGTTTCGGAGGGGTGGCGCGCGAGCGTCAGTGCGTGCGTTTGATAGTAGTTGCGATCAGTGTCGGAAATCTGCACCGATGCTTTGAAGATGGTTGCCTTCAGTGCCATGCTATTGAGCCACTTTGTTGATTACCCCGGCCGCGCTGCCGTCAACCCGCCATCCACGGTCAGGTGCGTGGCGGTAATGTAACGTGCTTCGTCCGATGCGAGAAACAAAATCGCGTTGGCGGAATCCCATGCGTCGCCCATGCGGCCAATCGGCACGGCGGCATGACGCTTGGCCACCAGTTCGGCGGCCTCTTGGGGGCCGAGTTGTTTCATCAAGCGCGCTTCGACCAGCGGCGTGTGCATGGTGCCCAGCACCACCAGATTGCAGCGGATGCCCTTCTTGATGTAGGCCATGGCGGTGGATTGCGTAAAACCGATCAAACCGGATTTCGATGTGCTGTAGGCGACATCGATGCGACTGCCGACGCGATGGGCGAAACCCGCCACCGATGACACATTCACAATCGCGCCGCTGCCTTGTTGCTCCATCACCGGCAGCACGTATTTGCAGCCGAGAAAAGCCGTTTTCAGATTCAGATCAAGTTGCGTGTCCCAGACGTCTTCGCTCATTGCCACGGGATCGCCGGGCGCGGAGCCGCCGCAATTGTTGACCAGTATGTCGATGCGGCCGAATTGTTTGACGCAAGCCTCGACCATGGCTTTGACTTCAGCGGCCACCGTCATGTTGCAGACGTGCGCCACACACTCGCCGCCTTCTTTTTCGATGATGGCGCGGGTGTCTTCGATGGCGGCGGGGTTGATGTCGACGCCGAACACTTTCGCGCCCTGCCGCGCCAGCAACACGGCAGTGGCTTTGCCGTTGCCGTAACCTGTGCCGACGGCACCCGCGCCGGCGACGAGGGCGATTTTTCCCGTGAGATCAAGCATGTGCATTCAGTATCCTTTATGACTTGAGACATTCCCGATAAGTTGGGAAGTATTTGTCGCTCCCCTGTTTGACGTCAAGCGGCGCCGGCCCCGCTACGCGCCAGTTTTAGCTTCAGTGCATCACGTACCTTGCAAATGACACTATTCCAATCACCGATAACGGGCTGCCGATAGAGGCGCGCGGTGGGGTACCAAGGCGAGTCATCACGCCCCGTGAGCCAGCGCCAGTCGGAATTGGACGGCAACAAAATCCAAACCTCCTTGCCCATCGCGCCCGCCAGGTGTGCAACACTGCTGTCCACCGACACCACCAGATCCACTAATTCGATCAACGCCGCCGTATCGGAAAAATCCTTCAATTGCCCGCCATAGTGTCGAACATCGGTGCGCGAGGCAAGTAAAGCCGCGTCGCTCTCGCGCACTTCCTGTTGCAGGCTTATGCATTCAATTCCATCGTCGAGTAGCGGCAGGAGCTGCGTCAGAGCAAGGCTGCGGTGGTGGTCGTTTTTGTGATCGGGATTTCCACTCCATGCCAACCCGATGCGTGGTTTTGTTTTCGCCAAGCCGCTTTTTCCAAGTCTCACGAAGTGCTGCCTCGCCATGAACGTAAGGAACGCCGTTAGGGATGGTGTCGATTCCCGTCCTGAATGCAAGCGGCAGACTCAGCAGCGCGCAATGGTAATCAAACGATGGCAGTGCTGTTCCCTTTGCAATAACCCGTGCCGTCCAGATTTTCCAGCAGCGGCAATAAGGGAGGCTGTACCTCCAATGTCACCGTGGCGCCCAGCAAGGCAACTGGTTTTGCATACCGGCAAAATTGCAGCGTGTCGCCGAAGCCTTGTTCGCAGTGCAGCAATATTGTCTTGCCTTCCAAGGGCTTCGACCCCAGCCACGATTGTGCCTGCACATCAGGTTGGAGATCGCGGTACTTGGGTGTTCGCCAGCGCCATTCATGTTCTTCCCAACCGCGTAAAAAATCACCTGCACGCAAAAGACACAGGGACAAGTGTTCAACGAAGGCTGCCGCCGCCGTGAAGTTGCCCTGCTGCCCAAGCACTATGCCCAACTGATGCAACAGGTCAAAATCTCGCGGATATTTTTGGAGTATCTCCCGGTAAGTCGTTTCGGCTTCAATCAACCGAGATTATTCATTAGAAAGAATGGGTCTCTAAACCTGGGATGCGCGGCGGATCAAGCGCCGCACTCCACAGCCCCGAGAACCACGCGCGCCGCTGTCGCGGCATTGCCACGGTATATTGAGCAGCGTACGGGCCGTT
>JANPOH010000082.1:0-2086 GCA_031427895.1 Betaproteobacteria bacterium
AGCGTGTGCGCGTTGGGCGGCAAAGCGGCGCGCGAAACGCAGGCGCCGGAACCATGGCATCCTCCGGTTTCGGCGGGGCTTTCCCGCACAGCCGGCGGGTCTGGCTATAATTCGCGGTCTGCTCGCAATCACGGAGAAAAAAATGCACGTCACCCGCTTGACTCCTCAATTTGGCGCCGCTGTCACCGGCGTTGATCTCGGCCGGCTGGATGACGCCGGGTTTGCCGCCGTCAAACAAGTTTGGCACCAGCATCGCGGTCTGCTTGCGTTTCCGGCGCAGAACCTGTCCGACGACGGCTTGCTGGCGTTTTCGCGCCGCATCGGGCAGCTTGATTCGCCGCCGAATCAGGAGCATGGCCGCCAGTCGCCGGAAGGGTATCCTGATATTTATGTGGTCTCCAATGTCAAGGACAACGCGGGCCGGCCTATCGGCGCGCTCGGCGATGGCGAGGCGGTGTGGCACACCGATATGAGTTACGAAGCGAAGCCGCCGTTGGCCTCGATGCTGACCGCGCGCGAGATTCCGGCCAGCGGCGGCGATACCTGGTTTTGCGACATGACCGGCGCGTACGAAGATTTGCCGCCGCGGCTAAAGCAGCGCATCGCGACCTTGCAGGTCAAGCACGACGGCACTTATAACTCAGGCGGGTTTTTGCGTGCGGGCGTCACCGCCACCGATAGCCCGATGCTCGCACCGGGCACGCTGCATCCCGCCGTGACCCGCATTCCGGAAACCGGCGATGCCGTGCTCTATCTGGGTCGCCGCCGCATGTCTTATATCTCGGGGCTGTCTCTTGAGGACAGCGAAGCGCTGCTCGATGAATTGTGGAAGTATCCCGCCGCGCCGCATCGTATTTACAAGCATCAATGGCAAGTCGGCGATCTGGTGCTGTGGGATAACCGCACCACCATGCACCGGCGCGATCCGTTCCCGCCCACCGAGCGGCGCATCATGCACCGCACGCAAATCAAGGGCGCTGCGGCGCCGGCGGCCTTTGCAGGTTGACACGAGATTGCCGGTGCAAGGTGCTACACTGCGCGCCGTTTGATTGAATCAAGATTAGAAAGTGTATGCAATGGCCGATAAAAAGCACGTTAAATTTCCAGGCCGGCTGGTCATGGTGGGCTTCGGCTCGGTGGGGCAGGGCGCCTTGCCGCTGTTGCTGCGCCACATCGATATGCCGCTCGAGCGCATCACCATACTCACGGGCGACGAACGCGGGCAGCCGGAAGCCGAACATTTCGGCATCAAGTTTCTGGTTCGTCCGCTGACGCAGGACAATTACCGCGCGCTGCTCGACCCGCTGCTGGACAAAGGCGATTTTCTGCTCAATCTGTCGGTGGATGTGTCGAGCGTTGCGCTGATCGAGTTTTGCTACGAGAAAGGCGCGCTGTATCTGGACACCTGCATCGAGCCGTGGCTCGGCGGTTATACCGATCCGACGGTTTCCGCGTCGCACCGTTCCAACTACGGCTTGCGCGAAGACGTGCAGGCGTTACGCAAGAAGTATCCCCACGGCGGGCCGACAGTCATCCCCACGCACGGCGCAAATCCGGGCCTGATTTCGCATTGGGTCAAGCAGGGCCTGGTGAATATCGCGCGTGATTTGCATCGCAAGACGGATATCCCCAAAAACAAGGCGCAATGGGCGCAGCTTGCGATGAAACTCGGTGTGAAGGTGATTCATTGCGCCGAGCGTGACACGCAGGTGGCAAGCCCCGGCAAGCAGCGGTTTGAATTCGTCAATACCTGGTCGGTGGACGGCTTCGTCGGCGAAGGCTCGCAGCCGTGCGAGCTGGGCTGGGGCACGCATGAGCGGCATTTCCCGCACGACGGCAAGCGCCATGAATACGGCTGCGATGCGGCGATTTATCTGACGCGGCCAGGGGCATCGGTGCGCGTGCGTTCATGGACGCCGAGCGAGGGCAATTACCACGGCTTCTTGATTACACATGGCGAAGCGATTTCGATCGCGGATTATTTTACCGTGCGCGAGAATGGCAAGGGCGGCGACAACGTGGTGTATCGCCCGACTTGCCACTATGCCTACCATCCGTGTCGACCAGGAAATGTTTTTGCGCATCG
>JANPOH010000083.1:0-10262 GCA_031427895.1 Betaproteobacteria bacterium
CAACCCGCGCGGGGGACAAATGGATCATCAAGGGCCGCAAATGGTTCATCACCGGCGCGGGCGTGGCGTCACACTTTCTGCTGATGGCAAAAACTTCCGATGATCCGCGCAAGGGTCTCACCGGATTTTTGTTCCACAAAGATCAGCCCGGCTGGCGCATCGTGCGCCGCATCCCCATCATGGGGCCGGAGGAACACGGCGGCCACTGCGAACTCGAATTCGACGGCCTCGAAATCGCCGACGAAAACCGCGTGATGAATGTCGGCGACGGCCTCAAATTCACGCAGATACGCCTTGGCACCGCGCGCCTCACCCATTGCATGCGCTGGCTCGGCCTGGCCAGACGCGCGATGGACATCGCCGCCGATTACGTCAGCACGCGCGAAACCCACGGCGGCAAACTCGCCGCCAAGGAAAGCGTGCAATGGCTGCTGGGCGATGCCGCGATGCAAATCGAAATCGGCCGCATGCTGGTAATGCGCGCCGCGGCCAAACTCGACAGCGGCGACTTCGCGCGCAAAGAGGTATCGATGGCAAAAGTCGTCGTCGCCGACGTGCTGCATCACGCGGTAGACACGGCGCTGCAACTGAACGGCGCGCGCGGCTATTCCAAAGACACCCCGCTCGAATGGATGTATCGCTACGCAAGACAGGCGCGCCTCGTTGATGGCGCATCCGAGGTTCACAAAATGGTGCTCGCACAAGCGTTCATGAAAGAACGGCAGGATTTCTGGAACTGGAAGTAAAGAGACGGCACGCAAGCGCCTGTATAATTCAACACGGTTGTTACCACGGCCCCGGTAGCTCAGTGGATAGAGCAGCCCCCTCCTAAGGGGCAGGTCGGACGTTCGATTCGTCTTCGGGGCGCCAGATTATATAATCTGCCTGCATTCCAACGACGTGATACGGTCGATAACCGAAGGGAACCCAACAGGCGTATGACCTCGGTTTACGCGCGCGTTCTGCTTGCGTTTTCCGCTGCCGCCGCGACCCCGAGCGTCGCGCAAAACTACCCCGCGCGCCCGATGTTATTGCCCGCCTGCTCTCCGCCAAGCTCGCGGAATCGTGGGGGCAGAACATCATCGTGGACAATCGCCCGGGGCGACGGGGCTCATCGCGGTGGAGTTGCTGGCGAAATCCGCGCCTGACGGCCACACCATGTTTCTGAGCACCATGAGCCAATTGATCGCGATGCTGACGTAGCAAAAATATCTGCTGCACAGCGATCTTGCGCCGGTGACGCTGGTGGGTGCCACGCCGTTTGCGATCGTGGTCGCCGCATCCTCGCCGGTCAAATCCATAGCCGAGTGGATCGCCTATGCCAAGGCGCGTCCCGGTCAGCTTTTGTTCGGCTCCGGCGGCAATTGGGGTTCTTCGCACTTGTGCATGGAATCGCTGAACGCGCTGACCGGCCTGAAGCTCACGCACGTGCCCTATGCCAACACGGCCTCGGCGTTCAACGATATTATCGGCGGCAATATTCATACCCACTGCCCCGCAGTGCCGGGGCTGGCGCCGTATACGCAATCGGGCCGGATACGCGCGCTCGGCGTAACCTATCGCACGCCAACCAAACTGCTGCCGGGCGTGCCGCGCTATAACACCGAAGCGATTTTGGCATTCGCCTGCATCAAGCGCTCCACCAGAATATGCAGGAACGCATGCTCAAAACGGATGCGGCAGGAATCCGTGGCCTTTTGGTAGGCTGACACGGGTATCTTTATCAGCCGCACTTCCTGTATCGCAATCACATCCGCAGTACGCAAATTATCGGGGCTGCCGAGGCAGGCCATTTCCCCCAGACACTCGCCGGGTTTCAGTATCGCAAGCAAACGGCGCTTGCGGGTGACGCGCACGTCGCCGGACACCAGCACACAAAAGAAATCACCGCGATCGCCCTCTTTCACGATCACTTCGCCCTTGGGTATCGTCAGCCACTCCGAAAAGCGCAGCACCTCCCATAAATCGACATCGGCGAAATCCTTGAAGAACGACAGCTTGCGTAAACTGTTGAATCGTTCGGTCTCGAACACGCCCAACTTGGGCAGCGCGGTGGAGTCGCCCATCATGGAGGCGAGCTCGTCTATGAATTGCGCCCACATCAGGTAACGCTGGCTGGTGTCGCGCTGCAACGCCCGGATCACGATCAAGTCCAGTTCCAGCGGAATTTCCTGGCGAAACTCAGAGGGCAGCGGCGGTTTGCTGTTCAGCACCTGATACGCCAGGCCCGCGATGTTCTCCGCTTTGAACGGCGCGCGCCCGGTCAGCAATTGGAACAGCACGATACCCAGCGCGTAGATATCGGTCTGGTGATTCAAGGGTTTGTTCAGGTGCTGCTCCGGCGACATGTAGGCCGGGGTGCCGATGCCGTCGATCATGGTCGCTTCCGCCTTGGCGATGGCCGCCGAGCCGAAATCCGTTATTTTGACCTCGTTGTTTTCCTTCAGCAGGATGTTCGCGGGCTTGATGTCGCGGTGTATCACCCCTTGCTGCGAAGCGTAATCCAGCGCGCGCGCGCACTTGTAAATCACCTCGATCACGTCACCGATAGCGAGCAGATTATCCGGCCTGGTAAAGCGCTGTAGTGTGCCGCCTTCGACATACTCCATGACGATATAAGCGTAATCATTATCGACCACGGCATCATAAATCTGCACGATATGCGGATGATTCAGCTTGCCCGCCAGCGACGCCTCGGTGGTAAACAACCGCTGCATCAGCGCGCCGCTGCCGAGATCCTTGAGCGCGCTTTGCGCCACCACCTTGACCGCCACGTCGCAATCGGCGAAAAAATCCCGGCACAGGTAGACCGTGCTGGTCGCACCCTCGCCCAACGTGCGTAGCACGTCGTATTTCCCTACCTTGGTCAGCGACTTGCTGGATTGAACTGAATGATCCTGCGGCATGATGTCATTTCCAAACGAAATTCAGGCTGCGGGGACGCAGCCGGATGCGTCCACACGGACGCCAAGCATTAAACCGCAACACGCGCGCAAGCGTCAACTAGGTTTCCGGCATTGCGGAACGCGCTTGAACATCTGCAGAAAGCAGGATATTGATCGATAATTTTCATAGCAGCCCGCGCAGCGCCACGCTTCTGTCAAATGCCTTACGGGGCGAATTCGATCGCGGAAACGTAGCGTGCCGGGGCGGAATTACGACACCAACGCTGGGCACTGAAAAACTAACCGAGGTCGCAAGGATTACCGCCGTTTCATCATTTTCGGGGCAGCGCCTGCGGGACGGCGCTATAATCCGCGCCTCGCGCGTCGGGCATGGACGCCGTTGAGCGCATTGCCCCGCATTCGATACACCTACATACCAGCACTCACTCATCCCGTTTCAACAGCATCTACCAGGAGCGTTTCAATGTCGCACTCGTCAAAAACGTTTTATTCACTGCTTGCGGCAGTTGCGGCCACGACGGTCGCCGCGCCGTTCACCGTCGCCGCGCAGGCGTACCCCACCAAACCGGTACGCATGCTGGTCGGGTTTGCCCCCGGTGGCGGCACCGATACCGCGGCGCGCAGCGTGGCGTCCAAGCTCACGACAGCCTTGGGCCAAACCGTGGTCGTTGATAACCGTCCCGGCGCCGCCGGCAATATCGCGACTGAACTCACTGTTCATGCCGCCCCCGACGGACACACGCTGCTGCTCGGCTCCATTGCGTCGTTTTCGGTCAATCCCAGTCTCTATAAGAAACTATCGTTTGACCCGCTTAAAGATCTGGCGCCGCTGACACGCCTGGCGGATTCAACCAACATTCTGGTTACGCATCCGTCAACCAATGCCAAGACCGTCAGCGAACTCATCGCGCAAGCGAAAAAGGGCAACCTCAATGCAGGCTCGTCGGGCATCGGGGGCACCGGCCATCTGGCCATCGAACTGTTCAATATTCAAACCGGCGTGAAAATGGTCCACGTGCCGTACAAAGGCGGCGGCCCGGCCATTATCGATTTGCTCGCCGGCAATATTCATCTGGTGTTCGCCACCGCCGCCAGCGCGGTACAGCACATTAAATCCAACCGGATTCACGCACTGGGCGTAACCACGCTCAAGCGCTGGGCGTTCATGCCGGAACTCCCCACCATCGCCGAGGCCGGCGTCGCCGGCTTTGAAGCCAACAATTGGTATGGCTTCATGTTGCCGCTGAAAACACCGCCCGCCATTTCCGCCCGTCTGCACAAGGAAATCACCGCCGCGCTGCTGGCGCCGGATGTCAAAGACTTCCTGTTCCGCCAAGGCATGGATGTGGCGCCGGGCACACCGGATGAGTTCGCGAAGTACATCAAATCCGAAACCGTGAAATGGGAAAAAGTCATCAAATCCGCCGGCTTGTATAAGTCGAACTGATTTGGCGGATGAATCCGTCAGGCTGCGACGACGCAGCCTGACCGGCGGCACCCTCGGTTGCTCACTTTCGGCTCACTTTCGGCTCACTTTCGAATAACCGTTTCCGGCAGCCAGGTAACGATGCCTGGAAACACCGTAAGCACCGCGATCGCGATCAGCCTATTCATATCTGCCACCGATTTCAGCGCCGCCCTGGTGTAGATACCCTGCCCCGGCCACGCCACGACGTAGCGCAGCCGCGCGCCATGAGCGTTTTTTCCAACAACGGTTTCTGCCCCTGATAAAACTTCCAGGCCGCGTCGTAGCCTATCGCGACAAACGGCACCTTGTCCGCCACGAACACCGGGGCGTCGATGCAGAATTGCCCCAGCAATACGTCGGGGTACGGCGTGGGCATATCCCATCCACAACATATGCAAAACCCGAAAAATAATTAGTAATTTTGCATATGCGTTGGGTTACTCCCACTCTATCGTCGCCGGCGGCTTGCTGGAAATATCGTACACCACGCGATTGATGCCCCGCACTTCATTGATGATGCGGTTGGACACCTTCGCCAGCAGGCTGTGCGGCAGCTCGGCTACGTGCGCGGTCATGAAGTCCGTGGTTTGCACGGCGCGCAGGCTGACCACGTATTCGTAGGTGCGACCGTCGCCCATCACGCCCACGGATTTCACCGGGATGAATACGGCGAAGGCCTGCGCGGTTTTGTCGTACCAGCCGGAGGTTCGCAACTCGTCGATAAAAATCGCATCGGCGCGGCGCAGCAGGTCGGCAAATTCGACTTTGACCTCGCCGAGGATACGCACGCCCAGGCCCGGCCCCGGAAACGGATGCCGGAACACCATGTCACGCGGCAGACCCAGCGCGAGTCCTAAATCACGCACTTCGTCCTTGAACAGTTCGCGCAGCGGTTCGAGCAACTTCAAATGCAAGGTGTCGGGCAAGCCGCCGACATTGTGATGCGATTTAATGGTGTGCGCTTTTTTGGTTTTAGAACCGGCGGATTCGATCACGTCGGGGTAGATGGTGCCTTGCGCCAGCCACTTGGCCTTGGGCAGCTTGGCCGATTCCACCTGGAACACGTCGACAAATTCGCGACCGATGATTTTGCGTTTTGCTTCGGGGTCGGTCACGCCTTTGAGGCGCCCCAAAAACTGCGCGCGCGCATCGACGTGAATGACCTTGACGCCCAGATTGCGCGCGAAGGTTTCCATCACCTGTTCGGCTTCGTTCAGGCGCAACAGGCCGTTATCGACAAACACGCAAGTGAGTTGATCGCCGATGGCTTTGTGGATCAGCGCGGCGGCCACCGACGAATCGACGCCGCCGGACAAGCCCAAAATCACTTCTTCGCCGCCGACATCGGCACGAATGCGCGCGACCGCCTCGTCAACGTAGCTGGGCATGTTCCAGTCGCCGGTCAAGCCGCACACGCCCAGCACGAAGCGTTCGAGTATGGCCTTGCCCTGCGCGGTGTGCGTGACCTCGGGGTGAAACTGCACGGCGTAGAATTTGCGCGCTTCATCCGCCATCGCGGCGATCGCGCATGCCGCGTTACTGGCGATCACCTTGAAGCCCTCGGGTAACACATCCACCTTGTCGCCGTGGCTCATCCACACGTCGAGCAATCCATGGCCTTCGCCGTTGGCGCGATCTTGAATGTCTTTGAACAGGGCGGAATGCCCGCGCGCGCGCACTTCGGCGTAGCCAAATTCCCGCACTTTTCCGGTAGTGACCTTGCCGCCCAGTTGCACGGCCATGGTCTGCATGCCGTAGCAAATGCCCAGCACCGGCACGCCGAGTTTCCACACGGCTTCCGGCGCGCGCGGCGTGTCGCTCTCCCAAACCGAATTCGGCCCGCCCGACAAAATCACGCCGCTGGGCTTGAATTCGCGAACAAATTCCTCAGCAATATCAAAGGGATGCAACTCGCAATAGACGCGGGCTTCGCGCACGCGGCGCGCAATCAGTTGCGTGTACTGCGAACCAAAATCGAGGATGAGGATTTTCTGATGCATGGTTTTTTTAGGGGGTGAGGCGTGAGGAGTGAGGGGTGAGACGCCAGACGCAAAACCCTACGGTGGGCGGGGTTACGCCTCGCCCCTCACCCCTCGCGTTTCACGCCTCCCGAATTACTCTACGCGATAGTTAGGCGCTTCCTTGGTCATCTGCACGTCATGCACGTGCGATTCGCGGATGCCCGCCGAGGTAATTTCGACGAATTCGGCTTTGCGCCGCATGTCGTCGATGCTGGCGCAGCCGACGTAACCCATGCTCGCGCGCAAGCCGCCCATCAACTGATGAACCAGCGGCACCAAGCCGCCTTTGTACGGCACGCGGCCTTCGACGCCTTCGGGCACCAGTTTTTCGGTATCGAGTTCGTCGACTTCCTGAAAATAACGATCAGCCGAGCCTTGCTGCATCGCGCCCAGCGAACCCATGCCGCGATAGGCTTTATAGGAACGGCCCTGGAACAACTCGATCTCGCCGGGGGATTCTTCGGTGCCGCCAAACAGGCTACCGATCATCACCGCGTAGCCGCCCGCCGCGATGGCTTTCGCGATATCGCCCGAATAGCGTATGCCGCCGTCGGCGATCAGCGGAATATCCGTCTTGGCCAAGGCTCTGGCGACGTTATCAATCGCCGAAATCTGCGGCACGCCCACGCCGGCCACGATGCGCGTGGTGCAAATCGAACCGGGGCCTATGCCCACTTTGACGCCATCCGCGCCGTTGTCGGCCAGCGCTTTCGCCGCCGCCGCGGTTGCAATATTGCCGCCGATTACCTGCGTGCGCGGATAAGTGCGCTTGACCCATTTCACGCGCTTTAATACGCCTGCCGAATGCCCGTGCGCGGTATCCACCACGATGACATCGACGCCCGCCTCGATCAGCAATTCAACGCGCTCTTCGGTGCCCGCGCCCACGCCCACCGCCGCGCCCACGATCAAGCGCCCGAGCTTGTCCTTGCTGGCATTGGGATGCTCGGACGATTTCAGGATATCTTTTACCGTTACCAGACCGCGCAGCTCGAAGTTGCGGCCCACCACCAGCACGCGCTCCAGACGGTGTTTGTGCATCAGCGCCTTGGCCTCGTCGCGGCTCGCGCCCTCGCGCACCGTGATTAACTTCTCGCGCGGCGTCATGATGTTCTTAACCGGCTGATCGAGATTGGTCTCGAAGCGTAAATCGCGGTTGGTGACGATGCCCACCACGCGCCCGTTGTCGCTGACCACCGGCAGCCCGGATATCTTGTGCTGGCGCGTGAGCAGCAGCACGTCGCGCACGGTCATCACTGGGGTGATCGTGATCGGGTCTTTGACAATGCCGCTTTCAAAGCGCTTGACGCGGGTAACGTCAGCTGCTTGCGCCGCCGGCGACATATTTTTGTGGATAATGCCGATGCCGCCCTCTTGCGCGATGGCAATCGCCAGCCGCGACTCGGTCACCGTATCCATGGCTGCGGATACGAGCGGAATATTCAGGGAAATGGTGCGCGTCAGGCGCGTTTTGAGGCTGACTTCACGCGGCAGGACGGCAGAGTGGGCAGGAACCAGCAGAACGTCGTCGAAGGTTAAGGCTTTTTGAACCACGCGCATATTTATAGTCCCTTCGCAAAGGCAATATTATACGGAACCGCCGGTAAACGAACAACGGAGAAACGCGTTAATCAATTGACTCTGCGGGATAAACTGGTTAATTTTAGGCATCGTCGGCTGCCGCTGGCCGGCACACTTTGAGAAGAGGTATCTGTGAAAATCATTATCGCGATTTCCCTGCTGGCCTTATCTGCAACGGCCCCGGCCCAAATTCTCAAGTGCGTCGGTAAAGACGGCAAAATCGAATTCGCCACCGTCTGCCCGCCCGGCGCCAAACAGCAGGACACCGGCGTCACCAGCGTGAGCAAACCCGCGCCCGCGCCGGCCCCCGCCAAGGATGAAAAAGACGATAAGGGCAAGGCAGCGGAAAAGGGTGCGGATAAAGCTGCCGACAAAGGCGCGGACAAAGGCACCCCCAAATCCCTGGCCGACCGGGAAGCCGAATCGCGCAAAAATCAAAAAGCAAAAGCCGAAGCCGACACCAAAGCCGAAAAAACCGCTGCCGAAGACACACGCCGCAAACAGGCCTGCGACGATTCCCGCGTCAACCTAAAGCGCCTTCAGGAACGCCAGCGCACCACGCGCACCGATCCCAAAACCGGCGAGCGCGTCTTCTTTGAAGAGCAGGATTTCATCCGCGAAACCGCCAACGCCGAGCGCGCCATCGCCGAGAACTGCAAATAACCCGGACTCACTTTCGTTTCCGGGCGCGTCGGCGGCGCGCCTCTTTCGGATCAGCGATCAGCGGGCGGTAGATTTCCACGCGGTCGCCGTTTTTTAGCAGCGCGTCGGGCTGTGCCCGCTTGCCGAAAATACCCAACGAGATACGCGCCAGATCGATGTCCGGGTGGCGCAACGGCAACCCCGACAACGCCACCGCCTCCCGTGCCGTCGCCCCGCAGCGCACCGTCAGCGCCACCAGCGATTGCCGCTCCGGCAACGCATAGACCACTTCCACCGTGATAGCGGGCTCAGTCCCGGCCATACACCTTGTCCGCCCGCTTCACGAACGCCTCCACCATGGTATCGGCGATGTGATTGAATACCGGCCCCGCCAGCGTCGCCAGCACCTGGCTCGAAAACTCATACGCCATGCGAAACTCAATCTTGCAGCCCTTGCCGGCCAGATCGCCAAAGCGCCATTGCCCGTCCAGCGCGCGAAACGGTCCGTCCAGCAACCGTAAACGCATCTCGTGCGGCGCGCGCTTGTGATTTTCCGTAGAAAACGCCTGCCGTATGCCGCGATACCCGATCCGCAGCGTCGCGCGCGTGATGTCGTCGTCACGATGCGACACCTCGCCGGCGCTGCACCAGGGCAAAAATTCCGGGTAGCGCTCGACCGCATCCACCAGCGCAAACATCTGCATGGGCGAATACGGCACGATCACGGTCTTGGCAACTTCGGGCACGATCAGACAGGCTGGTAGAATGAGCGCATGAGTATCGTTGAAAACAAAAAAGCGTTCCACGACTATTTTATCGAACAGCGTTTCGAGGCCGGCATGGTGCTCGAAGGCTGGGAGGTGAAAGCCATTCGCGCGGGCCGCGCGCAGTTGAACGAGGCTTACGTCATCATCAAGGACGATGCGCTGCACCTGATCGGCGCACACATCAGCCCGCTGACCACCGCCTCCACCCACGTTAACCCCGATCCCGTCCGCACACGCAAGCTATTGATGCACGCCGAAGAAATCAAACGCCTCATCGGCAGCGTTGAGCGTGCCGGCTACACGCTGATACCCATCAACCTGCACTACACCCGCGGGCGCGTGAAACTCGAAATCGGCCTGGCCAAAGGCAAAAAGCAGCACGACAAACGCGCCGACGAAAAAGACAAGGATTGGAAGCGCGAGCAGCAGCGGTTGATGCGCACGAAATAATTCAAAGTCTTTGTTTTACAGCGAGTAGCCCGCAAGGAGCGCAGCGTACTACAGGGCCAGCGACTGGCGCCGAACCCCGGATTACACTTCGTTTCATCCGGGCTACGCTTGCTTTTTAATCCGTTAAATCCTCAATACCACTCGCAACAAATCTCGTAGGGCGTCAATAAGCGGAGCGCATTGCGCCGAATGAGGTGGCTTGCCACGATTACATACGGCGCAATACAGATTGCGCCCTACGCGGGCTTATTGACGCCCTACGGATTGCGGGTTACGCGCGTTGCCTATCGGGTTTATGGCGCCGCTGGAGAAGTAGACGCAGTGTCCTGCCCCTAGTGTAGTGTCCCTTAAATAACATTACAGTTATTTTTCCTTCTTTTTCCCTCTAGGCAGGCTGGATCCGGGCCTGATCTGCTCCATCTTGATG
>JANPOH010000084.1:0-5103 GCA_031427895.1 Betaproteobacteria bacterium
GATGTCGCCGCGTGTTTGTGCTGGCTCGTGTCGGTTTCCACATCACATCGCTACTCGGCGAGTTTCTGCTGGTGACCGATAAATTCTGCGAGATCACGGGTTATACCGAAGCTGAGCTGCTGACCCGCTCGCTGTACGACACGCATAGCCCGGCTGATTATGGCGATTCGCAGAAGTTTCGCGCCAGCCTGTTGAGCGGTGAAACCGAATTCGGCTATCGCGAGCGGGAGATACAGCGTAAGGACGGCACCACGACCTGGATATCGGCGGGGGTTTCGCTGGTGTGCGACGAGGCGCAGAACCCGCTGCATTTCATGTCCGTGGTGCAGGATATCACCCACCGGAAATTGTCCGAGAAACGGCTCGAACAACTGGCGCATTATGACGCGTTGACCGGCTTGCCCAACCGGGTGTTGATCCACGACCGGTTGCGGCAATCGCTGGCGCAGGCCGGGCGTCAGGAGGGCAAGGTCGGTGTCATGTTCGTTGACGTGGATCACTTCAAAAAAATCAACGATACGCTGGGACACGAATTCGGCGACGCGCTGCTGCAGCGGGTGGCGCGGCACATGAGCGAGGCGGTGCGTACCGACGATACGGTCGGTCGTATGGGCGGTGACGAATTCGCGGTGATACTGAATACGCTCAGCCACGGCGAAGATGCCCAGCGCGTGGCCGACAAGATCAAGGCCGAGTTTGCCCAGCCGCTGCGGATAGGTGAAACCGAACTCTATATCAAGGTCAGCATCGGCATTGCGCTCTACCCCGGTGATGGCGTGGACGCGGGGGCGCTGCTCAAGCATGCCGATGTTGCCATGTACAGCGCCAAGTCATCCGGGCGTAATACGTTCAAGTTTTACAATGCAGAGATGAACGCCAGGGCGCTTGAGTTGCTACGCATCGAGCACGGCCTGCACAACGCGTTGATTCGCGGCGAGTTCGTGCTGGTGTATCAACCCAAGATTGATGTGGCGACCAACGGTATCGCGGGATTCGAGGCGCTGCTGCGCTGGCAGCATCCTGATCGGGGCATGATTTTGCCGGACGATTTTATTCCGCTGCTCGAAGACAGCGGGCTGATTCTGCCGGTTGGCGAATGGGTGCTGGAGACGGTATGCGCCCAATTGAGCGCGTGGGAGCGCGCCGGGCTGGATGAAGTTCAGGTGTCCATCAATTTGTCCGCGCGGCAGTTTTCGTCAAAGGACCTCGCGCAACGGTTCCGGGCCATCCTGGAGAAACACCATGTTAACCCCCGCTGCATCGAACTGGAGATTACCGAGAGCGCGCTGATGGTAGACCCCGAGGCGGCGCGCTGCACGCTCGACTATCTCAAGGCGTTGGGCATCAAACTGTCGATAGACGACTTCGGCACGGGGTATTCGAGCCTTGCCTACCTGAAGCGGTTTCCGATAGATACGCTGAAAATCGATGCCTCGTTCGTGCGTGACATCACCAGCAACGCCGACGACGCGATCATCACCAGCACCGTCATCGCCATGGCGCACAGCCTGCGCCTGACCGTGGTTGCCGAGGGGGTGGAGACCGCCGAGCAACTGGCTTTCCTCAGCGAACGTGGGTGCGACCAGTTTCAGGGCTACTTTGCTTCGAAGCCGCTGCCGGCCGCGGCCTGGGCGGCCCCTCTTTCCGCCCGCGCGCGGAATAGGGCAGCGGTGGCGGCGTGATCCCAGGCGTGCCGGCGATGTCCCGGAATGCGGATTTACCGCAAGTCACCGGGCCTGCGCCGCGCGACTGGCGCGTGGACGGCATGCCGCTGCGGCTGATTCTGCTTGCGATGGCGTTGATGCTGCTCTCGACCGCGGTAGTGCTTGCATGGTGGCAGTGGCAAGACGAAAAAAAGCAAGCGTGGGAGCGTACACGGCACGTGAGCGAACTGCTGGCGCTGTCCACGGAGCAGACCCTGGACACGCACTTGGCGAATCTGCGCGCGCTCGCGCCCACCATCGCCGATCCGGCGTTGCGCGGCGACTATGCACAGGTGATGCAGGTATTCAGGGTGTTCAAGGACAGTTATCCGGTACTTGCCGGTCTGAGCCTGGTCGCCCCCGATGGACAAATTCTGATGTCGACCTTGAGCGAGGGGCGCACAGGCGTTGCGTTGCCCCGTGTGCAGGACATTCCCGGTTTCATGGACAGTTTTTCGCGGATCATCGCCCCCACGCCATCCCTCAGTTTGGGCCCGGTCAAATCGAGGCTGAATAATGAGTGGGTCATTCCATTGCGCTACGCGCTGCGCGATGCCGCGGGCAAGCCGTTGTTCGTGGTGTCGGCATTGTTGTCGGTCAAGGGCATGGCCGCTACCCTGCAATCGGCGTCGGCGGAGCAGGGCACCGTGCATCTGCTGATGAACACGGCGGGTCATCGGGTGCTGCGCGCGCCCATGCCCGCCGACCCCGACAATTATTTCTCGCAGCCGGGCGTTGGTGGTCTTGCCGAGTCGCTGCGGGCGAATCCGGGGGCACGCGGCGGACACTATTTGGCCGCGCCGACCAGTGTCGATGTGTCCATGATCGGCGCCTATACCAAGCTGAAAAACTATGACTTGGCCGCCGCCGCGTCACTACCGGCGGATGGGTTATGGACGTCGTGGCGGAAAGGGGTGACCCTGCCGTTGGCGACGCTGGGATTGCTGTCCGTGGCGGCCATGATTGCCGCCTTCATGGTGGGCCGTGCCGAGCAGCGGCATCGCGCGGTGCGGCTGGCGGCGGCGGAACGAGTGCGTGAATCCGACGAGCGCCTGAGTCTGGCTATCGAGGGCGGCCAAGTGGCGATTTGGGAAGCAGATATCGCGTCCGGCGGCGTTTATCTGGATCGCGGGTGGGAGCGTATTGCAGGGTTGCCCATTGATGGCACGAGGATGACGTGGGCGCAGCTCGCCCTGCTGATGTCTCCGCCGGATCTGGGCGAAATAGAGGTCAGGGTGAAGTTGATCCTGAAAGGCGACGTTGATGCATTTCACGAGGAAATACGGCTGCAGGTGCATCCGGGGGAGTGGCGCTGGTTTGCCGTCCGCGGTCGTGTGGCGGCGCGCGATGCGGCAGGCCATGCGCTGACCTGCGCCGGAACCGCCACCGATATCACCCAACGCAAGAATACCGGCGCGGCGGTCGAAGCGGCCCGGTTCGCGGCAGAGGCAGATAGTCGCGCGAAGTCGGTGTTCTTCGCCAATTTGGGTCATGAGATTCGTACCCCGATCCACGGTGTGCTGGGCATGGCCGAGGTGCTCACGCATTCCGGACTGACTCAGGATCAAAATGGGCTGGTCTCCGCCATACGCGGATCGAGCAACCACCTGATGCAATTGGTCGAGAACCTGCTGGATTTTTCCAGGCTCGAAGCAGGGCGACTGAAATTAGATATCGTCTCGTTCGATTTGCGCGGCGCGGTGGACCTTGCGTTGCAGCCGTTACGCAAGCAGGCGCAGGAGAAAGGTTTGGCATTTCATTGTGAAATCGCGCCAGTCGTGCCTCAGTGCATTCGTGCCGACCCGGTGCGGTTTAACCAGATATTGGCAGAGGTTGCGGGAAATGCCGTGAAATTCACTGAACAGGGCCGCATTGATATCAAGGTGTCCGTGGTGCGGCACCCGGGTGATGCCGCCACGCTGCATTTTTCGGTGACGGATAGCGGCATCGGGATCAGTCCTGATGTGCAGGCGCATGTGTTTGAGGCATTTATTCAGGCAGAGAGCGGGGCGGCGCGGAAATACGGCGGGACCGGTCTCGGCCTTAATCTCAGCAAAACCCTGGTGGAGTTGATGGGAGGAAACATTCAGCTTATGAGTACTGCCGATGCAGGCTCCGTTTTTCACTATACGCTTCAAGTGGGGGTGGTTGATGTGGCGGACTATCGTGCGGCGGCGGGCGCGCCCGTGCCGGACACGTCCGCTTTGCCGCCCGGCGTGAAGGTGCTGGTTGTGGACGACAACGCGGTCAACCGTCAGGTTGCGAAGGGGCTGTTGCAGGCGCTCAAGTGCGACGTTGACGTGGTCGTTGACGGCATGCAGGCGGTGGCGGCCAGTGCCGCGAAATCCTACGACGCGGTGCTGATGGATTGCTTCATGCCGGAAATGGATGGCTACGCCGCCACGGCGCGCATTCGTGAGCGCGAGAAGGCGTCGAACGCGCCCCGTGTGCCTGTTATTGCGCTGACGGCCAACGCCCTGCCCGGCAGCCGCGAAAGCTGTATCGCGGCCGGTATGGATGATTTCGTCACCAAGCCATGCACGCGCGCGGATCTCGAGCGTGTCCTTGCGCGGTGGGTAACGAGGCGCGTTGAACAGACGTCGGTGGCGATGTGAGCCTGAGATATTGTCTTTGCTTGCGTGGCAATTTGCATCACTTTGAATCGCGCACATCGCGCCCGTTGGCGGATTCGTTATGATTCGTTAGAATTGCTAAAACCCGGGTGGGTGCCGCTACTCCTTCAATTACCGCGATTCGCGACCGAAAAATGAGCAATAACTCGACGATAGACCTGGACTTCACCATGTCGTTTACGATTCCGCCCGACACCGGCAAAAAGGTGGCGGAAGCCGAGGAACATGTAGTTAAGGCGATAGCGCTATTGGAGCATGTTGCCGAGACGGGGGTGATGTCGGCGCGAGCCTGGCGGCTGCTGGCCGCGCTCTACCTTGGCGACGAGCGTGAAAGTTCATTAAAGGAACTGGAAACCAAGTACCAGTACAATTTCGGCCTGCCGGTGTTCAGGGACCCCGAGCAAGAGAAAGCGCCCGTCGCCCGCTGCAAGGTTTTTGTCATGCCGGAAAAAATTTCCCCCGGTACATTGCCGGATGTTGCCGCCGTGCGCGCGGCATGCGTTGATGTGCCTGGCGCGCGGCTGGATTTTAGAAAAGTTCACAGCATAGGAACCGGCGGCCTGGCAGAATTGACCACGTTTTTTTCTCAATTGCCCACCGGCGACCAAAAGCCGGAAATGCCGGGCGTGGAGCGGTTTGTGGTCAGCCTCGAAAAAGCGCTTGAAAAGGACCGCGCCAGCAAGGAGTCATGGGACGCGCTGTTTGCGTATTGGCGTTTGCTCGGCAGGCAGGATACGTTCGACGATCTGGCGATCCAATATGCGGTG
>JANPOH010000085.1:0-4616 GCA_031427895.1 Betaproteobacteria bacterium
GGATGTTTACAAGTGCCGCGTCACCGCGTTCATCGGCCCCTCGGGCTGCGGCAAATCCACGCTGCTGCGTACCATCAACCGCATGTACTCGCTGTACCCCGAACAGCGCGCCGAAGGCGAATTGCTGCTCGACGGCAAGAACCTGCTGGACCGCGACGTGGATGTGAACGACCTGCGCGCGCGCATCGGCATGGTGTTTCAGAAGCCGACGCCGTTTCCGATGTCGATCTACGACAATATAGCCTTCGGCGTGCGTCTGCATGAAAAAATGTCGCGCGGTCGCATGGACGAGCGCGTCGAATGGGCGCTGCAACGCGCGGCGCTGTGGGATGAAGTGAAGGACAAGCTCGGCCAGAGCGGCATGAGCCTGTCGGGCGGGCAGCAGCAGCGGCTGTGCATCGCGCGCGGCATCGCCGTCAAGCCGCGGATACTGCTGCTGGACGAGCCGACCTCCGCGCTGGACCCGATTTCCACGCTGCGTATCGAGGAGCTGATACACGATCTGAAAAAAGATTTCACCATCGTGATCGTCACCCACAACATGCAGCAGGCGGCGCGCGTCTCCGATTACACGGCGTACATGTATCTGGGCGAACTGATCGAGTTTGATGAAACCGGCACCATCTTCATCAAGCCGAAAAAGAAAGAGACCGAAGACTACATCACCGGCCGATTTGGCTAGAAGCACCGAGCCCACGCAACACACTGAACGGAAATCCCCATGCCCAACAGCGATCACACCTCAAAACAATTCGACGCCGATCTCGAGGATATCCGCTCCCGCGTGCTGCAGATGGGCGGGCTGGTCGAGGCGCAGATCATGGCCGCGATCGAGGGGTTTTCCTCCGGCGGCGAGACGGTGATCGGCCACGTGATCGATACCGAGCCCCGCGTGAATCGCAATGAGAAGGAAATCGACGACGCCATCGTGCGTGTGGTGGCGCGGCGGCAGCCGGCGGCGAGCGATTTGCGCCTGATTATGGGCGTGTCGAAGATCGTCACCGATCTGGAGCGCATCGGCGACGAGGCGGAAAAAATCGCCCGCATGGCGCGGCAGATTTATGCGCGCGGCGCGTTGACCATTCCACGTTCCATCGACGTGCGGCAGACCGGCAACAAGGCGGCGATGATGCTGCGCCACGTTCTGGATGCGATGGCGCGGCTGGATGCGGTCGAGGCCGAACGAATCATCGACGAAGACAGGCTGATCGACACAGAGTTTCGCGGCATCATGCGCCAGTTGATTACCTACATGATGGAAGACCCGCGCACCATCACCACCGCGCTCGACATCGTGTGGATCGCCAAGTCCATCGAGCGCGTGGGCGACCACGCCAAGAACATCGCCGAGCAGGTGATCTACATCGTTCACGGCACCGACGTGCGGCATACCGGCGTCGCACCCGAGGCCGCGCCACGGGGAAACGTCTGATGGCGGCGCGCATCCTGGTGGTTGAGGACGAACCCGCGGTGCAGGAGTTGATACGCTACACGCTCGAGCAGGCGGGCATGCAGGCAGTTACCGCGGGCAGTGCCGAAGCGGCGGTCGTGTTGTTGCGTGACGAGTTGCCGGATGCCGTGCTCATCGACTGGATGCTGCCGAATAAATCGGGCTTGGCGCTCGCGCGTGAGTTGCGCGAAACGGCGCGCACCGCTGACCTGCCGTTGATTATCGTTACCGCGCGCGGCGAAGAAGCCGACCGCGTGAAGGGGCTGGATCAGGGCGCCGATGATTACGTGGTTAAACCGTTCAGCCCGCGTGAGTTGATCGCGCGCATACAGGCGGTGTTGCGGCGGCGCGCGCCGCACGCCTCGGATGCCGCGTTATCGGCGGGCGGGCTGACGCTCAACCCGGTGAGTCATGAAGTCCGGTTGAACGGCGCGGTCGTTGAACTGGGTCCGACGGAATTCCGCTTGCTGCATTTTTTTATCGCGCATCCCGAGCGGGTTTACAGCCGCACCCAATTGCTCGATCAGGTGTGGGGCGATCATGTGTTCATCGAAGAACGCACGGTGGATGTGCATATCCGCCGGCTGCGCGTGGCCTTGGGCAGCGACGGCGACGAGGGCGAAGACGTGATCAAGACCGTGCGCGGATCGGGTTACAAATTGTCGGCGGTAAAAGCCGCCGAAGTACGCTGATACACGCCCTCCCGCCATGATACCGGTCTGGTTTTCGCTTACGCTAAAGTTCCTTGCCATCGCCGTATTGGCGGTGTCCGCGGGGCTATGGCAGGGCGCGACGGCGGGCTGGGCGGCGGCGTGTGCGGGACTGGCGCTGTTGCATGCGGCACACGTCTACCACCTGGCGCGCATGGAACGCTGGCTGAAAAACCCCGGCGCGGATACCTTGCCCGATCCGTGGGGAACCTGGGGCTTGATATTCGCCGGCGTCTACCGCGCCCTGCGGCTGGAGGCCAAAAAGCGCGATGCCGTTGAAAAGGAGCTTGAACTTTTCACGCAGGCGGCGCAGGCGCTGCCCGACGGCATCGCCATGCTCGACAGCGGCGATCAACTGCTGTGGTGCAATGATACGGCGAACAAGCATCTGGGGTTGCGCCCGGCCAGTGACTATGGGCTGCGTATTACCAACATCGTGCGCGTGGCGGGCCTGGCCGCATTTTTACAGAACGCGAAGCGTGACAATATGCTCGACTATCGCCCGGCGCACAACCCCGGGCAGATACTGTCACTCGAAGTGATTCCGTTCAGCGATGACCGCAAACTGCTGGTGAGCTTTGATATCACGCAAATCGAACGAGCGGACACCACGCGCCGCGATTTTATCGCCAACGTGTCGCACGAGTTGCGCACGCCGCTGACGGTGATCCACGGCTTTCTCGAACACATGAGTGACGCGCCGGTGCAACCCGCCGAGCAGGCGCGCCGCCATATCGGGATGATGGTGCAGCAGTCGAACCGCATGCTGAAGCTGGTGGATGATCTGCTGCTGCTCTCGCGCCTTGAAGGCGGCGATGCGCCGCAGCGCGAGGAGCGCATTGATGTTCATGCGCTGGCGCAGGCGCTGGCGGAAGACGCGCGCGCGTTGAGCGCGGGCCGGCATGTGATCGAGGTGGCGGTTGCAACGGACGCCTTCATCACCGGCAGCGCCGATGAACTGCGTAGCGCCTTTGGCAATCTGGCGAGCAACGCCGTCCGCTATACCCCGCAGGGGGGGCGCATAACGCTGGCGTGGCGCGGCGATGAACAGGGGCGCGCCGTGTTCAGCGTCGCCGACACCGGCATCGGCATTGCCGCCGAACACATACCGCGGCTTACCGAGCGCTTCTATCGCGTCGATCGCGGGCGCTCACGCGAGACCGGCGGCACCGGGCTGGGCTTGGCTATCGTCAAGCATGTGTTGCTGCGGCATCAGGCAACCTTGGAGATTCAGTCAGAGTTGGGCGCAGGCAGTGAATTCTGTATGGTTTTTCCGCCGTGGCGCAGCGTGATGGATGCACCGGCGCTTATCGTGGCCGCCGCCGATGCGGCTTAGTCGGCGGAAAATCATAAGCATTTGTTTTTAAACAATTATTTATATACGGTATATGGGCAGTTCTTTGAACTTTCTTTTTTTATGCACCGGCAACAGCGCGCGCTCCATTCTCGGTGAAGCGCTGGCGACGACGTTGTCGAAGGGACGTCTGCGCGGCTACTCCGCAGGCTCGCACCCCGGCGGCAAAGTCAATCCCTTCGCCGCCGAACTGTGCGTTGCAATGAACTACCCGGCGCAACACCTGCGTTCAAAATCGTGGGATGAATACAGTGCGCCTGATGCCCCGGTGATGGATTTAATCGTCACCGTCTGCGATAACGCGGCGAACGAAGCATGCCCGGTGTGGCTCGGCCACCCGTCGATGGCGCATTGGGGCTTGCCTGATCCGGCGGCGGTGACGGGCAGCGATGCCGACAAGCGCGCCGCGTTTCGCGCGGTACGCGATGCCATGCGTAAACGCATTGAGATGTTGCTGGCGCTGCCGTTTGAAACCATGACGCTCGACGAGCGGCGTGTGGCGATGCGTCACATCGGCGCGACGGCAGTGCTGGATCCGGCGACGGAAAAATTGTTTCCGGCGCGCTGAGTCTGGAAAGTGCCCTGCAACAGCGCCATCGTTGATCCTGGCTGCGCGGGAACGGCAGTTGGGGTTTCGCAATGCCAATGCTCGTGATCACCGGATTGACCGAAACTGAAATGAGCGCATCCACCGCCCACCGCATCGCCGCCGAATTCACCGGCACCGCGCTACTGCTCGCCATAGTGGTCGGCTCCGGCATCATGGGCGAGACGCTTGCCGGCGGCAACGCCGCCATTGCGCTGCTCGGCAACTCCATCGCCACCGGCGCGGGGCTGTACGTCCTAATCACCGTGCTGGGGCCGATCAGCGGCGCGCACTTTAACCCGGCGGTGTCACTGACCTTCTGGCGCACCGGCGAACTTACGCTCGGCCTGTTCGCCGCGTATACGGTCGCGCAGGTGTGCGGCGGCATCATCGGCGTGTGGATTACGCATGCGATGTTTGATCTGCCGCTGATTCAATTTTCAGCCAAAGTTCGCAGTGGCATGCCGCAATGGATTTCCGAGTGCCTCGCCACCGGCGTGCTGCTTGCCACGATAC
>JANPOH010000086.1:0-3261 GCA_031427895.1 Betaproteobacteria bacterium
AGCCATGCGGCGTGTGTTTTCGGTTGCGCGGCTTGATACGGCAGGTGCGCCGCGCGCCGTGCCAGCAAACGCCACATCGGTGCGAGCCAGGTATTCGCCGCTTTGCCGCCGAAGACGACATGCGCGGCGGGCATCGCCCCGATTTCCAATTCATGCACCACGCTCATTGCGGCATCGTGATCCGCGAAGGGCGTATTCGGCATTGCCAGTGTATCGAGTAGCTTCGCCGCCGGCGCGAGCATCGCGTGTGCGGGGTATTCCGCGGCGAGCTTCGCCAGTGTCTGAAAACCGGCTTGCGCGCCGCGTTGCTTCAATGCGGCGATCAAGTCGTTTTGCAGCATGATGTCGCGGCTGTCGTTGAATATGTCGAGCTGCATGGCGGATGGGGCTGTGTGGCAGGGCGTAAAAAGGCGGTGTGGTTATTTTACTTAATACGTAATAAAAACAATAGATTACATGACGACTATGCAGGGGGCTGTGCCAGCCATTGTAGCGGCAATAACGCCTGTTGTGATGTGCCGGTTGCACGCCTAGAATGCCAGCAGTGCAACCTATGGAGGATTTGCAATGACGCAAAAAATCACCACCACGTTGACCATCAACGGCCAGCGGCAAACGATTACCGCGACAGAGGACACGCCGCTGTTGTGGGTGTTGCGCGAGCAACTTAAATTGACCGGTACCAAGTTCGGCTGCGGCGTCGGGCAGTGCGGCGCCTGCACGGTGCATCTGGACGGCAAGCCGGTGCAGTCGTGTCTGCACACCCTCAAGGATGTGGCGGGAAAAAGTGTGACGACTATCGAAGGGCTGTCGAAAAACAGCAGCCATCCGCTGCAAAAGGCGTGGCTGGCCGAGCAGGTGCCGCAGTGCGGCTATTGCCAGTCGGGGCAGATCATGCGCGCCGCCGGCTTGCTGAAGGAAACGCCGCGCCCGACGCGTGCGCAGATCGTCGAATACATGAGTCCCAATATTTGCCGCTGCGGTACTTACGCGCGGATTACACGCGCGATTGAACGCGCCGCGAAGGAGGCATGATCATGAACAACACGACCAACATCAATCAGCAACGCCGTCAGTTCATGGTGGGCGCGGCGGGCTTTACCTTTGGCATCGCGGTGGGCGCGCCGGCGTTGCTCGCGGGCGACGCGCAGGCGCAAAGCACCAGCGTCAAACTCAATAACTGGGTGACGATTCATACCGACGGCACGGTGGTCATCATGTCGCCCGCCTCGGAGATGGGGCAGGGTTCGCTGACCGCGCTGCCGCGCATACTGGCTGATGAGATGGATGCGGATTGGGCGAAAGTCAAAATCGACGGTTCGGCGGTCAGCGACCCGATTTTCGGCAATCCGGGCCGCAACTTTCACCAGTACACCGCAGGCAGCGCCACGGTGACGGGCTATTTCAACAACTTGCGCACGTTCGGCGCGCAGGTGCGTCATGTGCTGGTGGATAACGCCGCACAGCGCTGGGGCGTGCCGATGGCGGAGCTGACTACGCAGCCCGGCGTGGTGCTGCATCAAAAAACCGGTCGGCGTTTGACGTACGGCGAAATTGCCGCCTTCGCGAAAATTCCCGCCGAAGCGCCGCAGGTCGCGGTGGAACCGGTGGCAACCGCCGAGTTTCGCCTGATCGGCAAGGACATTCCGCGGGTGGATGTCGAAGGCAAGCAAAACGGTTCCGCCCAGTACAGTATCGACGTGCAGGTGCCGGGCATGATTTACGGCGCGATTCTGCGCGAGCCGGTGGAAGGCGCGGGAGTGACAAAGGTGGACGATGCCGCCGCACGCGCGGTGGAAGGCGTAATAAACGTGGTGCCGCTCAAAAACGGCGTCGGCGTGCTGGCTGAAAATCCGTGGGCCGCGTTTCAGGGACGCCGCGCGTTGAAAGTCACCTGGGGCGGCAAGCCGCAGGGCGCGGGCTTCTCGACCAGCAGGGGTTTTGAACAATTCTCGGCGATAGCGAAGGACCCGGCGCATCCAGTCATTGATTGGGAGAAGCTGGGTGATGCGGCAGGCAAATTAAAAAGCGCGGCGACCCTGGTTGAAGCCGAGTACCGCTCCGACTACGCCTACCACGGGCAGATGGAGCCGCTGAATTCCATCGCGGCGGTGTCGCCCGCGGGTGACGCGGTGGAAATCTGGTGCGGCGTGCAGAGTCAGACCATCGCGGTGACGGTGGCGGCGCAGGCGCTCGGCATCCCGGAATCCAAAGTGAAATTCAATCACTGCCTGCTCGGCGGCGGCTTCGGCCGGCGCGGCAACCGCGATGCCGATTTCGTGCTCGATTCGGTGCTGTTGTCCAAAGCCGCCGGCGGTGGGCGGGCGGTAAAAGTGATCTGGACGCGCGAGGACGACATTCATTCCGGGCGCTTCCGTCCGCTGTACGTGAACCGCCTGCGCGCGGGGCTGGATGCGTCGGGCAATATCACCGGCTGGCATCATCGCGGCGTGTGCGATCACGTGATGGCGTTTATGGACCCAGTGCGTTACAACCAGGTCAAGGGGCGCGACGGCATCGCGTTAAGCGGCATCAACGTTCGCTCGTATGAAATCGCTGATCGACTGGGCGAGGGCGTGTTGGTGCATACCGGCATGCGTACCAACCCGCTGCGCGGCATTGGGTTAACCGCCAACAGCTTCGCCACCGAGGTGTTTATCGACGAGCTCGCGGCCAAGGCGAACGTGGATCCGCTGGCGTTTCGTCAGCGCCTGCTGTCGAAGCAGCCGCGCGCGCGTCACGTCATCGAAGAGGCCGCGAAAATGGCCGATTGGCAGCGCAAGCGTGCAGGGCGCGGTTTGGGTCTGGCGTATGTTGATTACTCCGGCACGCATGTGGCGGGTATTGCCGATGTATCCGTGGACAACCAGAGCGGCGCGATCAAAGTGCATAACTTCTGGTGCGTCATCGATTGCGGCGTGGCGGTGCATCCCGACAACATCATCGCGCAAACCGAAAGCTCGATCGTCTACGGCTTGGGGTTGGCGCTCACCGAGCGCATCAGCATCAATAACGGCGCGGTGGAGCAGTCGAACTTCTTCGACTACCACGTGCCGCGCATGCGCGACGTGCCCGAGATGCACATCAAACTGGTGCAGACGAAAAATCATCCCACCGGCGCGGGGCAAATGGCGGTGCCGCTGGTGCCGTCGGCAATATCGAATGCGGTGTATCAGTTGACCGGCGTGCGGCTGCGGCAGCAGCCGATGCTGGCGGGGCGGGTGAAAACCGCGCTGCTGAACGGCGAAGACCGGTTTGCAT
>JANPOH010000087.1:0-37480 GCA_031427895.1 Betaproteobacteria bacterium
CCGGCCGAGGTGCCGCAGATAATCGGAAACGGCGTGGGCGCCCCCTTGGGCAGCAACTCCGCCAATGCGCGCAGCACGCCCACCTGATACGCCGCGCGCGCGCCGCCGCCGGTGAGGATCAGCGCGACTTTGGGCCGCGCCATCGGGCTGTTGGAATTATTGTTTTGCATGCTCCGCTGCCGCCATTTTGGCCTGACACGAGCGTCACAGTACACCCCGCGCCGTCACTGTGCAATCGCCACGTCCACCGGTTGCGCCGCCAGCAGCCCCACCACCGCTTGCGGCACGATACGCACCAGGAAGCCCCGGCTGCCGCCGTTGATATAGATCGCGGGCAGCGCCAGCACCGAACGCTCGACATACACCGGCATTTTTTTGCGCGTGCCGAACGGCGAGGTGCCACCGACGCGGTAGCCGCTGTGGCGCTGCGCGACCTCCGGCGTGCAGGGCGCGACGGATTTCACGCCGATCACGCGCGCCAGCGCCTTGGTCGATACTTGCCGGTCGCCGTGCATCAGCACGATCAAGGGCGCAGCCTTGTCGTCGGCCATCACCAGCGTTTTGATCACCGCATGCTCATCCACGCCCAGCTCGCGCGAGGACACCGCGGTGCCGCCCTTTGCTTCGTAAGTGTAAAAATGCGGCGTGAATTCGATTTTCGCGGCGCGCAATGCCAGCACTGCGGGGGTCGAAGGCACGCGCTCGCTGCTCATGCCGCCGAACGCGCCGACAACACCCGCGCCAGCACCAGCAGCATGCCCGCGGTGGCGCCCCAGATGTAGCGGCCTTCGTAGGGAATCGCCAGGTAGTGGCGATGCCGTCCGTTGAAATCATATTCGTGCCGCTGGTAGCGCGCGACATCGAGAAAATGCGCCAGCGGCGCTTCAAAAATATCCGCCACCTCGAACGGATCGAGGTGCGTCTCGAACGGGGCCTCGATCCAGCCCACCACCGGGGTAATACGAAAACCCGACGGCAGCGGATATTCGGGCAGCGTACCCAGCACCCGGATATGCCGCCGCGCGAGGCCGATTTCCTCTTCGGTTTCGCGCAGCGCGGTTTCTTCACGCCCCGCGTCGGCAGCCTCGACACGCCCGCCCGGAAAACTGATCTGCCCCGCATGCGCGGACAGATGCGGCGTGCGCTGGGTGAACAGCAGGTTCACGCGGCCTTCGCGCGCGACCATCGGCACCAGCACCGCCGCATCGTTGACCTTCGTGCCTTCGGCGATCTCGCCCATATGCAAATCGGTGGGGTCCAATGGCGGCGGCGGCAGCCGCAGCAAGGCGGTGATCGCGGCGGGATCGAGCGGGAGCAAGGGAGCGGTAATCACTCTTGAGTTGTCTCAATAATCAGTGTCGGGGCGATTCTAACGGTCGTCTGTCATGTGTCACGGCGGCATGCACGGGCGGTCAGGATGTTACCGCTATTTCGCAGGGCGCATCACAGTTCGCGAACGTCGAGCGAGCTGCGGCGCGCACGGGGTTGTGACTCATCGTCTATAGACTGATTGGCGACACATCGACAAGATGCGCCGATGCGTATTCAACACTTGCTCGGCAAAAATGTCCGGCTGCTTCGCGAGACCAGGAATTGGTCTCAAGAGAAACTGTCGGAAGCATCGGGCCTGCATCGAACGTACATCAGCGGAATTGAACGCGGGGTAAGAAACCCGACGATTGAAATAGCGGATCAAATTGCCATTGCGCTGAATGTTCCCGTTAGCGATCTATTCAAGGAACATCGCGGCAGATGAATGCGTATTCCACGAAGGCCGAATTACGACAGATAGCCGAATATTTGATCGCTTACATGCGGATTCCATACTTTCAGGAAGATACCGTTCCCGGCAAAGTTATGGAAAAGATTCTCGCGCTGGTGCGGAATGCGGAGCAATTGGCAACCTGCGATTATGTTGACGTGGTGATCCGGGGCAAAGTGGGCTGGCAGGTAAAATCAACAAAAGCCACCACCCCGTTGACCTGGAAGCGCGCAAAAATAGCCAATGCGGACGCTCTGATTAAAAACTCCGAGAAATCAGCAAGGGGCGCGCAAAAGTTGGGGGCCACCATCATCGATTTTTGCAACGACCATGCCGAAAAAAGTCTCCGCTTCTATGATTTGGATGAAATTGGCTACGCCCGACTGATAATGTTTGATGACCATACGGCCATCTATTTCGAGCGCGTGGTTTGCACGAGGGAGCGTCCGGCCATCTTTAGCGCGGGCGATTTTAACTGGAAGTGGTCCAGGCAAAAGTCAACAAAAAAGAAAGAGCAGTTATCGGCTTTGCACGGAACGAACACCCGGTCCGAGAAGAAGGCGTTTGCGTGGCATGGGCGCGGCGAGAATCAACTGCACTTTAGCGGTGAAGAAGATTGGTGGCCAACAATAGTCAGGCCCGCCAAGGAAGGTGAATTCAATTTTTCCGGCGATGGTCACGCAGTCGCCTTTAAGTTGCCCTCCAGGAAAGTGGCGTGGGAGGGCCTGACGAAATTCTTGAATGAAGCGAGTTGACCGCGCATTGAACGAACGATAGCAAGCGCAAGCAACGGCGGCACGGCATTCCCTAGTTGGCCTGCCTGATCATTGTAGCTGCCGACAAATTCATATTCGTCAGGAAAACTTTGAATCCGCGCCACCTCCCTGATGGTGATCGTCCTGATATCTTTGGGATGCCCCCATCTGCCTGAACCTGGGTGAAACACCCACCTAGTGATCGTGGGCGCGATCATGTCCCAAGTTAGCCTGCCATACGCGCCGCTATACCCGCCCTTTGTCTGCAAGTGTTTGGGTAGGTCTTTATGTCCCTGACCGGGTTCAAGTGACGCAAGACGCTCAAATTGGGCCGGTGCCAGCTTGCGTGCCACATGATTGCGGACCGCGGTTAGTTTGCCGCGAAGTTGCGCTTGATAATCCGTTCTCGCTTCACTTGCGTAGGGGGTATATTCATGACCTTCGCCATGTTCGACGCCGGGCAAGTCGCCAATGGCGTCGCCCACCGTAATATGCGCTGGATATTCAAACAAATTCCCTATCGCTTGCGTGGGGCGATCTTTGGCATGCGTCGCCTTGGGCGGCTCAAATTGAACGCCAAGTCTATTGGCCATGAAGAACGCCCGCCTTCTGCGCTGAGGAACGCCATAGTCTGCCGCATTCAGCACGACAGCCGTAACGGTATATCCCTCTTCTTCCAATCGCGAAATTACCTCTTGCGAGTAAATTTCTTCAAAACCATTTTTCATTTCCGCCACGTTTTCCATGAGCACCATCCGGGGCCGCAAGGCTTCGCAGTAATCAAGAAACGACTTGACCAGCAGATTCTTCGGGTCTTCAAGAAATCGGTTCTTTCGAGGAACGTTTTTCGAGAAGCCCTGGCATGGCGGGCCTCCCACGAGTAAATCAAGCTCCTCTGGCATGAGCCCGATTGATTGCATGAAATCGTGCGGTCGTACGGAGGTTATGTCCGTATTAAGCGCATGGGCGCCGGGGAAATTGTGCCTGAACGAGGCAAGATATTTTTTTTCAATATCAATACCCGCGACAACATCAAAACCAGCAGCTCGAAGACCGACTGATATGCCGCCACATCCGCAAAAAATATCTACCGCTTTAGGTTTGGCTTCGATATCCATGGAGCGCCCTCAGGTTAACAACGCAACGGCTTAAATATGTTACTCATAGTATACACTGTATTTCAGCATGCGATTCTCTCAACTGGGCGCGATTATACTGTATATTTGTATAATCTCCTTGGTTGCGGGCCAAGCGTTCCAGTGTCATCAACGGGCGCGGCAAGTGGACTTGAACCAGCGATTGAGCCAGACTACACTGTATCCGTGGTCGCTGGATGCGGCGCCACACAACCCAGACAACTCAACGGAGGAAGCATGAAAATCCAGCATACAATGGCAGCAATCGTGTTCGCGCTGTTCAGCAGCGCAGCCATGGCGTTTCACTGTCCGGCTGACACGAAAAAAATTGATGATGCGCTGGCAAAAAATCCCAAGCTGACCGCGACGCAAATGACCGAGGTGAAAAAACTGCGTGCCGATGGCGAGGCATCGCACAAGGCCGGCAAGCATCAGGATTCGGTCGATACGTTGGCCAAGGCGATGAAAATACTCGACATCAAGTAAGTACCGTTGGACCCGCGCGCGACTCCCCCGCCACACGCGGGGGATTTTTTTGTCCCGGACACACGCTGGAGCAGAATCCCGGATGTTACATAACTATTTGTTTTTATTGATTTTTTAAGAAATCCCTCATGATTGAACTCGTGCAAAACGACATCGCCGTGGCGGACTCGCTGCCCAAGGTGTTCGAGTGCCAACTCCCGCTGCGCTTTGCCGACATGGATGCGGATCAGCATGTCAACAACGCGGAGTACTACCGCTACATGGAAGAAGCGCGCATGCGCTGGGTGCATACGCTCGGCCTGGCGATGACGCCGCCCGCGCCGATACCCGTGCTCGCCGCATCGGCGTGTTCGTTTCGCGCGCCCATGCATTACCCCGGCGACGTGTCGGTGGAAATTTACCTGGGAAAAATGGGCAACAGCAGCGTGCGCACGCACTACCTGTTGAAAAACGGCAGCGCTATCGCGGCCGAAGGTTATGGCGTATCGGTGTGGGTTGATCCGCAAACGCAAAAGCCGATAGCGTTGCCGGCAGCGGTGCGCGCGCTGGCGCGATAAATTTTGCGCGCAATATCAGCCCGCAGCCCGTAGGATGCCGGTGACGAAGGAACCGCATCGGTCGCGCGACGCACACCCCGGCGCGACCATTTTCCGCTGCCCACGATGATGGATTGATGCGGTTCGCTGAACCCATTGCTCGCCGCCTGTCCGCTACTCCGCGCGTATGCCTGCGTCGCGCACCACCTTGCGCCAGCGCGCCATCTCCGCGGCAATGTGATTTCTGAAATGTTCCGGCGTGCCTGCCACCGGCTCGCCGCCGTCGTCGCTTAATTTATCCAGCACGTCACGCGAGCGCACCGCGCGCGCGAGTTCGGCGTTGAGTTTCATTACCAGTTCTTGCGGCAACCCTGCCGGCGCGAGCCAACCGTGCCAGGTGGTGGTTTCGTAGCCCGGCACGCCAGATTCCATCACGGTGGGTAAATCCGGCATCGCGGTTGAACGCTTGGCGCTGGTGACGGCCAGCGCGCGTATCTTGCCGATCTTCACGTATTGCAGCGACGACAGAATATTGCCGAACATCACCTGCACTTGCCCCGCCATCAAATCCACCAGCGCCTGCCCGGTGCCTTTGTACGGCACATGCGCGATTTTCACACCCGCGAGGCTGTTGAAGAGTTCCAGCGCCAGATGATTTGACGTGCCATGTCCGGCGGAGGCCGCATCCAGCCGCGCCCGCGGGCTGCCCGCGAGCGCGAGCAAATCCTTCACCGAGCGCGCCGGTAGCGCCGGATGCACCATCAACACGATCGGCGCCTGCACCACCACCGAAATGGGGGTGAAATCCTTGATCGGGTCATAGCTTAATTTCGGATACACCGCCGGTGTGATGGCATACCCGCTCGCCACCGCCAGCAGCGTGTACCCATCCGGCGGCGATTTCGCCGCGAAGGCATACGCCACCGTACCGCCCGCGCCGGTGCGGTTTTCGACAATGAACGAGCGCTTCAGGTTGTCGCTCATTTTTTGCGTCAGCAGCCGCGCGATGATATCGGTGCCGCCGCCGGGTGCGAGGCCGACGATCACGCGCACGGGTTTTGTGGGATAGGTGTCGGGGGATTGGGCTTGCACTGAACCAACCGTCAGACTTGCACAAGATGCGAACAACGCAACACACCGCGTCAGGGGTGCTGTCCGAAAAAACGATGCAACACGCACTCGCGCAGGTGTAAGAAAGCCATCCCCCTGAGAGCCGCCGAGCAACGCAGACGCGCCGGGGGAAGTCGGCGAGGACTGTCTGAGTCCTCGCGCCATTGTTTTGTGCGAGGGCGAGTTCCGCAGCCGCCCGGCGCGTCGAGTAGCGCGGGGAGGTGTCGGCGAACCGGGGGCCGCCTTTGTTTGGTTACTTTCTTTGGCGGAGCAAAGAAAGTGACCAGCCGCCGGGCTGCCCCCGGCAACGTTGAAGCACCATTTATTCATAGCAGTGGTGGCCACCCCTCACCCCCGCCCGGCCCCTCGCTTCGCTCTCCCCGCAAGCGGGGCGGGGGAGTTTCTTTGACGACTCGCTACTAATTTCGCAGTACCGCCCTTCAATTTGATCCCCACCATATCCTCCGGCCGCACCCACTTGTCGAATTGCTCCGATGTCACATGCCCCATCGCCATCGCCGAGGCTTTCAGCGTCAGCCCCTTCTTGTGCGCGTTCTTGGCGATCGCCGCCGCATTCGCATAGCCGATATGCGGGTTCAACGCGGTTACCAGCATCAGCGATTCGCGCATCAGCTTGTCGATGCGCGCGAGATCCGGCTCAATGCCCTGCGCGCAATGTTCGTCGAAGTTTTCGCACGCATGCGCCAGCAAACTCGCGCTGTGCAGGAAGTTGCGGATCACCATCGGGCGGAACACGTTCAATTCAAAGTTGCCCATCGAGCCGCCGACGTTGATCGCGGTGTCGTTGCCGAACACCTGGCAGCACACCATGGTCATCGACTCGGATTGCGTCGGGTTGACCTTGCCCGGCATGATGGAACTGCCCGGCTCGTTTTCAGGGATGATGATCTCGGCGATGCCGCAGCGTGGGCCGCTCGACAGCCAGCGGATGTCGTTGGCGATTTTCATCAGCGACGCGGCCAGTGTTTTCAATGCGCCGTGCGCATGCACCACGCCGTCGCAGGAACCCAGCGCCTCGAACTTGTTCGGCGCGGTGACAAACGGCTGGCCGGTGAGTTTTTTCAATTCAGCCGCGACGGCCACCGCAAACTTCGGATGCGCGTTAAGCCCGGTACCCACCGCCGTGCCGCCCAGCGCCAGCTCGCACAAATGCGGCAGTGAGGCTTGCACATGCTTCAACCCATGATCGAGTTGCGCCACGTAACCGGAAAACTCCTGCCCCAGCGTGAGCGGCGTCGCATCCTGCAAATGCGTGCGGCCGATTTTCACGATGCCCATGAATTGCTTCGCTTTTTTGTTCAGCGTCTCGCGCAGCTTCCACACCGCCGGGATCAGTTGTTTTTGCAGCGCGATCACAGCGCCGACGTGCATCGCGGTCGGAAAGGTATCATTGGATGACTGGCCTTTGTTCACGTCGTCGTTTTCGTGCACCAGACGATCCATGCCGCGTTGACCACCGAGGATTTCAGAGGCGCGATTCGCCAGCACCTCGTTCACGTTCATATTGGTCTGCGTGCCGGAGCCGGTTTGCCACACCACCAGCGGAAAATGCGCGTCCAGCTTGCCGGCCAATGCTTCGTCGGCTGCTTTGACGATGGCGGCGCCCTTTTTCTTGTCGAGCACGCCCAGCGCCATGTTGGTCAGCGCCGCAGCTTTTTTCACCAGCACCTGCGCCATCACCACGTCGCGCGGCATGGTCTCGCCGGGGAAGTGAAAATGATGCAGGCTGCGCTCGGTTTGCGCGCCCCACAGTTTGTCGTTGGCGACCGCGATGTCGCCCATGGTGTCGTGTTCGATGCGGGTGGTTTTGCTCATGACTTTTCCAGATAAACGAAGGGTGGTTACAAAAGGCTTTTCTGCTCGCCGCGCTGCGCCCCCGCATCCACCACGATCAGCGCGGTCATGTTGACAATGCGCCGCACGGTCGATGAAGGCGTGATGATATGCACCGGCTTGGCGGCGCCCAGCAGTATTGGCCCCACCGTAATGCCGTCGCCTGCCGCGGCCTTGAGCAGGTTAAACGAAATATTCGCGGCGTCGAGATTGGGCATCACCAGCAGATTGGCCGCGCCCTTGAGCCGATTTTCCGGCAATGCGCGACCGCGGATTTCCTCCGACAGCGCCATATCGCCCTGCATTTCGCCGTCGATTTCGAGGTTGGGCGCGAGTTGATTCACCAGCGCCAGCGCTGCGCGCATTTTGTTGGCGGTGGGCGTGTCGCCGCCGCCGAAACTCGAATGTGACAGCATCGCCGCCTTGGGCGTGATGCCGAAGCGGCGGATTTCCTCCGCCGCCAGCACGGTGGATTCGGCGATCTGTTCGGCGCTGGGGTCGAAGGTGACGTAGGTATCGCAAATAAACACCGTGCCCGCCGGCAGCAACAGCGCATTCATCGCCGAATAGTGATTCACGCCCGCGCGTTTGCCGATCACGCGATCGATATAACGCAGGTGGCGGCTGTATTGCCCGAGAATGCCGCACAGCATGGCGTCCGCCGCGCCCATATGCACCAGCATCGCGCCAATCAGCGTCGGCAGCCGCCGCATATCGAGCTTGGCAAGCTCCTGCGACACGCCCTTACGCTGCGTGAGCCGGTAGTACTCGCTCCAATACTCGCGGTATCGCGGATCATTACCCGGATCAACCAAATCAAAATGTTTGTCACGCTGCAAGCGCAGACCCAGCCGTTCGATGCGCGCTTCGATCACGTCCGGTCGCCCGATCAGCACCGGGCGCGCGATGCCGTCGTCCACCACCTGTTGCGCCGCGCGCAGGAAGCGTTCTTCCTCGCCCTCGGCATACACCACGCGCTTGGGCGCTTTTTTTGCCGCCGCATACACCGAGCGCATGATCTGGCCGGACTGATAGACAAACTGATTCAGCCGCTCACGATACGCATCGAAATCGGTGATGGGCCGCGTCGCCACGCCGCTGTCCATCGCCGCCTTGGCCACCGCCGGCGCGATCTGCGCGATCAGCCGCGGATCGAACGGGCGCGGAATGATGTATTCCGGGCCGAAGGGCATCTGCTGCTCGCCATAGGCGGCGGTCACCAATTCGGACTGCTCGGCTTGCGCCAACTCGGCGATGGCGCGTACCGCCGCCAGTTCCATCTCGGCGGTAATCGTCGTCGCGCCCGCGTCCAGTGCGCCGCGAAACACAAACGGGAAACACAACACGTTGTTCACTTGATTCGGGTAATCGGAGCGCCCGGTGGCGATCACCGCATCGGGCCGCACCGCGCGCACCAGTTCCGGCAGAATTTCCGGTTCGGGATTCGCCAGCGCCAGTATCAATGGCCTGGCCGCCATTTTTTTCACCATATCCTGCTTCAACACGCCGCCCGCCGACACGCCAAGAAAAACATCCGCGCCCGCGATCACTTCACCCAGCGTGCGCGCGCTGGTTTCAATCGCGTAGACCTCTTTATCCGGGTCCATCAGCGCCTTGCGGCCTTTGTACACCACGCCTTCGATATCGGTGACGACGATGTTTTCAAGGCGTATGCCCAGCTTCACCAGCAAGCCCAGACAAGCCAGCGCCGCCGCACCCGCGCCCGACACCACCAGCTTCACGTCCTCGATTTTTTTGCCCACCACTTTCAGGCCGTTGTAGACCGCCGCGCCCACGGTGATCGCCGTGCCGTGCTGATCGTCGTGAAACACCGGGATTTTCATGCGCGAGCGCAAGGCGCGCTCGACGATAAAACACTCCGGCGCCTTGATGTCTTCGAGATTGATGCCGCCGAAAGTCGGCTCCAGCGAAGCGATAATCTCCACCAGCTTATGCGGATCGCGTTCGTTGATTTCGAGATCGAACACATCGATGCCGGCGAATTTTTTGAAAAGTACCGCCTTGCCTTCCATCACCGGCTTGGCCGCCAGCGGGCCGATGGGGCCCAAGCCCAGCACCGCCGTGCCGTTGGTAATCACCGCCACCAGATTGCCGCGCGAGGTGAGATTGCGCGCCTCGGCAGGGTCGGCCACGATGGCCTCGCACGCCGCCGCGACGCCGGGCGTATACGCCAGCGCCAGATCACGCTGGTTAATCAACCCCTTGGTCGGCGCGATGGAGATCTTGCCCGGCGTGGGCAAGCGGTGATAATCGAGCGCGGCTTTGCGCAGTTGTTCGTCCATGAATGGTGCGCCCTGTGTTTACGAATTTGAGCGCGGATTATAGCGCAGCGCCTGCGGCATCCAGGGCGCGCGGTCACGCTCGCGCAGGCGCGTTAACGGGTTGGTTGCGCTACCCGACGGTTACCGGACAGTCAGGAAAAGCCCTGCTTTTTCCGCGACCGCTTTCAAGCCGCCATCCCAACAAGCCAGAGGCACTGAACAGTTACTCTATTTCAATAGTGAACTAATGTTCCGTTCTCACAAGGCTGATAAAACGACATGATTATTTAGCCAAAGAAATAGAGACAATCAGGCCACGATCTTGTTCCGCAATACGCCGACGCCCTCGACCTCGGTTTCCATGATGTCGCCGGGGTGCATGAACTCCGGCGGCGTGCGCGCGTGGCCCACGCCCGACGGCGTGCCGGTCAAGATGATGTCGCCGGCCTCAAGCGTGATGCCCGCCGACAACTCGGCAATGATGCGCGGCAGCTTGAAATACAAATGCCGGGTGTTGGAATCCTGTTTCACCACGCCGTTGACGCGGCATTGCAGGTTAAGATTGTTCGGGTCTTTCACGTCGCCGGCGGTGACAATCCACGGCCCCATCGGCAGATGGCCGTCGAGGCTTTTGCCGCGAAACCACTGTTGGCCGTGATGGCGCTGCACTTCGCGCGCCGACACGTCATTGGCCACGGTGTAGCCGAACACGTGTTTCATCGCGTTGGCCTCGGTGATATTCGTGCCGCCTTTGCCGATAATCAGCGCGAGTTCCACTTCCCAATCCAGTTTTTCGGTCACCTTGCCGTGCGCGGGCACGTTACCGTACGGTGCATTGACTGTCAGCGGCTGCTTGGAAAAAAGCGCCGGATGCGCCGGCATCTCCTGCACGTGCGGGCGGGCTTTCGCGCCTTCATTGAAGTGATCGAGATAATTCCAGCCGACGCAAAACACGTTTTTGCGTGGACGCGGAATCGGCGCGTGCAGTTTGACTTTCGCCAGTTTGTGGTGGCTGGCCTTCACCTTCGCCACGGCTTTGCTGATCGCGGCCAAGCCATTTTTGCCGGAAGCGACCAGCGAAATCATATCGTTGGCATCAAACGGCAGCGCCACGCGCGCGCCCTTGGCCGCGCGCGCGATGTCGATTACGCCGCCATCGGCGCCGATGACTCCGGTTTTCGCGGGCTGCTTTGCGGATTCAGAAAAAGTGACCAGTTTCAATTACTGCTCCTTGGGTGGTTTAGGCGAGTTTAAACTTTTCGCAGGCTGCGACGAGTTGTTTGCAGATGCCGGGCTCCCACGCGGCATGACCCGCGTCGGGTACGATATGGTATTCGGCTTCGGGCCACGCGCGATGCAGATCGTCGGCGCTGATGAGCGGACACACCGCGTCGTAGCGGCCCTGTACGATCACGCATGGCACATGGCGAATGCGGTTGACGTTATCGAGCAGCGAATTCACCGGCAGAAAAATATCGTGCGTGAAGTAATGCGCCTCGATGCGCGCCAGCCCCAGCGCCACCACATCGCCGCCGAAATACGCCACCGTCTCCGGACTGGGCATCAGCGTCGAACACGAGCCTTCATAGCGGCCCCAGGCACGCGCGGCGGGCATGTGTACGTTTGGATCGCCATCGATCAGACGCTGGTAGTAAGCCTTCAATAAATCACCGCGTTCCGCAATCGGGATGTAGCCCGCGAACGCGCGCCAGGCTTCGGGGAAAATATTCTTCAGTTCGTATAAGAACCAATCGATCTCGCTTTTGCGGCACAGAAAAATGCCGCGCAAAATCAAACCGGCGCAACGTTCGGGGTGCGCCTCCGCATAGGCGAGCGCCAGCGTGCTGCCCCAGGAGCCGCCGAACACCAGCCAGTGTTCGATGTTCAGATGGCGGCGCAGCGTTTCCATGTCCGCGATCAAATGCGGCGTGGTGTTGTCCTGCAACGCGCCCAGCGGCGTTGAGCGCCCCGCGCCGCGCTGGTCGAAAACAACAATGCGGTAGTGCCTGGGGTCGAAAAACCGCCGGTGCGCGGGCGATGCGCCGGCGCCCGGTCCGCCGTGCAGAAACACCACCGGCTTGCCGTGCGGGTTGCCGGAAACCTCCCAATGCATATGGTGCAGGCCGTCGAGCGCCAGCATACCGACTTCAAACGGCTCGATTTCGGGATACAACTCAGTACGCAGGGTGGGGGCGTGATCGGCCAAGGTGAGAGTCTCGCGGAAAGTACGGTAAAAATAACACAAGTCGCGCGTCGTGAGGTTGGGCGCTTGCGCGTGCTACGATTGCTGCATGAAAAAATCGCTCCCGTTTGCCTTGCTTCTCGCCGCGGCCGCAGCTAACCCTGCGGTTGTTCTTGCACAAACCGCCTCGACAGGCTCGGCCTACCCCGCCAAGCCGGTACGCATTCTCGTGGGCTTTGCGCCCGGCGGCGGCACCGACATCATGGCGCGTGCGGTGGGGGCGAAGTTAAGCGAATCGTTGAAGCAGCAGTTCATCATCGAAAACCGTCCGGGCGCGAACGCCAATCTGGCGGCGAAGGTCGCGTCCGAAGCGCCGGGTGATGGCTACACGCTGCTGTTCATGTCGGTGGCGCACATCATGAGCAAGCCGGTGTATAAAAATCTCGGCTACGACATCGAGCGGGATTTCGCGCCGATGACCGTTGTGTCGGATGTGGGGAACGCGCTTGCGGCCCCCCCCGCGCTGCCGGCGCGCACGGTAAAGGAATTGATCGCGCTGGCCAAAGCCAAGCCCGGTGACATGACCTACGGCACCTCCGGCGTCGCCAGCCCGGAGCATTTCGCCGGTGAAATGTTCAAGACCATGAGCAAAACCAACCTGCTGATGGTGCCGTACAAGGGTGGCGGCCCGCTGGCGATTGATCTGGCCGCCGGGCAGTTGATGACCAGCTTTTCCACCATGCCGCCGATTATTCCGCACATCCGCTCGGGCCGGGTGCGCGCGATAGCCGTGACCACCGAAAAGCGCGCGGCGGTGCTGCCCGACGTGCCCACGGTTGGCGAAACCGTGCCCGGCTATGTCATTTCAACCTGGTATGGCGCGGTGGCCCCGGCCAAAGTGCCGCGCGAGATTATTGCGCGGCTGAATCAGGAAATGTTGAAAGCCCTGCAACTGCCCGATATCAAGGAGCGCATGGCCTCGCTGGGCGCCGATATCGTCGGCAGCAGCGTGGAGGCGACGACAAAGTTTTTTGCGTCCGAGGTGGCGAAGTACACCAGGGTCGCGCGTGAAGCGAAAATACAGGCCGACTAAAACAGGAGAAACAGCAAGTGAGCATCCCCAGACTGAACGGCATTATCAAGGCACTCGAATCCGGTAAAAACGCTTTTGTGTGTTTTCAACCCGGCGACACCGCCAGCGCGCAAGCGGTGGCCACCGAAAAATACGACGGTGTGGTGTTCGAAATGGAGCACGGCGCGTACGACATCAAGGCGCTGCGCGATTGCCTGCAATACATGCTGAACCGCCAGCAGATCTTGGCCTCCGGCACGCTCGCGCCGCAGGTCACGCCGATGGTACGCATACCGCCCAACGGCGCGGAGATGAACCAGTGGATCGCCAAGCAGGTGCTCGATCAGGGCGTGTTCGGCATTGTGTGGCCGCATATCAGCACGGTGGAAGAAGCGCGTAACGCCGTGGCCTCGTGCCGCTACGCGCGCCCCGAAGGCGCGCCGCGCTACGAGCCGGCGGGCCAGCGCGGCGACGCGCCCACCAATGCCGCGCGCTTCTGGGGCATTTCGGCGCAGGATTATTACGACCGCGCCGACGTGTGGCCGCTCGATCCCAAGGGTGAAATCCTCGTCGCCATCATGTGCGAAGACGTGGTGGGTCTGAAAAACCTGCCGCGGATTCTGAAAGAAGTGCCGGGCATCGGCGCGGTGATTATCGGCGAGGGCGATCTGTCACAGAACCTGGGCTTCCCGCGCCAGTACAAACATCCGGTGGTGGCAGGCGCGATCGCGGAAATTCTCGCGATTTGCAAAGCCAACAACGTCGCCTGCGGGCACCCGCACGTCGAAGCCGATAATGTTGATGAAGTCGTCGCGCAAGGGTTCAAGTGGCTGATGCCCAGACCCGCACGCTCGAACGCGGTGCTGGATAAGGCGTTGAAATTGTCGGGGCGGTAGCAAGGTTTGCCGGGATTTTTCATGTTGCGGGAAAATTTCTTTCCCGTCATTCCCGCCTTCGCGGGAATGACGGGATGTATTTTAAGTATTTGTTTTTATTGAGTATTTTATGACAAAAAAAGCCGAAACACTACGCGATCATCTCGACGATTTCATCGCCGATACGCTGTCGCGCTGCACGCGCTGCGGCAAGTGTTTCGAGGCGTGCCCGATGACACGCTACAGCGAGGGCTTGGCGCAAGCCGATGCCAAAACCACGGTGTCCGGCGTGCTCGATTGGCTGCAACAAACGCCGGGCAATGAAGCCAGCGTGAAATGGCTCAAGGTCTGCACGCAGTCGTCACGCTGCATCGACGCCTGTCCCGAAGGCATCAACGCGATGAAAATGGTGCGCGTGGGGCAGATGAGCGCGATGGGGGCGCTGGGCTTGCCTGGCGCGCCGGCGATGAGCGGACGCGATGCGAAAGATTTTTTTCGCGTCATCAATGCGTTTTCCGAAACACAGATGTCTGCCGAAGAAATCGAGCGCTGGCAAAGGTGATGCCATGAATGACAAGGTTACCTTCTGGTACGGCTGCAACGTGGTGCGCCACGGCGACATCATCCACAGCGCCATCACGCTGCTCGAAGCCGTCGGCATCGACGTCACGCCCGCGGGCGGCGCGGGCTACTGCTGCGGCACTTCCAAAGACGCCAACCTGCGCGCTGCCGAAGGCATGGGCAAACGCACCGTCGAAAAATTCAACGCCCACGGCACCGGGCAAGTGGTGTCGTGGTGCCCGTCGTGTTATCGCCACATGAATGCGTTCATGGGCGAATACACCGACGCGCAATTTCAGTTGTCGAATTTCGCGCAACTGCTGCATGCGCGCCGCGACATGCTGGCCACCAAGCTCACGCATCGCATCGAGCGCAAGGTGATGCTGCACAAGCATTTCGGCTTTCACGAAGTCGATGTCAATCCGCTGGTGGAAGACCTGCTGCGCTTGATACCGGGTGTGGAATTGGTCGAGAGCGACGTGTCCTCACCGGGGCACATGTGTTCGGCGCTGTCACGCGTGCCGGCGTCGCTGAAAGACGCGACGCGCGCGGTTTGCGATGCGGCGGCGGCGACGCAGGCGCATACCGTAGCTACGGTCTTTCATTCCTGCCAGCGCTTGCTGTGTGCGCTCGAAGGCAGCGAGCCGTTCAAGGTGGTCAACTACGTCAACCTGCTGACCGAAGCGATGGGACTTTCGTCGCAAGACGATTACAAGGCATGGAAGCTCGCGGGTTCCGAAGCCGCCGTCATCGCGAAAGTGGGCGAACAACGCATCGCCGCGATGGGCGAAAAACTTTTCCGCGAATCCATTCTGCCGGAATTGCTGCGCCAGCCGTCGAAGTGAGCGTGGATTTTTGCTGCACGGGTCGGGTGCGCGGCGCCGCGTTGCTGATCCGGCACACGGAGCCTGATCCTGTAAGCTTTCTGTTGATAACTTAACAAACGAGAGATCATGAAAGCGAACAAGCAGCATAGCGCACTGGAAGTCATCAAGAAAGAGCAGTTAAAGCGTCGCGTATTCACGGTGGAATTCAAGGCCGGGGTGGTTCGTCACAAGAAGGCCGAGAACTTGACCCTGGCCGAATGTGGACGCAATTTGGTGTATGCGCTGGCGGGAAATCTTTGTGAGTGCGCCCCATGATCGATCTACGCAGCGATACCATCACCCTCCCCACCGAAGCGATGCTCGAATCCATGCGCGAGGCGAGCTACGGCGACGATTCGCGCGACGGCGACGAGACCGTGATGCAGCTCGAAGCGCTGGCCGCGGAGCGCACCGGCAAAGAAGCGGGCGCTTTTATGCCCAGCGGTACCATGACCAATCTGGTCGCCGTGCTCGCGCACACGCAACGCGGCGGCGAGGTGTTGCTGGAGCAATCGTCGCACATACTTAATTCGGAGCTGGGCGGCATCGCGGCCTTGTCGGGGGCTTTTCACAAGGCGATTCCCGGCAGGCGCGGCGCGCTGGACATAGACGCATTGCGCGAAAAAATCCGTCCAATGACGCGCAACAATTTCGGCACGGCGCTGGTGTGCATGGAAACCACGCACAACGCCGCCGGCGGCGCGGTACTGCCGCTGGCGCACATGCAGGCGGTACATGCGCTCGCACGCGAGCGTGGCGTGCCGGTGCATACCGATGGCGCGCGGTTGTTCAATGCGGCGGTCGCGCTCGGCGTGGATGCAAAAGCCGTTGCGCAACACACCGACTCGGTGTGCTTCTGTGTATCGAAGGGGCTGTCCGCGCCGGTGGGGTCGGTGTTGTGCGGCACGCAGGCTTTTATCGAACGTGCGCGCGCGTTCCGGCGTTTGGTCGGCGGCAATATGCGGCAGGCCGGGCCGCTCGCCGCCGCCGGCATCATCGCGCTGGACACGATGGTCGATCGCCTGAAGGACGATCACGCCATGGCCGGGCGTTTGGCCGAGGGACTGCATCGCATCGAGGCGCGCCTGCTCGATCCGCGTGAGGTCGAAACCAATCTCGTGCGCGTGGATGTCAGCGCGAGCGGACGCACCGCCGCGCAGTGGTCGGACGATCTCAAACACCAAGGCGTGCGCGTCAGCCCGGCCTCGCCGACGACGCTGCGCTTTGTCACGCACCGGCATATTTCCCATGCGGATGTGGATGCCGCCGTCAGTGCAGTGGCGTCATTGTGGGAAAAACCCCGATTGAGGTCTTTATGAAATTTCTTTTAAAAACAAATACTTATGCTATTACGCTGTGGCTGTTCCTGGCTGCGGGTGCAACCGCTGCAGGACTCGAACCGGTGTGGTCGCTCGCGCAAAAAGAAAAGCCGCTGCTGATTGAAACCCTGAAAGAACTTGTCGCCATTGAATCCGGCAGCCGTGAACTGGAAGAACTCGACAAGATCGCCAAGGTCATCGCCGCGCGCTTGCGTGCGCTTGGCGGCAAGGTCGAACTGATCGAACCTGCCGAAGCCGACACGGTACGGCTGTCGGACACGCCCGAAAAAATCGGCAAGATGGTGAAAGCGACCTTCACCGGTAGCGGGACCAAAAAAATTCTGCTGATGGCGCACATGGACACCGTGTACCCGCGCGGCATGGCGACACAGCAGCCGTTTCGCATCGATGGTGACCGCGCCTACGGTCTGGGCATCGCCGACAACCGTCACGGTATCGCAGTGATTTTGCATTCCATCGCCATGCTCAACGCGATGAAATTCCGCGATTACGGCACGATCACGGTGTTCATCAATGCCGATGAGGAAATCGGCTCGCCCGGTTCGCGCAATCACCACACGCGGCTGGGCAGTCAGCACGACGCGGTGATGTCGTTCGAGGGCGGCGGCAACGACAAGGACGACCGTGTGCGGCTTGCCACCAGCGGCCACGCACTGGCGCTGCTAACCGTGCGCGGGCGCGCCTCGCATGCGGGTTCGGCGCCGGAGAAGGGCGTCAACGCGCTGGACGAACTGGCGCACCAGATTCTGCAAATGCGCGATCTGTCCGACCCGAAAACCGGGGTCAAGGTGAACTGGACGCTGGCGCGCGCTGGCTTGGTGTTCAACATGATCCCGCCGGGCGCGCAGGCCACCGGCGATGTGCGCGTGGCGCGCATCGCCGACTACGACGGCATCGAACAAAAACTCAAGGAGCGCGTCAAGAACAAGTTGCTGCCCGACGCGCATGTGGAACTGGTATTCGAGCGCCGCTTTCCGCCGCTGGAACCGAAGCCGTCATCACGCGCCCTGAGCGCGCATGCACAAACCATCTACGCCGAGATCGGCAGAAAACTGAATGTGCTGGAAGATTCCGCCGGCGGCTTCACCGACGCCGCCAACGCTTCGCTCAAAACGCAGGCGCCGGTGATCGAGGGCTTCGGACTGCACGGCTTCGGCTCGCACACCACCAACGCGGAATATATTGTGATGAGCTCCATCGAGCCGCGGCTGTATCTCACCACGCGCATGCTGATGGATATTGCAACCGGCAAGGCTCCCTTGGCGCCTTTGGTACCGCGGCAATAGCCGCCGCTCAAATAATTTTTGAGCGAATATAGGTCACGGCGACCTCGGCAGCGATCACCACGCCGAGGATCGCGAGCAATATCATCGCCACGCGGTTCCATTGAAACAGATTGAGTGCGTTGTCGAGCGCCATGCCCACGCCGCCCGCGCCTACCAGCCCCAGCACGATGGATTCACGCACGTTGATGTCCCAGCGAAACAACACCAGCGACCAGAACGCCGGCACCACCTGCGGCCAGTAGCCGAAGGTGATTACGCTGGTGGCGGGCGCGCCCGCCGCTTGCAGCGCTTCAATCGGGCCGGGGCTGGTGTTCTCCAGCGCTTCGGAGAATAGCCGCCCGACGAAGCCTATCGAGTGAAACGCTATCGCCAGCGTGCCGGCCAGCGCGCCAGGGCCAAACACGGCGACAAAAAACAAGGCGAACACCAGTGTGTTGATCGAGCGTGTCGAAATCAGAACGAGGCGCGCCGCCCAGTTGATCCACGGCCACGGCGTGACATTGCGTGCGGCGAGAAATCCGAACGGCAGCGCCATCAATACGCCAAACGCGGTGCCGACGGTGGCAATGTGCAGCGAATCAAACAGCGCCGCGTGGATTTCTTGCGGGTACGACGCCACGTCCAGCGGCCACATGCGTTTTAGCAGGTCAGCCACCTGCTCCGGCGCATCCACAATGAATTCGGGAATCACTTCCACGGTACGCACCGATAACACCACCGCCGCCACAATCGCGAGATAAACCCCAAAACGCGCGAGACGTTCGCTCGCGCCGTAGCGCTGCCACTCGCGGTCGATGACGTCGGACGCACTCACGCGCGAAACACCTTTTTCACCGCGTTGGTGAGCAGCTCGCCGACGATAATCATGCCGATGATGGACAGAATGATCGCGCACACGAAGTCGTAATCAAAGCGCTGGAACGCGGCGAACAACGTGCCGCCGATGCCGCCCGCGCCGACGATGCCGACCATGGTGGAATTACGCAGATTGGAATCCAGTTCGTACGATGCAAAACCGATGAAGCGCGAAAACACCTGCGGTACGACACCAAACGCGATCACGCTCATGAACGGCGCACCGGTCGCGCGCACGGCTTCGACCTGCTTGAGCGATATTTCCTCGATGGCCTCGGTAAAAAGTTTGCCGAGAAAGCCCAACGACGCCACCGTCAGCGCGAGGATGCCGGCCAGCGCGCCAAAGCCCACGGCTTTCACAAACAAAATGGCGATGATGACCGGGTGGAACGAACGGCACACCACCATCAGCATGCGTGCGGGCCACGTCACCCATGAGGGCATCAGATTACGCGCGGCAAGCAGGCTTACCGGCAGCGAAATAATCAATCCCAGCACCGAGGCGAGGATGGCGATTTCCAGGCTTTCCTTGAGTCCTTTCAACAACAGTTCCCAGCGCTGGAAATCCGGCGGGAACAGTTTGGTTAAAAATTTGTAGCCGAACTCGATGCCGGCGATAAAACGCGCGGGCGTGAGTTGCAGGTGAGAAAGCGCGTAGACAAAATAAATCGCGAACACGAGCCACGCCAGCCGCGCCGGCCAATTCGCGGGCCGTATCGCCACGCGCGGGATGAAAGCGCGATCAGCCACCGTCGCCATCGAGCCAGCTTTCGCCGCCGTAAATCTGCTTCAGATAATCGTCACTCAACGCGTCGGGCGCCCCGTCGAACACGACAGCGCCTCCGGACAGGCCCACAATGCGTGTGGCGAAGCGCCGCGCCAGTGCCACGTTATGGATGTTGACGATGGCGGGTATGCCGCGCTCGTTGGCCAGATCGCGCATCAGGGTCATGATTTCCACCGACGTTTTCGGGTCGAGCGACGAGGTCGGCTCATCGGCGAGCAGTAATTTCGGGCGCTGCATCAGCGCGCGGGCTATGCCCACGCGCTGGCGCTGCCCGCCAGAGAGAGCGTCGGCGCGCGCATGCACTTGCGCGGTTAAGCCGACGGTCTCCAGCAGCGCATACGCCTCGTTGATATCGGACGGCGGAAAGCGCCGCAGCCACGCCTTGAATGGCGACACATAGCCGAGCCTGCCGGACAGCACGTTTTCCATTACCGTGAGCCGCTCGACCAGGTTGTATTCCTGAAACACCATGCCGATCTGGCGCCGCGCCGCACGCAACTCTGCGCGGTGGAGCGTGGCGAGGTTGCGGCCTTCGAAAATGATTTCACCACTGGTGGGTTCCACCAAGCGATTGATGCAGCGGATCAGCGTCGATTTACCGGTGCCCGACGGACCGATAATGGCGGTAATGCCGTTCGATGCGATATCGAGCGTAATGCCGTTGAGCACGGGCGTGCCGCGCACGTAGGCTTTGACCAGGCCGCGAATGGAGAGCGCGGCGGCGGAGGCGTCTTGCGCCACGAAAAATCCCTGGGGATGACCGGGATGCCGGGCCGGCTATTTCTTCTGCGCCTCTTTGGCCTTGGCAGCGAGCGCCTCGGTTTCTTTTTTCTTCAGGTTTTCAAAAGCGGCGCTGTTGAATTTTTCGCCGCCGCCCTCGGCCACCTTTCGCACAATCGCCCAGTCTTTCAGGTAGGTAATCGGGAAAAAGCGGTCGGCGCCGTCGAAGGCTTTTTTCATCTCGGCCGGGAAGCGATAGTCGTAAAAACATTTGACCATGGTGTCGCGCAGCTTCGGCTCCAGATCATGCGCGTAGGCAAACGATGAGGTCGGAAACGTTTCGCTGCGCCAGATCACGCGGAAGTCATCTTCCTTGATCTGGCCGCGCGACGCCATGCGCTTGAATACATCGGAAGCCACCGGCGCGGCATCATAGTCGCCGGTCGATACGCCGGTGATGGAGTTGTCGTGCTTGCCGGAATACAACACCTTGTAGTCCTGGTCGGGCACGAGCCCGAGCGCGGGAAACAACGCGCGCGGTGCGAGATTGCCGGAGTTGGAGGAAGGCTGCACGTGCGCGACTTTTTTGCCTTTGAGGTCCGCGACTTTCTGGTAAGGGCTGTCTTTTTTGACGATCATGATCAGGTTGTAGCCCTGCAACTCTTTTTCGCCACCCTTCACGGCGAACGGTATCGCTCCCGCCAGATTGACGGCATAGTTGGTGGGGCCGGTGGAAAAACCGCCGACGTGCAGACGGCCCGAACGCATGGCTTCGATTTCAGCGGCATTGGATTGCACCTGGTAAAACACCACGCGCTTGCCGGTGCATTTTCCAAGGTAATCGGTAAAAGGCTTGAAAATGTTTTCATATACCGCCGGGTCTTCAACCGGGGTGTAAGTGAATACCAGTGTCGATGGATTTTTAAAACGCTTCGCGTCCTTGGGCGCGTCAGCGACCATATCCTGGTTTTCGTCGCAATACATCACGTCGAGTTCTCCGCGATGTTTACAGTCGGCCTGCGCGTAAGCCGCTGGTGCGGCAAAGCACAGCAGCAGCGTGCAAAGCAGGCTCCTTGGGTTTAGCAAGCGGTTTAGAAGGTTACGCATTGGGCTCCCTTTCCAGAAATGAATTTAGATAGGCGGGCAAACGGCTGACGCTTCGTTACGGTTGTGCGTGCATACGTTAGCACGGTTAACACGAGGCGTTCGAGAAAGCCAAGACGAACCCTCGCGCGGACAAGAAGGCAACCAGGCGCGAGCAAGTGGCAAGAATACCGCCGAATTTTTTGGCGCCTTAAACGCGGTAAAAAGTGCTATTTTTTCGGCATCGTTAGTCAGCGTGCGCTAACTACCGACACTGTGCGGAGGGCAATATTTGCAATTAAGTTATTGTTTTTAAAGAACTTAATATACGTCACCGGATACATTAAAAATTTGTACCTTGCCCGCACCTGGTGGATTGGGTATCTTTAGCCCCCTGCTGACTGCCGGTTGTTGGTGGGGTGTCAGGGTCTGCTGGCCATGGGAAATGGCCATGCGCCGGGCACCGAAACCGGTTTTGGCTTCGCAGGTGCGGGGGTTGCGGTTACGGACTTTTTCACCTTGCGGCGCTGCACAGCAGGTTTAGCTGTTTTTTTCTTTGCTGCTTTTTTTACAGCCGGCTTTTTAGCCGGCTTTTTTTTGCCCGCAACCTTTCGGTAGGCTGGTTTTCGCGCGGATCCAGCTGCCGTCTTTTTCTTGCGCGCCAACGCGCTGAGCGGGGATTTCTGTTTCGCCGCCTTTCTCGCGGCTTTCTTCACGGGTTTTTTCGATATTTTTTTCAGATTTTCTGCTTTAGCCATGACTATCTCCAATGAGGTGTGCAACGATTCGTGTGATTCGTGCGCCGGGGATTGCCTTCAATGCAACGGCGCACCGGCCTGACTGGCGAGATTACGGTACAGCACGTCGGGATCGAGGTGTACCCCGCCCTCCCACATCACCGCATGCGATATGGGATCAATCACCACCTTGAAAAAATCGCTTTCGCGGACCAAGGCGCCGTACGCCGTCGTGGTCATCAGATCGCCAAGGTAGACATGGCCTTCGACGCCATCATCAAAGCGCAACCACAACATATAGTCGCGCTCGGCGCGCAGTTCCATCACCGTACGATAACCCGTTCCGCGGCTGCGGTAACGCCGGTTTTTCAGGCTGTAAGCCATGAGTTCAGTCTCCTGGTTAACTGTATTACACGGCACATCACGCTAAAAAAATCGGCGGCGACGCCCCGCCGCACCGGGTGCGGGAAGCGACGCCGCCGCTGTTCTGGCGTTTGCGTCCAAGGGCGTAAAGGGTTAATCCCAGTTCAGGGCTCCGCCGGTTTGATATTCGGTAACGCGGGTCTCGAAGAAATTCTTTTCTTTCTTCAGATCAATCATCTCGGCCATCCACGGGAACGGATTGGTCGCGCCGTCGAACATCGGGTCGAGGCCAATTTGCTGCGCGCGGCGGTTGGCGATAAACCGCAGATACTCCTTGAACATCGCGGCATTCAAACCCAGCACGCCACGCGGCATGGTGTCTTCCGCGTAGCGGTATTCCAGTTCCACCCCCTGCTTGAACAGATCGCGGATTTCGTCGCGGAACTCGGTCGTCCACAGATGCGGGTTTTCCATTTTGATGGTGTTGATGACGTCGATGCCGAAGTTGCAGTGCATCGACTCGTCGCGCAGTATGTACTGATACTGCTCGGCGGCGCCGGTCATTTTGTTCTGACGGCCCAAGGCAAGAATCTGCGTGAAGCCCACGTAAAAGAACAGCCCCTCCATCAGGCACGCGAATACAATCAGGCTCTTGAGCAACGCCTGATCCGCTTCCGGGGTGCCGGTCTTGAACAGCGGATTGGTCAGCGTGTCGATGAACGGAATCAGAAACTCGTCCTTGGCGCGGATCGATGCGATTTCATGGTAAGCATTAAATACCTCGCCTTCATCCAGGCCGAGACTCTCGACGATGTACTGGTAGGCGTGAGTATGAATCGCCTCTTCAAACGCCTGGCGCAACAGATACTGGCGGCATTCCGGCGCGGTAATGTGGCGGTACGTGCCGAGCACGATGTTGTTTGCCGCCAGTGAGTCGGCGGTGACGAAAAAACCCAGGTTACGCTTGACCAGGCGGCGCTCGTCGTCGGTCAATCCATTCGGATTTTTCCACAACTCGATATCGCGGCTCATCTGGATCTCTTGCGGCATCCAGTGATTGGCGCAGGCCGAGAGATACTTGTCCCACGCCCATCTGTATTTGAACGGCACCAGCTGATTGACGTCGGTCTGGCCATTGATGATGCGCTTGTCGGCGACGTTGACCCGGCGCAGCTTGGCCGTGTCGGTCAACGCGGCGGTCAGCGCCCCCGGCTGTGCGGATTGCCCGGAATGCACGAGCGCGGCAGAAGCCGCCACGCAGCCCGGAACGACCGATTGCAAACCGGCTTGCAACCCCAAACCCGCGCTGGCGGGCACTGCATCTTCAAACTGCAACATATTCAGTCTCCTTTATTGGCTTTATGGGTGGACACCATCCGGTTCGGCAAGGTGACTTTATTTACTGGTATGGGTGTCACCCCGCGCGCCCCGTTACTGCAAACCCTGAGCATGATTTTCCCGATCAACCCTGCGATATCTCAATGACACTCACTGACAAGATTCACATTCCGGGTTGTCGATGGAGCAAAACTTCGCATCGGTCGCCGGCGTGTTGGACCCGCCGTCGGCATTCACCGCATTGAGCTGGCCAGCGCGTCCGGTGGATTTCTCCGCGGAGGTTGCACCCAGCGTACGCAGGTAATAGGTGGTTTTCAGACCGCGCAGCCACGCCAGTTTGTAGGTGTCGTCCAGCTTCTTGCCCGATGCGCCCGCCATGTAGATGTTCAGTGATTGCGATTGATCCACCCACTTCTGGCGGCGCGCCGCGCATTCGACCAGCCACTGCGGTTCAATCTCGAACGCGGTGGCGTACAGATTACGCACATCGGGCGGAATGCGATCAATTTTCGCCAGCGATCCGTCGAAATACTTGAGATCGGAGATCATCACCTCGTCCCACAAATTGAGCTTCTTGAGATCGCGCACCAGGAATTCATTCACCACCGTGAATTCGCCCGACAGATTCGATTTGACATACAGATTTTGATAGGTCGGCTCGATGCATTGTGACAGGCCGGTGATGTTGGCAATGGTCGCCGTCGGTGCGATGGCAACGCAGTTGGAATTGCGCATGCCCACCTGTTTGATGCGTTTACGCAGGCTATCCCAATCGAGCGTCGCGGAAGTGTCGCATTCGACATAACCGCCGCGCTCATCCGCCAGCAGCTTCAGGCTGTCCTGCGGCAGGATGCCGCGATCCCACAACGACCCTTTGAACGTCGAGTACGGGCCGCGCTCTTCGGCCATATCCGTGGACGCGCGATACGCGGTGTAGCACACCTGCTCCATCGAACGATCGGAAAACTCCACCGCCGCCTGCGAGCCGTACGGAATACGCAGCATCTGCAGGCAATCCTGAAAGCCCATGATGCCGAGCCCCACCGGACGATGTTTGAAGTTGGAATTGCGCGCCTTGTTGACCGAATAAAAATTCAGGTCAATCACGTTATCCAGCATGCGCATCGCGGTGCCGACGGTGCGCTTTAATTTCTCCATATCGAGCCGCCCCGAGGCCATATCCAGGTGCGCCGGCATATTGACGGAGCCGAGATTGCATACGGCAATTTCATCCGGCCCGGTGTTGAGCGTGATCTCGGTACACAGGTTGGAGCTGTGAATGACCCCGGTGTGCTGCTGCGGCGAGCGCAGGTTGCACGGATCCTTGAACGTAATCCACGGATGCCCGGTCTCGAACAGCATGGTGAGCATTTTGCGCCACAGTTGCGCTGCGGGAATTTTCTTGTAGAGCTTCATCTCGCCGCGCGCGCAGCGGGCTTCATATTCGACGTAGGCTTTTTCAAAGGCGATGCCGAATTTATCGTGCAGATCCGGCGCATCCGACGGCGAAAACAGCGTCCACTCGCCGGCCTCCATCACCCGCTTCATGAACAGATCGGGAATCCAGTTGGAGGTGTTCATGTCATGCGTACGACGCCGGTCGTCGCCGGTGTTCTTGCGCAGTTCGAGAAACTCTTCGATATCGAGGTGCCAGGTTTCCAGATACGAACACACCGCGCCCTTGCGCTTGCCGCCCTGATTCACCGCCACGGCGGTGTCGTTCACCACTTTCAGAAAGGGAACCACGCCCTGCGATTTGCCGTTGGTGCCCTTGATGTAGGCACCCAGCGCGCGCACCGGCGTCCAGTCGTTGCCGATGCCGCCTGCGTATTTCTGCAGCATGGCGTTCTCTTTGATCGCCTCGTAGATGCCGTCAAGATCATCCGCCACGGTGGTGAGGTAGCAACTCGCCAATTGCGCGCGTCGCGTGCCGGAGTTGAACAAGGTCGGCGTGGAACTCATGAAATCAAAGGACGACAGCACGTTGTAGAACTCGATGGCGCGCGACTCGCGGTTGCCCTCGGGCTCGTTCAGGGCCAGCCCCATCGCCACGCGCATGTAGAACACCTGCGGCAATTCGATGCGCTGCCCCTCAATGTGCAGGAAATAGCGGTCGTACAGTATTTGCAAGCCGAGGTAGGTAAACTTCAGATCACGGCTGGCGTCAAGCGCGGCGCCCAACGCTTTGAGGTCATATGCACCGAGGCGTTCGTCGAGCAATTCCGCCGCGACCCCCTTTTGAATGAACACCGGCAGATACTCGGCATAGCGCGCATTCATGTCAGCCTGCGTGGCCTCGACACCGAGCGTCTCCAAACGCAGCGTGTTCAGCAACAGCCGGGCCGTGACGAAGGTATAGCTGGGATCCTGTTCGATCAGCGCGCGCGCGGCGAGGACCAACGATTTACGCACTTCTTCCATCGGCACGCCGTCATACAAATCCCGCTGCATACCTGCCATCACCGCTTGCGCGGCCACGTCGCGGCCCAGCCCCTCGCACGCGCTGGCGACCAGCGCGGTGATACGCGCGACATCCAGCGGTTTGGTGACACCGTTTTCGGTGACGTTAATCGCCGATGGCGCCACCGCCTCCAGCGCCTGCTGCGCCTCGCGCTGGCGCGCGCGCTCCTTGCTACGCTCCTCGCGATACAGCACATAAGAGCGCGCAACGTTATGTTCGCCGCCGCGCATCATGGCCAGCTCGACCTGATCCTGAATGTCTTCGATATGGAAGGTGCCGCCCGACGGCTGCCGGCGCATCAGTGTCGTGACCACATTTTCAGTGAGTTGCGCGACCTGTTCACGCACGCGCGCGGATGCCGCGCCCTGCCCGCCATTGACCGCGATAAACGCCTTGGTCATGGCGATGGCGATTTTCGGCGGCTCAAAGCCGACCACGGCGCCATTGCGGCGGATCACCTTGTATTGCGAATAAGCAGCCTCGCGTTCTGGCACGCTGGCGGTAACGGCAAAAGCAGAGACGGGAACGGACTGAACAGCTTCGGCTATCAGTTGCATGAGTAACCCCTTGATATTTATAGGTTTTTAATTTTTACGCGCTTAACACACAACACACTGCGCGCCACTTTATACGCTCTCTCGTGCCCCCACCGCTGCAACCCACCTCGTGTCCACCTGGCGACTCTACTCAAGCGCCCTCTGAGTGCCTGAGTGCCTTCCCATAGCTCACTCAGAGAAAATTCACAATTCGCTCACAATTCACTCGGAGCACGCAGAGATCACTAACAGACCACTACAGGTTGTGGTTTCATGCGGATTTGCATCGAATTCTAGTGGCGAGGTTTTGAGAACGCAACAGGTTTTTACAACTTTCTGAAAAGCTCTTGAAAAACAGCAGGAACCCGCGCTAACCGGCGGATTCATTGCACAAAATTTAGGCAAATAAATAAGCGGCGACCGCCGCGCTCGGGCGCGCCAAGGCGGGTGATGCAGGCAAAAAACCGCTGCCTGAAGAAAAAATGGCTATCAATGTGCCCCCCTATGGAGCCGGCGCACTGGACAGACACCAAGGCCGTCGCACATCCGGCAGTAAAACTACTATAACATGTTGTTTTTAAACATTATTTAATCCTATCCCACTCAAACGCCACTCCGGGGTCGGTTTTTCGCCCCGGCGCCACGTCGGCGTGACCGACGATATCCACGATGGGATATCTGCCCTTGATCGCCGCCAGCAACGTCACCAGCCGGGCATATTGTGCTTCCTCGAACGGAATTTCGTCCGCCCCTTCCAGTTCGATCCCTATCGAGAAATCATTACAGCGCTCACGCCCGCGCCATCGGGATACGCCTGCGTGCCAGGCGCGTTGCACGCAGGGCACGAATTGAATCAGCGCACCATCACGGCGAATTAGAAAATGGGCCGAAACCCGCAGGGGCGCGATACCTGCGTAATAGGCGTGCGCGGTCGAGTCGAGGCGATTGAGAAATAGATCCACGATGCCGGGCCCGCCGAATTCGCGCGGCGGCAAACTGATGTTATGCACCACGATGAGTTCGACTGGCGTGTTGACCGGACGCGCATCGCAATTGGGCGACGCAATATAGCGCACGCCCGCACCTTCCAGCATACCGTCTTCGGTCATACGCACCGTGCGCTCGCTCCCCTAGCAGCCTGTCGGACTTAACCTGATCGGCTGCAAAATGAGCGGACGCGGCCCATATTTCTCCGGATTTCAATTGCATAGACCCCGCTATGTGCATGAAATCCGTGAAAATCTGTCCTCGCGCCTCTCATTTTTCGCTTCGATCAATTAAGTCCGACAGGCTGCTAGCGCTTGGCGTCGAGCTCGTCTCTAATGCCCAGACGTTCCATGCGATAACGCAGCGCGCGAAAACTCAATCCCAGCAGTTTCGCCGCCGCCGTGCGGTTGAACCGCGTTTTTTCCAGCGCCGCTACAATCGCCTGCCGTTCGATGCTCTCCAGTTTTTCCGGCAACGACAGGCTGGACAGGTCCGCGTCATCGCGCGCATCCGCCACCCGGGCGGCAGCCGCGTTCAAGCCCAGGTCGTCTTCGGAGATTTCGTCGCTGCTGGCCAGCGCCAGCGCGCGCTCCAGGATGTTTTCCAGCTCGCGCACATTGCCCGGAAAATCGTATGCCTTCAGCGCCGCCAAGGCCCCGTCCGTCAGACGCGACGCCGCGGCGCCGCCCATCTGCTGCGCCAGCAACAACGCCGCCAGCATCGGGATGTCTTCGCGCATCTCGCGCAGACTGGGCATGCGTAATTCGATGACATTCAGCCGATAATACAAATCCTGCCGGAATATGCCGTGCTTCACTTCGTCGGCCAGATTGCGGTGCGTCGCGCTGATAATACGCACGTCCACGTTTTCCTCGATGGTCGATCCCACCTTACGCACCTTTTTTTCCTGAATGGCGCGCAGCAGTTTGACCTGCATCGGCAACGGCAAGTCGGCCACTTCGTCGAGAAACAGCGTACCGCTGCTTGCGGCCTGAAAGAAGCCGTCACGATCGGTCGCTGCGCCGGTAAACGCCCCTTTCTTGTAGCCGAAGAACTCCGATTCCATCAGGTTTTCGGGGATTGCGCCGCAATTGACCGGAACAAACGGTGCCGCTTGCCGCGACCCCTTGTCGTGGATAAGACGCGCCGCCAATTCCTTGCCGCTACCGGATTCTCCGGACACATGCACCGGCGCCTGGCTGCGTGCCAGCTTGTCTATTATTTGCCGCGCCTGCTGCATCAGCGGCGAACTGCCCAACAGCAGCGGCCTCCCGCCGCCGTCCGTGCTGTCCGTGCTGTCCCCGCGTTTTGCTTGGCCGTTGCGCGGCAAATTAAGCGCGGATCGAATCAAGGCGCGCAACTGCTCCAGCGATACCGGTTTGGCCAGATAGTCAAAAGCGCCTGCCTTGAGCGCCGCCACCGCGTTTTCAGTGCTGCCGTGCGCCGTAATCACCGCCACCGGTATGTTCGGGTGATTTTTAGCCACGTAGTCCAGCACCGCCAACCCGTCTCCGTCCGGCAGGCGCATGTCGGTGAGACACAAGTCATAGCTATGCGCCGCCAGCAGCGCCAGCGCCTCGCTCTGCGTCGCGGCGCCATGCGACTCCACGCCCATGCGCGCGAGCGTCATACCCAGCAATTCGCGTATGTCCGACTCGTCATCCACCACCAGCACATGGTTCTTCACGCTCATCAGCCCGCCCTGCATGTCAGTGTGAATTGCGCCCCGTCCGGTCCCTCGACATAATCCAGCGTGGCGCCATTGGTCACGCTCAGATCCCGCGCAATATACAAGCCAAGTCCCGTGCCGCCGGGCGCCGCCGTCACGAACGGCTCGAACAATCCGCCCAGCACCGCCGGCGCGACACCGGGGCCATCGTCGATTACGTCCAATTTTACAACACGGCTAGCCCGCACCCCATGCGCGGCAATGCGGATACTTCCGGGCTGGCCCCGGCAGTGACGCAGTGCGTTACGGCACAAATTCCACAAAATCTGATTTAATTGCGCGCGGTCGAATAACACCGTCAACGCCGCGTCGGCGGTGACCGAAAATATTCGGGTATTCGTGTTTTCGGTTTCGGCGAACTCCGTCACGAACTGCCACACAAACTCCTCGACAAATACCGTCTCGGGATGCGCAACCTGCCCCCGGTTCAGTCCCAGCACGTCACTGACCATGCGATTTAGCCGCTGCGTATTATCGTGAATAATGCCCAGCAGACGGCGCGAGGTCGGCGAGCCTTCTGGGTCTTCGTTCAGCAATTGTGCCGCATGGCTGATGGATCCCAGCGGGTTGCGGATTTCATGCGCGATATTGGCGGTCAGCCTGCCGATGGCCGCCAGCTTCATCTGCTGCGCCGCTTCGCGCACCCGAGTAAGGTCTTCTAGAAAGATAACCGTCCCGGCGTCCGCCCGTTCACTCACCTGCACGAAACGCAGGCCATGACGATCATCCATCGACGTGGCATAGCCCGATGCAAGGCCCGCCGCGCCCGATCGCCAGCGCGCCAGATGCGCGGCCAATCCCGGGGAATATGACATTAACATTGCATCGGTACGACTGCCCACCACACCGAGCAGCACCTCCGCCTGCTTGTTGATCTGGCGGATAACGCCACTGCCGTCCACCACCACCACCCCGTCCGGCATATCCTGAATGACCAGCCGGTTCACTTCCGACAAATTGGCAAGATCGACTTCGCGCTGCGCCGCGATCTGTTCGCTCTGGTGCGTCCAACGGGCCAGCGTGTGCGCCACCAGTGCGGTTGCGAAGTAACCGATGGACAGAAAGCCGGCCTGTATGTACTGCGCCACGCCTTCGTGAAACACGATCACTTCATAGGAATGCTCCAGCAGCACCGCGATGCTGGCGAGCGCGGCGTAAAACAGGGTAAGACGCCCGCGGCTTATCAACCCCGCGCCCGCCAGCGTCGTCAGCAGTAACAACCCCAGCCCGCTGGTGATGCCGTTACTGGCGTAAATCAGGATCACGATGAAGACGATATCGGCGATCACCTGCGCCGCCAATTGCAGGTTAAACCGCCAGCGCGTGCGGATCGCGCCCACGCAGCCGATGCCGAATACCAGAGACGCCACCGACGCCTGCATGAACAAGGCGCGATCGTACGAGCCGAGCTGGGATGAGGTCTGCCCGAATAAGGCGCCCAAAAACAACATCAGCGCGATGACCATGCGGTAGAAATTGAAATAATGCAGCGAGCGCCAGTAAGAATCCGGTTGCTCGGCGGAAACCGCGGCCGCCTCGGCATTCAACTGCATTTTTCTCCCGGCGAGCGCTTCCATCGCGTTATCAGTTGCCCGGATCGTGCCGGCGCTGATGGTCCGCACAACAGTAGAATTGTCCGCGCACGGTCAAACTTTCACCGCGCGGCAGATGAATGCCGCATGCCACGCAACGCACCATGTCCTCCGATGCGGCACTACCCTGGGGCTGCGCCTGGGATTGCCGCGCGTTGCGGTTGCGGCGCCGCAGGCCCGCGCGCACGATCCAATAGATCAATAAAGCGCCGGCAATCAGCACTAGATACTTGACCATCTAGGCATCACTTTAAAATGAGATGCGGGGAGTCTGCCGCAATCCAGCCTCGGCGTCGAGTGTGTGCGGCACGTGGAGCGCCGTACCGCACGGTGGCGGCACTTGCTCGATCATGGCAACTCCCGCGCGATGCAAACAACGCGAAAATGAACAATAGAACAGAACAACAAATTGGTCGGGGTGAGAGGGTTCGAACCTCCGACTCCTGCGTCCCGAACGCAGTACTCTACCAGGCTGAGCTACACCCCGAATGAAGATGGCTGGCGAAAAACACCCATGCAACCGCTATGCAACCGCTATGCAACGCCCGCCACCCACAGAAAAAAACACGCGGCAAGCCGCGTTTCAAACGTAAAACAAACTGCCTGAAACTTAAAATAACCGGACAACGACCCCGATAACACTAAATCGTAACGCCTGGTAATTCTCTTAGTGAGTTAGTGAGTTCGCGTCACCGAGAAGTCCGCTAATTGTAGCAGAAATTCGCGTTGCCTGGTGTCCGGCACCATTGACAATTCATCTCGCGCCAGTCGTGCCTCGGCACGCGCCCGGTCGCGCGCGTAGTCCAGAGCGCCGGTCGCGCGTATGGCGTCCAGCACGGCGGGCAACTCCTCAAGACCGCCCGCCTTGATAGCGCGGCGCACGGCAGCCACCTGCGCCGCCGTGCCGGTACGCATGGCATGAATCAGCGGCAAGGTCGGCTTGCCTTCGGCCAGATCGTCGCCCACATTCTTTCCGATCACGGTGTGATCGCCGCTATAGTCGAGCACATCATCAATCAATTGAAAAGCGGTTCCAAGATGCGCTCCGTAACGCGCCATTGCCGCCTCGGCACCGGCTGATGCGCCGCCGAGCAGCGCGCCGATGCGCGTGGCGGCCTCGAACAGTTTAGCGGTCTTGCAGCGTATCACCTGCAAATAACCGTCTTCCTTGATGTCCGGATTGCGGCAATTCATCAATTGCAGCACCTCGCCTTCGGCGATAACGTTGGTCGCCTCCGCGAGCACTTCGAGAATACGCATATTGCCCGCCTCGACCATCATCTGAAAAGCGCGCGAGTAGACAAAATCGCCGACCAGCACGCTGGCAGCGTTGCCGAACAGGGAATTGGCCGTGGCCTGCCCCCGGCGCAGCGCGGATTCATCCACCACGTCGTCATGCAGCAAGGTGGCGGTATGAATAAATTCAATCGCCGCGGCCAACTCGTGGCGGCGGGCGCCGACATAGCCGAACGCCCCGGCCGACAACACTACCAGCGCGGGACGCAAGCGCTTGCCGCCGCCGCCAATGATGTACTCGGCAATCTGGCGGATCAACGACACATCGGAATGCAGGCGGGAGCGAATGACGCTGTCAACCGCCTGCATATCGTCGGCAATAAACGCGCGGACAGCTTCTATGGACACGCTTTGGGCACTCCGGACGCTTTCTACGCCACGAAAAAGGCGGATGATACCGCAAGCGACCGTCCACATCGGGGATTGGCCGCCAACCGCGCCAATTAAGCCCGATTAGCGCCCTGGAATTCGTTCCGACCGTACTGCACACTGGTTTTGACTAAATGCCTGATTTTTTGTAGAATACTCGGCTTTCCAGATTGCAGGTATATTGCCTGCGCGGAAACCTGCGTAAACGGGGTCATATAATGTATGCGGTCGTAAAAACGGGCGGTAAACAATACCGCGTGAGTGGCGGCGAAAAGGTCAAGGTAGAACAACTGGTTGCCGAAGTGGGCGCGGAAATCGTTCTCGACCAAGTGCTGGCGGTAGGCGAAGGCGAAGCGGTCAAATTGGGTAAGCCGCTGGTGGCGGGCGCCACGGTCACGGCCAAGGTGCTGTCACATGGTCGCGGCGACAAAGTGCATATTTTCAAAATGCGCCGCCGTAAACACTATCGCAAGCAAATGGGGCATCGGCAGAACTACACCGAAATCGAAATTCTCGGCATCACGGCATAAGGACACCACACCATGGCACATAAAAAAGCCGGCGGCAGTTCACGTAACGGTCGCGATTCTGAATCCAAGCGTCTTGGCGTCAAAGCCTTTGGCGGCGAACTCATCCCGGCGGGCAGCATCATCGTGCGCCAGCGCGGCACGCGCATGCATGCCGGCGACAACGTGGGCATGGGCCGCGATCACACGCTGTTCGCGAAAGTGACAGGGCGCGTGGCGTTTGCCAAGAAAGGCGCGGAAAGCCGCACCATGGTCAGCATACTTCCACTGCCGGTCGCACTGCCTGCCTGAACAACAACGATAAGCACGGCAACAAGCCCTGTCGCCGACAGGGCTTTTTTGTTTTTTGACCTTACTTTCGGTCGTATTGCGGTAAGCTGGCATGTCATGAAATTTATCGACGAATCCATCATCGAGGTTCACGCCGGCAAGGGAGGCGATGGCGTTGCCAGCTTCCGGCGCGAGAAATTCATGCCCTTTGGCGGCCCGGACGGCGGCGACGGCGGCAAGGGCGGCAGCATCTACGCCATCGCCGACAGCAATATCAACACCCTGATCGATTACCGCTACGCGCGCATCCACCGCGCGAAAAACGGCGAAAAAGGGCGCGGCGCGGATTGTTACGGTCGGGGCGCGGACGACATCGAGTTACGCATGCCCGTGGGCACGGTCATCAGCGATTTCGAAACCGGCGAAGTGCTGGCCGATCTGGCGCGTAATCATGCGCGCGCGTTGATCGCCAAGGGCGGCAAGGGCGGTATTGGCAACCTGCATTTCAAATCCAGCACCAACCGCACGCCGCGCCAGTTCACGCGCGGCGACGAGGGCGAGGTTCGCAAACTCAAGCTCGAATTGAAAGTGCTTGCCGACGTCGGCTTGCTCGGCATGCCCAACGCCGGCAAGTCCACCTTGATCCGCGCGGTGTCCGCCGCCAAACCCAAAGTCGCCGACTATCCATTCACCACGCTGCATCCGAATCTGGGCGTGGTGCGTGCGAACATGAATCGCAGTTTTGTCATTGCCGATATTCCCGGCCTTATCGAGGGCGCGGCCGAAGGCGCAGGACTCGGCCACCAGTTTCTGCGCCATCTGGCGCGCACAAAATTGCTGCTGCATCTGCTTGACATCGCGCCGCCCGGGGAAGGCGCCGATCCGGTAAAAGATGCGCGCGCCATCGTCGCCGAATTACGTAAATACGACGAATCGCTGTATAAGAAAGCGCGCTGGCTGATCCTCAACAAAGCCGATCTGGTGGACGAAGCAGAGCGCGAAAACCTCACCAAGAGCATCGTGCGGCGCCTGCGTTGGAAGGGGCAAGTATTTGTTATTTCAGCGATTTCCGGCCTCGGCTGTAGCGCGCTGGTGCAGGCCATCATGAACTATCTCGACAGCCTGCCTGTCACCGCCGACGCACCGGCCGCCGAGGAAGAATCCCCAGCGCCCCTTTAACCGTCATGACATCGCCCCTGAAAACCGCCAAGCGTTTCGTGGTCAAGGTCGGCTCCAGCCTGGTCACCAACCAAGGACAGGGGCTCGATCACGCCGCGCTCGCGCGCTGGGCCACGCAAATCGCACAACTGCGTAAATTGAACCGTGAAGTGGTGCTGGTCTCCAGCGGCGCCATTGCCGAGGGCATGCAACGACTGGGCTGGCGCAAGCGTCCGCGCGCAGTGCATGAACTGCAAGCGGCAGCGGCCGTCGGCCAGATGGGATTGGTGCAGGCCTACGAATCGTGTTTTCGCGCACACGGGCTACTCACCTCGCAGATTTTGCTCACGCATGACGATCTGGCCGACCGTAAGCGTTATCTCAATGCGCGCTCCACGCTGCGTACGCTGCTAGCGCTGGGCGTCATCCCCATCATCAATGAGAACGATACGGTCGCCACCGACGAAATTCGCGTCGGCGACAACGACACGCTGGGCTCGCTGGTCACCAATCTGATCGAAGCCGACGTGCTGGTCATACTCACGGATCAGACCGGACTATTCGACGCCGACCCGCGCACGAATCCGCAAGCCCGACTGGTGCCCGAAGCCGATGCCAACGATCCGGCGCTGGAAAAAATGGCCGGCGGCGCTGGCAGTCACATCGGGCTGGGCGGCATGATTACCAAGGTGATCGCGGCCCAACGCGCGGCGCGCGGCGGCGCGCACACCCTGATCGCGTCGGGCCACGAACCCGACGTGCTGGTGCGTCTGGCGCGGGGCGAGCGCATCGGCACGCTGCTGCGGGCAAAATCCGCCACGCTGGCGGCGCGCAAACAATGGCTGGCGGATCATCTGCAAACGCGCGGCAGCCTCAAGCTCGATGCAGGTGCGGCGCGGGCGCTAACCGCCGACGGCAAAAGCCTGCTGCCTATCGGCGTCTATGAAGTCAGCGGCGAATTTGAACGCGGCGAAGCAGTCAGTTGCCGCGATGAATCGAATCGCGAAATCGCGCGCGGGCTGGTCAACTACAGCGCATCCGAAACACGGCGCATCCTGCGCACGCCGTCCAGCGAAATCGAAGCCAGGCTGGGATACGTCGATGAATCGGAGCTGATCCACCGGGACAATCTGGTTCTGCTGTGACGTAGCCGCACGGCGCTCGTCTTAGCTCGTATCAATCCGCGCGGCGCGGCGGGCCGTATTTCAGCGTGTGCAGAATTTGCGGCACCGTCGCGATGGTTTTCCTGCCGGGGCAGAAATGCTCGCGATGCAGCGTCAGATGATGGTTATTGATTTCGCGAAATTCTATCGGACGCCATTGCGTATCACGGGCGCGCGACCATTCGCTATTGGGGCGGCCAAACGCATATATCTTCAGTTCGCGCGTGTCGCAGCGTATGCCTTCAAACGACACATTGGTGGCGCCGCCACCCGTTTTTACCATCAACGTATAACGCACCACGCCATCGTCGCCCACGGATACCGAAGCTGCATCCACAAAAAACTGGTTCGCGGACGCGCCCGCATCAAATTTCAGCAGGTTACCGGGCTTGGGATAGGCCGGAATCTGCGCCTGCAATTCGGACCAGGATTTTTTCTCCTGATCGAGATCGTAGTCCCAGTCCTTCCATTGCGCGGCCGCGGACAGCGCGATGAACAACCCACCCGCCGCCGCCAATGCGGCAGGCCATCTACGCAACCCGATAAAATAATACATAAAAATAAATACTTAAGTCAAATCAGCCAGTAATGCAGTAACGGTAGTTGGCGGCAGTGGATCGACCGAGACGCGGTACTGCGGATGATCCACGCCCGCCGCCAGAGCCGCGCCGGACTTGAGCGACTGCTTCATTTTGTCATCCAGCTCAAAGCGCAGGAAGTGTACCGCCGAGGTTTTTTCATCGGTCGAGCGATCAAGGTCTTCGTCCGCTATCGCATACACCGGCGCGAAGCCGGCCACCCGCACCCACACGCGGTCTTCGATGTCGATCAACTTCGCCAACATGCGCTGACGCTCATCGACTTCCGGGTATTCGATCATCATCGTCGCCTTCCAGTTGCTGCCGTCGGGAATCATCGGATTGTAGACTTCAAGTTCATTCTGAATACCCGCTTCCTCGAAGATTTTTTCCACGCGCAACATTTCCTGAATCTGGTAACGCAGGGTGAGCTCGTCTTCGAAAATCAGCGTGACATTTGCGCCCAGCGCAACGGTTCGCGCTTGTTTATGCCGGATAACTTGAGCCCGAAACGCGACGCGCGCTTTGGCGTACGCTTCAAGAGTCATCAGCGTGTCGCGGGTAATTTTAGGCATTTTTCCGTTTTAAAGTCCGTAGGCAATGCGCAACAGTGCTAGCGGGTGCTGCTTTTGCGCCTGGCTGCCGCTGTCACTTTCGTGCATCCCCTGTTGAATGTGGCGCCCCGCAATCGCACAATCGGAGCTGATGTAATCCGGCTGCGCTTCAGCCATGAGCCTGAACACCGGGCGGCCGATCTTCATCGAATTTTCATAGTACTCGCTTTTCACCCCCCAGGTGCCGTCGTGGCCCGCGCAACGTTCGACAGTC